>NZ_VFMO01000001.1:2890731-3211923 GCF_006715095.1 Yimella lutea
GGCGCTCGGGTCCTTCTTCGGGTCGGCGGTCATGACGCCCTCGACGCCGTTCTTGGCGATCAGGACGGCGTCGCAGCGGCTCTCCAGGGCGCGCTGGACCGCGACCGTGTCGGTCGAGAAGAACGGCATGCCCATTCCGGCGCCGAAGATGACCAAGCGGCCCTTCTCCATGTGGCGGATCGCGCGACGCGGGATGTACGACTCGGCGACCTGACCCATGGTGATGGCGGTCTGGACGCGAGTCTCGATGCCTTCCTTCTCCAGGAAGTCCTGCAGGGCAAGGCAATTCATCACGATGCCGAGCATGCCCATGTAGTCGGCACGTACCCGGTCCATGCCGCGCTGCTGCAGTTCGGCGCCACGGAAGAAGTTGCCTCCTCCGATGACGACGGCGATCTGGACGCCGGCGCGGTTGGCCTGCGCCATCTGAGCGGCAATGCCCTTGACGACGTCCGGGTCGAGGCCGATGCTCCCGCCTCCGAATACTTCACCGGAGAGCTTCAACAGCACTCGGTTGTAGGTCCGGCTGATGGCGGGTTCGGTCATGCGTGCCTCCGAGTTCGTGACTGGGCGTCGGTGAGTTCCCCCGGAGGAGATCCTGCGACCGTCCCTGACGATGCGGTCGACAAATACTTCCACATTCGCAACGCTGCTCCGTCCACGGTTGCCTTCCGCGCGGACGGCTGGCACTCTGTACCAGCCGTCCCTTAGTCACAAGAGCCACTTTGGTCAACGACTGTCACGGCGTGTCGCACGATTCACATCCAGGATCCCGTCCCCCGAAGCCACCGGAGCCCCCGCCGATGACTGTCCTCTTCCGTCGCCGCGCCAGCTTGTCAACATTCCTGGCCGCCGCCCTCCTGCTCCCCTTCGCCGCATCCGCAGCTGCCACGGACGACAAGGTCGGCGCCTACTCGCCGACGACCGGCCTGCGGAGCCCCGGAATCTCCAAGGCCGCCTGCAGCACCTACCCGTCGGGTCGTGACATCAACGTGACTCGCAAGATGTACGAGATCGGGCAGAACCGGAAGATCTCCGCGAAGGTGATGCTCGCGATGTTCGAGGCGGGCTGGGTCGAGTCCTGGCTCAACAACCTCAACTGCGGTGACCGCGATTCCATCGGCATCTTCCAGATGCGTCCGAGCATGGGGTGGGGCACCTACGAGCAACTGCGCGACGTGACGTACCAGGTGAACAAGTTCATCAATGTCGCACTCCCCCTCGAGAGCCGGTACTCCACCGCGGGTCAACTGGCGCAAGCCGTCGAACGTTCCGGGTACCCCTACCGGTACGACCAGGCGCAGGCCACCGCGCAGAAGTACATCAACGAGGCAGCACGCCCGTACGGCACCATCCTGACGTTGTGGACCAAGCTCGGTGGGGTCAATGGATCCCTCGGCGGTCCCCTGGCCGCAGAGACCGATTACGCATCCGGTGTGCGGTACGTGCCGTTCTCCAACGGGATCGCCGTGAAGTACAGCCGCGGCACGTTCGCCGTCTGGGGTGACAACTACCGCTACTGGGCTGCCGGGGGCGGCTTGGCAACCTACGGCCTGCCCACAATGTTGCCGAAGCGGGCCGCGGTGTCCCCCACCGGAACCAATGGCTTGACTCAGGGCTTCCAGCGAGGATGGATCTACTGGTCGTCCAAGACCAGGTCCCACGCCGTGATGCCGGCGATGCAGTCGACGTTCGTGAAGTACGGGGCCGAGGCCGCCGTCGGGTTCCCCGTCGGTGCGACAGTGACGAACTCCACGGGCACAACCCAGACCTTCGAGAAGGCCATCCTGAAGATCAGCCCGACCCGCGTCACCACCAAGGTCGCCCGCTGACCTCGGCCACGGTTCCGCACGAACAGCGGTGGCGGGTCCGACCGCGGACGGCGTCAGTAGCCGCTGACCGTCCGTAACGCCGCGATCAGAGCTGCCGCGCACCGGTCGTAATCGAGCTCGTCCACGTGCAACCCGCCGCCGAGGCGGATGTAGCCGCGGCCGGCGAAGTACACCGGCGGGCACTCCACACCCGAATCGCTCATCGCTCGGTACACCGCGGCGGCGTCCTCGGCGTCGCCGATCAAGCCGTCCGGCAACGGCACCAGCCGCATCGTGGGTGCGGTCCGTGCCGGCCACCCGTGGTCGTAGGCGGGCATGTCACCCGGGAATGCCATCGCAAGTTGCCGATGAACGATCTCCGAACCTGTTCGGAGCAGATCGGTGGACCGTGCGGCGATCTCGAACCCGCCGTGTTCCCGCCAGAACGCCAACCCGTCGAGGATCGCGAGCATCGGCGTGAAGTCGACCGTGCCCGGGAAGTCGTGCGACGCGGGAAATCCGCGTGCGCTGGTCCATGAGGTGACCGCGGAACGGATGGCGTCGCGATACTCGGGGGCCACCCACAGCGCACCGGTACCCCGCGGCGTGTAGCACCACTTATGCAGGTTCGTCGCCCAGAACGCTGCTCCCAGGCCGGCCACGTCGACGTCGAGCGTGCCCGACGCGTGGGCGGCATCGACGTACACCGGAACGGGCGCGACGGCGTCCACCACGGCCTTCACCGGGAGCATCAGGGCCGTGGGTGAGGTGATCTGGTCGATGACCACCAGCTTGGTGCGTTCGGTGACCTGAGCCCGGAAGGCCTCGACGATCTCGTCGTCCGTCGCATCGATGGCGAAGCCGGCGATCCGCTCGTGGGCGCCGCGCACCGCAGCAGCGGTCGCCACCGTCGGGTACCCGTGGTCGGAGACGACGACCTCGTCCCCTTCCCCCAGGCCGATCGCATCGAGGATCACCCCGACGCCCTCGGACACGTTGCGCACCAGCGCGGTCGAGCCGTCACCGACACCGAGAAAACGTTCCACCTCTGCGCGCACCCGCGCGAGTTCGTCGTGGCACTCCTGCCGGAAGAACCGCACCGGGTTCGCCTCGACCCGGTCGCTCCATCGTCGCTGCGCTTCCCGCACCGAGCGGGGAACCATCCCGAACGCCCCCGAATTCATGTGCAGCACAGTCGGATCGGCGTCGAACATGTCCATCACGTCATCGCGCATGCGGATCATTCTGCTGCATTGCATGACGAAGGGGCCGGACACCACATGCGGTGCCCGGCCCCTTCGGGGTGAAGCTGTGCGATCAGACGCCGACCTTGAAGCGAGCGAAACCGGTGATCTGCAGACCGGCCTCCTCCGCGACCTTTCCGACGGTCTTCTTCGCGTCCTTGGCGAACGCCTGCTCCAGCAGGACGTTCTCTTTGAAGAAGCCGTTGACGCGACCCTCGATGATCTTCGGCAGCGCGGCTTCCGGCTTGCCCTCTTCGCGGGCGGTCGCCTCGGCGACACGACGCTCGTTGGCGACGGTGTCGGCGTCGACGTCCTCACGGGACAGGACGGTCGGGCTGAACGCTGCGATGTGCATCGCGATGTCGCGAGCGGTCTGTGCGTCGTCACCCTTGACCGCCAGGACGACACCGATCTGCGCGGGCAGGTCGGGGCTCGTCTTGTGCAGGTAGGAGACGACGGTGTCGCCCTCCACGCTCGCGACGCGCTTGATCTCGATCTTCTCGCCGATGGTGGCGTTCGCCTCGTCGAGGATCGACTGCACGGTCTGACCGTCCAGTTCGCTGCTGAGCAGCTCCTCGGCGTTCTTGGCGTTGACGGCGACAGCCTGCTTCAGCACGCGGTCGGCGAGGGCACCGAACTTCTCGCCCTTGGCGACGAAGTCGGTCTCGCACAGCACCTCGACGAGGTTGCCGACCGATCCTTCGGCGGAGGCGGCGACGAGGCCGTTCTCCGTCGTGCGGCCCTCACGCTTGGTGACACCCTTCAGGCCCTTGACCCGAAGGATCTCGGTGGCCTTGGCCTGGTCGCCGTCGGCCTCGTCGAGTGCCTTCTTGACGTCGAGCATGCCGGCGCCGGTCGACTCACGCAGCGCCTTGATGTCGGCCGCGGTGTAGTTCGCCATGTGTTTGTTCGCTCCTTCGCGAATTGAAGTTGAACGAGGGTTGTGTCAGGCCTGGGCGTCGGTGGACGCGGGTGCCTCGACCTCGACCGCACCGGCAGCGTCGGCCGGAGCGGCAGCTGCCTCGGTGGCCTCCGCGAGCGCCTTGGCCTCGTCCTTGTCCGTGGTGTCGTCGGAGGCGAGC
Source organism: Yimella lutea (assembly GCF_006715095.1). NCBI lineage: Bacteria > Bacillati > Actinomycetota > Actinomycetes > Micrococcales > Dermacoccaceae > Yimella > Yimella lutea. Next base: position 2,894,869 of record NZ_VFMO01000001.1, read on the forward strand.
AGCTCGCGCTCCCACTCGGCCATCGGCTCGGACGCAGCGCCCTCGGTCGCGCCGCTCTGGCCCGAACGGGAAATGAGTCCCTCGGCGACGGCGTCGGCGACCACGCGGGTCAGCAGGGTGACCGCGCGGATGGCGTCGTCGTTACCCGGGATCTTGTAGTCGACCTCGTCCGGGTCGCAGTTGGTGTCGAGGATCGCGATGACCGGGATGTTCAGCTTGCGCGCCTCGGTGACCGCGAGGTGCTCCTTCTTGGTGTCGACGACCCAGACGGCCGAGGGCACCTTGTTCATGTCGCGGATACCGCCGAGGGTGCGCTCCAGCTTGTCCTTCTCGCGCTTGAGGACCAGGAGTTCCTTCTTGGTGCGTCCCGAACCGGCGACGTCGTCGAAGTCGATCTCCTCGAGCTCCTTGAGGCGAGCAAGGCGCTTGTGCACGGTGTTGAAGTTGGTGAGCATTCCACCGAGCCAGCGGTAGTTCACGTACGGCATGCCGACGCGGGTCGCCTGCTCGGCGATCGACTCCTGCGCCTGCTTCTTGGTGCCGACGAACAGGATCGTGCCACCGTGGGCGACGGTCTGCTTGATGAACTCGAACGCGTCGTTCAGGTAGGTGAGCGACTGCTGCAGATCGATGATGTAGATGCCATTGCGCTCGGTCATGATGAAGCGCTTCATCTTCGGGTTCCAGCGGCGGGTCTGGTGTCCGAAGTGGACGCCGCTCTCGAGGAGCTGGCGCATGGTGACGACGGCCATGCCGAAGTCCTTTCGTAGAGGTTTCCAGTTGTCCTTCACCACGGACGGGTGCCTGCGGTGAACCTGGTGCTCGGACGCCTCCCCACCCGCCGCCGAAGCGACGGGACCGAACGGATGCGCCCGGCCGGAGCCGGATCGAGCACGCGAATTCGACCCGACAGTTCGGGCCGTACTGCCAGTGTAGGGGCACCGCCCACGAACCGCCGAATCGCGCGGCCCCCGTAAGGTGCCGAAGGTGAGCAACCCACTCGTGCACCGCATGCAGGACTTCGGCGAGACCATCTTCGCCGAGATGACCCAACGGGCCCTGGCGGCCGACGCCGTGAACCTCGGGCAGGGGTTTCCGGACGCCGACGGGCCGAGCGCCGTGCTCGAAGCCGCCGTCGACGCCATCCGTGCGGGCCGCAATCAGTACCCACCCTCGACCGGATTTCCCGACCTACGTGAGGCAGTCAGCGAACATCAACGGCGCTTCCGCGGGGTCGAGGTCGACCCGGTGACCCAGGTGATGGCGACGGCCGGCGCCACTGAGGCGATCGCGACCACCATCCTGGCCCTGTGCGAGCAGGGAGACGAGGTCGTCACCTTCGAGCCGTACTACGACTCGTACGCGGCGTCGATCGCACTCGCCGGGGCGGTTCGGCGCACCAGCGTCCTGCGGTTCCCCGACTTCACGGTCGACGAGACCTCGCTGCGCGCCGCGTTCAGCGAACGCACCCGGCTGGTGCTGCTCAACACCCCGCACAATCCGACCGGCAAGGTGTTCAGCCGGACCGAGATGGACCTCATCGCCGCACTCGCCCGTGAACACGACGCAGTGGTCGTGACCGACGAGGTGTACGAGCACTTGGTCTACGACGCAGAGCACATCGCGATGGCGTCGCTGCCGGGGATGGCCGACCGCACGCTGACGATTTCCTCGGCCGGCAAGACGTTCGCGACGACCGGGTGGAAGATCGGTTGGATCACCGGCCCTGCCGAACTGATCACGGCGGTGCGGACCGTCAAGCAATTCGTGACTTTCTCCGGCGGCGCACCCTTCCAGCCCGCGATCGCCACCGGCCTGCGACTGCCCGACACCTTCTTCGCCGAGTTGCGCGATGTCATGCGCGCCCGACGCGATCTGCTGGTCGACGGGTTGCGCGAGATCGGCCTGCCCGTCGCTGTTCCGTCCGGCGGCTACTTCGTCGTGGCCGACTGCTCGGCATGGGGGCCGGACGGCCTGACTGTGTGCCGGGAACTCCCGGCCAAGGCCGGCGTCGCCGCTGTTCCGGTGTCCGCTTTCCACGATGATCCTGCGGCAGGCGCCACCTTGGTGCGGTTCGCGTTCTGCAAGCAGCCCGCCGTCATCACCGAGGGCATCGACCGTCTGCGTCGTACGTTCTCCACAGCCTGACGGTTGCCCTCCCGTTCGTCCACACGCATTGTCGCAGCGGTGGACGACGACGTGGTGCGGGCCCACGGTGCAGGGATGAAGACTCTCCTGGCGATGGTCTGGCTGACCTCGACGTTCGGACTGACCGCCCCCGCCTCGTCCCCGCAGGTCGTGGTTCCGGCGACGCCGGTCGGTGATTACCGATGGCCGCTGTCCCCCGAACCGTCCGTGGTCCGCCGGTTCGAAGCGCCGCCGCAGCGTTGGGCAGCCGGACATCGCGGAGTCGACCTGCTCGCCGCCCCATCGGTCGGTGTGCTCGCCGCCGGAGACGGTTTGATCAGTCACTCCGCAGTGATCGCGGGCCGCGGAACGGTGAGCATCACCCACCCCGACGGACGGCGAACCACATACGAGCCGCTGGAAGCCCGGATCGCTGCCGGGACGCGGGTTTCTGCGGGCGACCTAGTCGGAACACTGTCATCGGACGGGAGTCACTGCGCACCGCGCGCCTGCCTGCACTGGGGATTGCTCGTCGGCAAGCGCGAGTACCGCGATCCGCTGACGCTGTTGCGTCCGTCGCGCGTCAGGCTGCTGCCGGTGCCCTGACTACTTCGCGGCGGGTTTCTCGGGCCAGGCGTTCGGGGTGCATCCGCCGAGGCCGAGGGTCTGCTGGCTCAGACCGGCACGGGAACCGTCGGACGCGGCTTCGTGCCGGACGCAGTGCTCGTGGCGGGGCTCGTGGCGGGTCACGCGGACGGCTCGGGGGTGCGGGAGGATGGTCAGGCACGGGGGTGAGCCTGGGTGAAGGAGCGACGCAGCCGCTCGACCGAAACGTGGGTGTAGACCTGGGTGGTCGCCAGGCTGGAGTGCCCGAGCATCTCCTGCACCATGCGTAGATCCGCTCCCCCTTCGAGCATGTGGGTGGCGGCGCTGTGCCGAAGGCCGTGCGGACTCAGGTCGGGGGCGTCGGGGACGTGCCGCAGCGCCGCCTCCAACGAGCGCCGGATCGTGCGTGGGTCGATGCGGGAGCCCCGACGACCGAGGAAGAGCGCAGGGCCCGATCCGGCGACGGCCAACTTCGGCCGACCTTCACCCAGCCAGTGTTCGATCGCGATGCCGGCCGGGCGGCCGTACGGAACCGTCCGCTCTTTCTTCCCCTTGCCGAGGACCCGGACGACCTGGCGGTCACGATCCAGATCGTCGATGTCGAGCCCGACCAGCTCACCGATGCGCAGGCCGCTGGAGTAGAGCAGTTCGAGGGCCGCGCGGTCGCGCAGGTGCACGGGGTCGGAGTCGTCGGCTGCCATCTCGGCGATCCGCATCAAGTCGCCCGCCTCCGACTGCCGCAGAACGCCCGGGATAGTCTTCGACTTCTTCGGCGAGGCCAGCCGCAGCGCAGGATCCTGTTCCAACTCACCGCGCCGTACGGCCCAGCGGAAGAAAGCGCGGACGCTGGTCGCTCTGCGGGCGATCGTCGACTTCGCCGCGCCGTCCTGCGACATCTGCGCCAGCCAGGACCGCAGGTCCGCCAACCGCACATCGTCCCAACGCTGGATACCTCGCTCGCCGAAGAACTGTGCCAACGCACTCAGGTCCCCGGCATACGCCCGGACGGTGTGCTCCGACCGATTGCGTTCGACTTCGAGATGCCGCAGGAAGTCTGCGACAAGGACGTCGTCGAGCGGGCAGGCCATGGCGCAAACGCTAGTCTCCCGATCGTGCGCCGGCCGCCTGAAACGCCGGGTCCCGTCTACCCGCCTGGCTCACCTCGTACCAGGCGCCAACCTCCGTTCCGTTGTTCGGCCAGACCGAGTGCGTTCAGTTCACCCAGTCCGGCCAGCACTTCAGCCACCGCCAGACCTGCCCGCGCCACGAGTTGGTCGACATTCACCGTTCTGGTTGCCGGGAAAGCGTCCCTGGTACGAGCCGCCACTTCCGAGACGAGATCGAGCAGAGTGTCGGGTTCGCGCCGATCGGGTGCAGCGCAGGCCTCGAAAGGACCGAGCAGTTCGATCACCTCGCTCGCATCACACACCAGGTGCGCTCCCTGGCGGATCAGTTCGTGGGAGCCGGCGCTGGTCGCGGAGGTCACCGGTCCGGGCATCGCACCCACCGGGCGCCCGAGATCATTCGCGTAGCTCGCGGTGTTGAGCGATCCGGACCGCAGACCCGCTTCGACCACCACCGTGCCGCCGGTGAGGGCCGCGATCAACCGGTTGCGAGCAAGAAACCGGTACTTCATCGGTGTCTGTCCCGGCGGATACTCCGATACGAGGACGCCGTCGTCCCGGATGCGGTCCAGTAGGTCGCGGTGCGCCGCTGGGTAAGCACGGTCGAGCCCACAGGCGAGCGCGGCGACTGTCGCCGATCCCGAGCCGAGTGCTCCCTCGTGCGCTGCGGCGTCGATCCCGAATGCCGCACCCGAGACCACTGTGACGCCGTTGCTGCTCAGTTCGGCGGCCAGGGTCCGCGCGAGCGTGCTTCCGTACGGCGTGGCCGCCCGGGACCCCACGATCGCGACCGAACGGGCGACCAACTGATCGAGCCGTCCGTGCCCGCGCGCCCACAGACACCAGGGAGGCACGGCCAGATCGTCCAGGCCGGTCGGCCATTCGTCGTCGCCGGGGAAGATCGGTCGCATTCGCAGGCACCTTGCGGCGTCCAACAACCGATCGAGTTCGAGTTGTTCGATGCGTGCACGGCACCGTTCGAACGGTCCGCCGAGACCGTTCTGCACGGTCGTCCACGCGTCCTGGGCCGACAGGCCCACCAGCTTCGGGGTGACGACGCGATCGAGTGGTTCGACGGCGATGTTGAGCCGCAGCCTTGCCTCGCGTTCGGCAGTCAGGTGCCGCATTTCGGCGTCGAGCGACTGCCGGTGACCGGACTCGGTACTCATGCCGCCTCCTGTGCCGACCGCAGACCCAATGCCTGCATGAGATGTGGCGCCTGCGGGCGATCAGCGCCGGCGAGGTCGGCGAGTGTCCAGGCCAGCCCGAAGCATGAGCAAAGGCGTATGTGGGTTGGGAAACCCCCGCGACGGCGGCAACCGTCCGGGGGCATGACGCAGAACAGTAGGAGGTTCTGACGTGGGATCGATCGTACAGACATGGGTGCAGGTGTGCACCCTTCTGCAGGGCACCGCGTTACTCGCCGTCCTCGGCGCTCTCATCGTTGCGGTGCTGCGCCTGCACTACTTGCTTCACCGGACTGAGCAGCCGTCACTTTCAACGACACCTGCGCCCGAGGTTGAGCACCCGGCTCGGTGGTCGGCGTGACCTGGCAGGAAAAGCGCAACGGCTGGATCGGCGTCGATGGGCAGACCATCCGCAGCGCCGACACCTTCACCGAGGTTCACATCGAGTGGGACGTACCCGAGCGCTCCGACGCCGTAGCGGTCCAACTCGCTTGGTATGAGGGCGAGCTCGCCCTGCACGTCCGAACCGATGAATGGGCCGTGCTCACCAAGCGCACAGCACTCGACGTTGCTGCCTCCATCATCCGGCTCGCCAGTCAGATGCCCGACTGAACACCAACCCAACCGAAAGGAACTGACCATGCCCGCACGACGGATCACGCCGATTGAGCTCCGGATCACCGAAGGGTCGAACGAACTCTACTTCTCCGAGAACTCCGACTTGAGCGACCTCATGGCGACCACTCGCCCGACGTGGCCGCGACTGCCGATCAACGCCGAAGGTGGCTTCGTCCTCATCGCGCTCGACTGTGACGGCGACTTCGATCAGGTCGTTGTCGCACCGCCCGCCGGGTCGGATCACTCGCACACCGTCGAAATGATGCTCAGCGCCCGCGACGCAGCGCATGAGGTATATCGCGCTCTCGACTACATCGGGTCCGGCAAAGAGGTGCCCTCGCTCTACAACAACTGAGAACGATTCTCGCGGCGTCGGACAGCGCCCTAGCCGCGTCACCAAAACAGTTGTCGCGCCCGGTGATTGACCTCTAGACCCTTGAACCGGCAAGGGTTGCCCCCGGCTCGCAGTGCACGGCCAACCGGGGGTTAGCGACAGCCTACGCGCCTTCGGCGGGTGGGCTAGTCGGCGTGGGCTGGAATCAACGCGAGGTCGGTTCTTTGGGAGGGATTCCCATCATTGCGCCCACCGTCAGGTGGTCCGCGCCTGCGAACTCGCCCCCACCCCACTCCCCCCCACCCCCGGCCCGCGCTGACGCTCCCGGCACAGTCAGCTCGTATCCCCCCGGTGACCCCCGTTACCGTCTTGGTGAGCCTTGAAGCAAGGCTCCTGGTCGCCGGCCCCGGCATGACTGACTGCCCCTGTCGTTTGCATGATCCGGGGGGTGTTGTCACCGGGTGCTGGTGGCGCTGGTGGACCGCTGATAGGGACCGGGCCGCCCGAACGCCTGGGTAGGTCTCTTCGTAACGTGGATGTCGGCTTCCTGCGCCTGATCTGGTGACCAGCCGCTCGGACGCACGAGGAGGGACCATGTCTCGACCTGACTACGCGGTGTACATCGGGCTCGATGTCGGCAAACAGACGCACCACGCCTGCGCGCTGAACGTCGATGGCACACGGCTGCACGACAAACCGTTGCCCCAAGACGAGTCGTCGCTGCGTGGCCTGCTGACCAAACTCGGCACGCACGGTCGCCTGCTGGTGGTGGTCGATCAACCCGCAACGATCGGCGCGCTGCCGGTCGCGGTTGCTCGTGCCATGGGCGTGGACGTCGCCTACCTTCCCGGGCTGGCGATGCGCCGTATCGCCGACCTGCACCCCGGCAACGCCAAGACCGACGCAAGGGACGCGTACGTCATCGCCGAAGCCGCCCGGTCGATGCCGCACGCCCTGCGACGGGTCGACGTCGGCGACGACACCCTGGCCGACCTGGAAGTCATCGTCGGCTTCGATGACGACCTGGCCGGACAGGTCACCGCACAAGCAAACCGGATCAGAGGCCTTCTGACACAAGTGAACCCAGCCCTCGAACGTGTCCTCGGCCCACGCATCCAACACCCAGCAGTCCTCGAACTCCTGACCCGCTTCGGTGGCCCGACCGGCCTGCGCGCGGCCGGCCGGCGACGGTTGCTCGCCGTCGCCAAACCCCGCGCGCCCCGCTCCTACCAACGCCTCGTCGACGACATCCAGACAGCGCTCACCGAGCAGACCGTCACCGTCCCTGGCACCCGCGCCGCCGAGCTCGTCCTGCCCAAACTCGCGACCGGACTGGCTCGCCTGCTGCACGACCGCGCCGATCTGGGAACCCAACTGGAGGACATGCTCGATGCCCACCCTCTTGCCGCGGTCCTGACCTCGATGCCCGGCATCGGCGTCAGGACCGGCGCACGGATCCTGCTCGAAGTCGGCGACGGCTCGAGCTTCCCCACCTCCGGCCACCTCGCCGCGTACGCCGGCCTCGCACCCGTCACCCGCCGATCCGGCACCTCGATCCGCGGTGAGCACCCCGCCCGAGGCGGCAACAAGCACCTCAAACGAGCGATGTTCCTCGCCGCGTTCGCCGCACTGCACGACCCGACCTCGCGGGCCTACTACGACCGCAAACGCGGCCAAGGCAAGAAGCACAACGCCGCCCTCATCTGCCTCGCCCGACGACGCTGCGACGTGATGTACGCGATGCTTCGCGACGGAACCCTCTACCAACAGAAAACCCCCGCCGCTTGACGAAGACCATAGGGACACCCCCCCACCCCCACGAGGCGTCACTCATTGGTGACCCAGGGGGACGCCTCCGCCCCACCCCCCTCGCCGGCCCGCTCCGCACAGGGCCACAGGAGAGAGCAGCGCCGATATTCCACAGCGGGCCGCTCGGCTGCGGTGGGGGGGGTGCCTCGGGGGGATACGCGAAGCCCTGTGCGGAGCGGGCTAGGGAGGCCGGATAGGGGCACCCCCGCCACCCTCATGCCGTGAGGTGACGGGGGTGCGTGACGGTTCGAGCGGGAACCCCTCGCGCTCGACCGTCGATCTAGTGACCGGTGACGAACGCCATCGCCGCCCAGCAGTCTGGACAGTTGATGACGGTGCGTCGCCCGGTCAGGACGGTTCCGGTTGCCACGACGGGCCGGCCGCAGATCGTGCGCTCAGCCTGCGGTGACTCCATGTGACAGCGACGGCGCTGCGTCCGGTCGAGCAGCGCCGTCGCGCTCAGGATCATGCCGGCGCCGTGACCGTGAACTTGGCGATCCGGTTGGGAAGCACCACGTTCGCACCGAAGCGCCAGGTGCAGCGCAGCGCGATCGAGTCCGAGGCGAAGTAGACGTGCTCGGACTGTGCGACCTGCACCTGACCGACCGCGGACACGACCGCGCTCTTGTCGATCACCAGGCCAGCGCCCGAGGTCATGGCCGACGACACCAGCACCGGCACGTCGAGCAGCATCCGAGCACTGTCGTTCATCCCGGCACCGAGCAGGTTCTGCGCCGAGCCGGTCGCGGCCTTGAACTTCCGCAGGGACGCCCACGCATCCGGCGCAACGATGATGTGCGAGGGGGTGCCGCCATTGCCCTCGATCGTGGCGAAGGCATCGATCAGCTTGTCCAGGCTCGAGGCGACGGCTCCACCGTTGACGATGCCGGCCACGTTGAGCAGACCGGGCGGCGGTGTGACAGCGGGCGCGGTCGGCTTCGCCTGCGCGATGAACGCAGCATCTGCCGCCTTGGTGACGGCGCGGCGCACCGACTCCGACAGTTGGGTGCTCACGCCCGGCTGCATCCACTGCTCGCGCGACAGGCGCACGAGCTGGGACACCTTGCCGGTGTAGACCAGGACTTCGGACAGGGACGGGTCGGCCTCGGGGATTACGTCGCCCTCGGCGGTGAACGTCGCGGCGGCGTCGTCCACGTACGCGACACGCACCGCAGGCGCGTCACCTTCGACGCTTCCGGCCACGGTCGACGCCTGCAGGATCAGGGACTCTCCGACCGCCTCGGCAGGTGCGAAGGTGAACACGTCCGGACGCCAGCCCGGTGCGCTGGTAACGGTTGTTTCAGTAGCCATGTTGGTGGCCTTTCAAGGGAATGCGGGCACACGGGCACCGCGAAACGAATGATGTGTTTCGAGCGGTTTCGGCCCCTGGCCGGTCACCGTTGCCCCGCTGGGGCTACGTGTCCTCGGGACAGGCCACCGGCCCGGCATCCTCAGACACTGCAAGGATACCAGGCCGGTGAGAATGGTTATCAGAACTGGGGAGCGAACGCCCCGCTGAATCCGGTATCGCCGCGCATCTCGGGGTTGCGGCCTTCCTTCGGCACGATGTTGCCCGGACGCGGGCGCGACAGTCCGAGCCGGTCGGATGCGTCCCGGCATGCCTGCGTGATCTTCTCGGCGTCGGCGTTGCCGTCCTCGTCGAGCACGTCGGCCAGGCTCACCCCAGCCGCCCACAGCCCTTCGGGTTTGCTCAGGTGCACACCCGCCAGCCGCTCGACCTCGGCGCGCTGCAGACGCTCGACCGTGGCCCGCAGGGTGTCTCGCTCGCCCTCGGCCGCCCGCAGCTTGCGCCGGTACCGGGCAGCCTCGCGGTCGTCCTCGGTGCGCTCGTCGCCCTCAGTGCCTTCGCCCTCAGGCTCTGTGTGTGTAAGCGGCCCATTGCCGGGAGCGGGCTTGGTGGTGGTGCTCGCGGCCCCCTCCCCCTGGGTGTCGTCGCTGGTCTCGTCGGTCGGGTCGAGCTTGGTCTGCTCAGTCACGGTTGATCTCCTTCGGTGGGTTGATGATGGTCAGCTTCGGCACGTCCGCCGGCGTCAGCCCGACAGTGGCCAGTTCGGCCAACGTCACGCCGACGCCGGCGCGATAGCCCCAGTCGCAATCACTGGGGGCGAATCCGGCAGGGATGCCGTCGACGTCCTCGATCAGTTCCGGCGGCGGCTGGTAGTACGTCCCAACCTGCGCGTTTTGTCGCAAGTAGTCCTCACGGTTCACGGTGTCTCCTTCGTTCGGTTGGTCAGTCCGGCCGCGCGTCAACGCATCCGGAACGCGGGTCAAAGCCAGGTGATCGGCGTTCATCGAGTCACCGCCGTTCCTGCGTTTGTGCAGGTCAGCGGCCTGGGTGTAGGTGGGTGAAGGGTTCCCGCTAACTCTCCTTGTATTTCCCCGCGGGAAAGTTTGTGGGAAACCTTCACCACCCTTCACCCCCACCCGTTTCAAGCGGCGCGATGCTGTCTCGCGTCATGCCCTTTTTGGTCCGTCGAGCCTCGTATCCGAGCCGGTCAAGCTCCTTGCCAAGAGCCTTCTCCGTGAGCGGCTCAGCACCGTCCGAGACAGCCCACCGCTGCCATGCGGCGTAAAGCTCTCGGGTGGTTGCAGCGACCTGTGCGCCGACTGTGCAGGCGTCGGTGATGAACCGGGCAACGTCGTCGCTCTCGGCCTTGTAGGCGTCCGTCGCGCGCATCACCGACGACGGTTCGGCCATGCCGTGATCGAGGTAGTCGAGGTAGCCGGCCACCGCCCACAGCAGCACCTCATCGGCGGCAAGTTCGAGGCGTTCACCCAACCGCAGGTCGCGTGCCTCGGGCGGCACCGTCACATCGAACGGGATCACCCGGACTCGTCGCCAGGTCGCCGGGTCGTTGCCCTTCACCGACGGCAGGTGGTTGGTGACGTAGATCAGTTGGTGGCTCGGTGCCCATGTCACCGGCTTCTGATACAGCGGTCGGGCCGTGATCGGGTCACCGCCGGTCAGTCGCTTCATCACCGCCTCGTCGAGCTTGCGCCCTTCTTCGGTCTCCGAGCCGATCACTAACCGGACGCCCAGCAGTTCCATCAACTCGGGGTTGGCGCTGCCTCGGCCGCGGTCGTGCGCCATTAGCAGCGCCGGGTCGATCACCGCGACGTAATCGCCCAGCGCGTAACCGAGCGCGTTCATTGCCGTGCTCTTACCGTTCGCGCCCGTGCCGATCAGGATCGGCAACAGGTGCTCACGTACGCGGCCGTAGAGCGCCTGACCGATCACCCGGCGCAGGTACTCCCGTTCGCTCTCATCGGGCAGCACCGAGGCCAGGAACGTGCTCCACGTCGACCCCGCTGCTGTCTCGTCGTACGCGGCACGGGTGACCTTGGTCAGCCGGTCCCGCGCGTCGTGCTCGCGCAGTTGTCCGGTGCGCAGGTCGAGCGTGCCGTTCGCGCAGTTGAGTAGGTGCGGATCCGCGTCGAGGTCGTCGATCGTCGCGGCGAACTCCTCGAGCGCGGATGCCAGTCCGAGCACGCCCAGCACGCCGGCGTCGGTCTCGCACTTAGTGACATCAGCCCGCAGGGTCGGATCATGCAGGGAATCGGCCAGGGCATCGCGCAGCACGCTCAGCACCGCACGCTTGGCCGCCCCGCGTTCGTCCTCGCTCCACCGCTTGCCGTCGTAGACCATCCACCCGATCCCACGCACGAACAGCAGCCGGTCACGGTGGGACCGCGCCAGCCGGTAGGCCATTCGCAGTTGCCCGCGGTGACGCTCACCATCAGGTGAGACCGGCCGGCCGTCCTCGTCGAACTGGTCGACGTCGACACTGTGCAAACTCATCGCGGATCACCTTCGATCAGACGGACGTCGTAACCCTCGTGCTGCAACATGGACAGCAGGTCCGACAACCGCTCTCGTCGGACCGCACGGGCCCGCACGATGCGATCGTTCGTGGACGGCACGCCGTACCGCTTGAACACCTCGGAGACGTGCCCACGGACGAACACGTATCGGGTACTCGACCCGTCGAAAACGCTTGCGTGCTTCACGCTGCACCACCCCGCAGGGAGTCATGCACGGCGCGGCGCTGCGTCTCGCGAGCGTGTTCCAGCCGCTCGGCAACCTCGGCCCACGGATCACGCACCGGGTCGATACCGAGCCGGTCGAACACCGGGTGCCGGTCACCGCCAGCGGCGGACCGAACTACCTCAACGGCGCGTTGCCAGTCCTCGGCATCCATGCGGCCAGCAGCAGCCAGGCCAGCTCTCAGGCCGTTGTCGTACGCCGCCTCGGATGTGGCGATGAGGAACCTGAGACTGAACGCCGGCTGGTCGAGGTCGCCAATCATCGTCGGCTCACTCATCGGAACCACCACCAGCGAGCACCAGGGCAGCCAGGCGGCGGGCACAGACCGGCCCGAGCAGGCGGTGCACCGATTTGTCAGCGTGCAGCACGTGGCGGCAGACGCGGCAGCGGGCGATTGCGGTAGAATCAATCTCAGCGCCGCCAAACGCTTTTGCCGCTCCCGGGTCACCCTGGGGGCGGCTTCTTTGTGGGAGAAGGGTCACGCTGCACCACCCCGCAACAGCACCACCAGGCGATCGCGCTGCTCAGGCGTCAGCGGCGGGGCCTGGGCGACAACCTTGGCGATGTGCTCGGCCAGCTTCTCGGCACGAAGATTGCGGCGCGCAGCCGCTAGGTCGGGGTCGTCAGCGGGTCGCGATCGAGACAGGGAAGCGACTCGCGCTCTCTCTGTAGTCCAAGACATTGAAGCCTCTCAGGGGACGAAAAATCGTCCTCCGCTGAGAGGCTGAATGATGACGTAAACCGCGCCAACTCGGACTTGCTACTTCATAGCCTAGCAACTAGATCGGAAAGCACAAGACGCGACACGCCTGCGTCTAGTACGGCATTCACAACAGCCTGCAGTCTGGGATCCGGCCAGCGACGCGTCAGTGTCAGGCCGCATAACGGACACTCCAGGCGCAACCGGGTGCGATCGTCGGCACCCGGTGCTCGCGCCTCCGGTGACACGGTGCCGTCGAACGCGGCAAACATCCAAGGGAACTCCTTGCCTGCAGCATCGACGGCCTGTTTCACCATCACGCCCATCGGTTGAAACGGCCAGATAATGACCTCACGACTGCCAGACTCGCGCCCAAGGACACCGACATAGGCGACCTTGGTGGGATGCGAGACCGCCCGGCACTCGATACCTACGCACTCATCATTCATGCGCGCCGCCCTTCCACTCAATGCGGACCGTGCCCGGCCGGAACGTTCGCACGCCGCGGCCGGGTGGGTCGATGCGAACCGTCATCAGCAGATCGATAACGGCTCGCTGCTGACCGACGGCTAGTCCATCCCATGCCGCCTCGACGTCCTTGGCGTCGACCAGCGGCCCGAGCACCGGCACCCGGCCAGCGTCGACCAGCCGGCCCTCGACCTGGGCAAGGTTCTGCCGTAGACGCTCTGTGACAGCACGTAGTTGTGCGGGCGTCAGGCTGCCGTCGGCGAACTCCACGGCGACCGACTCCAAGCGGGAACGGATCGCGTTCGCCTCGGCACGCAGCGCGGCCTTGTCTGGGGCTGCTGTCGGCTCCTGCAGTAGGTCGCGGGCGTCAGGGCGCTGCAGGCGTGCCACGACGACGGAACGCACGTATTTGTCGACCGGGTCGGCCATGCGCGCGAAATGACCTGTCGACCCCGCGCAGCGGTAACTACGGATGCCACGACGGGCGCCACCGCCAGCGTGCACCGTCCAGCCGCAGACGCCGCACAGAGCAAGGCCGGTCAGTAGGTAGTTGCTCGCCCGCACGATGCCATGCCGCCTGCCGTCGATCTTGTCGACCGCTGCTCGCCACGTTTCTTCGGGCACCAGCGCCGGCCAGACAGCGGCGGCCACAACCTCGCCATGATGGGCACGCAGACCGGCGTTGCGAGGGTTGAGCAGCACGCGGCGCACGGTGTCGTGCGACCACTCCGGGGGCTCGCCCTTGCGTCGACCCCACCGCTCCTGGGTCGTGGCAACGTCCTCGCCGTTCAACCATTTGGCCAGCGCACCGAGAGGCACGCCGGCGAGGAACCGGGCATACATGCCGCGCACGATCGCGGCCTCCGACTCGCGCACGGTCATGCCGTCGGAATCGTATCCGAACGGTCGGCGCCCACCGCCCCATCGGCCCGCCTGGGCTTGCTGCTGCACAGCGCGTTTCTGCCGGTCGGACTTCAACTCGACCTCAAGCCGAGCGGCCGATGACAGCGTGTCGGCGACGAAACGGCCCGCGGCGGTCGAAAAGTCAAGATCGGCGCCGTTGACCAGTGAGAGCATGACATTGTGCTTCTGGCACGCCTCCCACAGCCGCAGCTCGTCGCGCCGGTTGCGCTGCAGTCGGTCTAGCGCCCATGCCACGACGACACCAACGGCGCCGGACTCGATATCGGACAGCAGCGCCTCGAAGCCTGGGCGCCGACGGCCGGTCTTCGCGGATAGGTCGTTGTCCTCGTGCAGGGCGTGCAACTCCCACCCGCGCGACGCAACGCGCTGTGAGCAGTCCTCGCGCTGCCGGTCGACGCCGGCTCGCTCCCCTGCTCGATCTTGTGAGATTCGGACGTAGACGCTTGCCTTCACGTCTGCTATCTTACACTGCACGTCAGGCGCAGGCAGCGGTCGTAACCGCGCAGCGTGAGGATCCCGCGGTCGAGCTGATGGTCGAGCGGCCGCGTGACCTCCGCGGGCAGTCGCCAGCGCCCGGACCGCAGGACGGCCCCGCTGACCGAAGAGTTCGTCGTCTGACCTTCGCTCGCCCAGCGTTCGCGCTGTCGCCGTCGCGCGACCTCCACCCGTTCGGCGATCACCGCGGAGGGTTCCTGGGGCGGCGCGTTCTGCACCTTCGTCACTGCCTGGACCTGCAACTGCACGTCGACGCGATCCATCAACGGGCCGGACAGCTTGTTGCGGTAGGTACGCAGAATCGTTGCGGTGCAACGACATCCACGGGTGAGGCCAAGGCCGCACGGGCACGGATTGGAAGCGAGGATCAGTTGGAAGCGCGCCGGGTACTTGAAGTAGCCCGCCGAACGCGCCACCTCGACCATGCCTGACTCCAGCGGTTGGCGCAGCGCGTCGAGCACCTCCCTGGAGAACTCCGGGCACTCGTCCAGGAACAGCACTCCACCGTGCGCGCGACTGATCGCGCCGGGCCGCACTTTCTGCGTGCCTCCGCCGACCATCGCCGCCATGCTCGCGCCGTGGTGGGGCGCCACGAACGGGGCGCGGCGCACCAACTCGCCGTCCTTCAACGCGCCGAGCACTGAATGGATGGCCGTCACCTGCAGCGCGGTCTCCTCCGGCAGTGGCGGCAGGATGCCGACCAGCCGCTCGGCGAGCATCGTCTTGCCGGCTCCGGGAGGCCCGACCATCGCAAGGTTGTGTCCGCCGGCGGCGGCGACCTCGATCGCGAACCTGGCCTCTGGCTGACCGATGACGTCGGCCATGTCGTGGGCTGCGCGATCACCCCGCTTACGAGGGGCCGGCACGTCCGGCAACGGCGGGAGCGGCCGCCTCTTGTACACACACTGGTAGCGCTCGACGATCTGGGCCAGGGATGACGCCGGTACGACCTGGATCCCGCTCACCAGACTGGCCTCGCGCGCATTGCCCACCGGCACCACGACGGTCGAGACGCCGTGATCACGTGCTGCAAGCACCGCCGGCAGCACGCCCGCGACCGGACGAAGCATCCCGTCGAGTCCGAGCTCACCGAGATGCACAATGTCGCGAATCACGCTGGGATCCAGTGCTTTTCGTGTCGCCAACACGGCCAACGCGATCGCGAGGTCGTAGCCGGATCCTTGTTTGGTCAGCGCCGCCGGCGAGAGATTCACGGTGATCTTGTCGCGCGGGAGCAGGAGCGCGCTGTTGGCCGCAGCAGCTTTGATCCGGTCGGGAGCCTGCCGGCATGCGCTGTCGGGCAGACCGATGATCCCGAATGCCGGCTGCCCGGGGCTGGTGAAGGCCTCGACCTCCACGACCGTGCCGTCGATACCGTTGACGGCAACACACAGCGTCCGTCCCAGAGTCATGCGATGTCCCGCAGGTGCTCGAGGTCGACGACGCTGCCGTCGACCAACACGATGCCGATCAGATCGACTCGCACCTGTCGGGCGAACAGACGTTGCTGTGACAGGTACATCCGCACGAGGCGGTGCAGCCGATCGATCTTCGCCTGCTTGACGGCTTCGACGGGCCGTCCGAAGTAGGCGGTCGTCCGGGTCTTCACCTCGACGGCGACCACGCATGCCTCGGCCTGGTCGTACGCGATCAGATCGAGCTCACCGGCAGGGCACCGCCAATTGCGTTCGACCACGATCCAGTCGAGTGATCGCACGTAGTCGGCGGCGATCTCCTCGCCTTCTTCCCCCAGCGACCGACGGTGCCGGGTCATTTCTTCGCTCATCAGCTCACCTCCGACGGTGAGCCTGCAACGACGCCCGAGAACGGGCGACCGCTCAGTGGCGGGCTGTGGACAACCCGGTACTCAGATCGAGGCTGTGGATCACTCCGGCATCTGCAGGTCGCGGGGCGGAAGTTCCTCGACGTTGACGTCCTTGAACGTCAGCACCCGCACGTTCTTCACGAAACGCGCCTGTCGGTACACGTCCCACACCCACGCGTCGTTCATCCGGACGTCGAAGAAGACCTCGGCGCCTTCGCCGCGCACCAGCACGTCGACCTCGTTGCACAGGTAGAACCGACGCTCGGTCTCCACGACGTGCGTGAACAGACCGACGACGTCGCGGTACTCCCGATAGAGCTGGAGTTCCTGCTCGGTTTCGTACTTCTCAAGATCCTCAGCGCTCACGCGCCCTCCTTCACGCTGGTGCGCTCCACTGTAAGCGTGCTGTCGCTGCCGGCGTCGCATCCGTCGAGCACCTGATCGGCTTGAGTGAATCGGCGCCAGGAGCGACGGTGCAACTCACACGGCCCGTGCTCATCGAGTGCGGCCAGGTGGTCGGGCGCGGAGTAACCCTTGTTACCGGCCCAGTTGTAATGCGGGTGCTGGTCGTGCAGGGCGACGAGGATCGAGTCGCGTTCCACCTTGGCCAGCACGCTTGCAGCTGCAACGGACGAACACTTCATGTCGGCCTTGATCATCGTCCGTACCGGGGGCGCGGGCGGCTGATCACTGACCAGAGCCAGCAGTCCTTCCTGGTGTGGGTCGGTCAACCAGTCGTGGTTGCCGTCCAGAATCACCAGGTCGGGCACGATCGTCAGTTGCGCGAGCGCGCGGCGTCCGGCCAACCGTAGTCCGGCGATGATGCCGATCTGGTCGATCTCGGCCGCACTGGCGTGGCCGACGGCGTGTTCGAGTGCCCAACGCCGCACTCGCGGAACCATCGCCTCACGGGCGCGCGGGCTGAGCAGCTTGCTGTCCTTCACGCCGGCGGGTGCGGTGCGAGTGCGCTCGTCGATGACGACGACTCCCACCGACACCGGTCCGGCCAGCGCTCCGCGTCCGACCTCGTCCATTCCGGCGAGCACCCGGTAGCCCTCGCGTTGCAGCGCCCGCTCCGCTCGCAGGCTCGGCTTGCGGCCGACCGTCACTTGTTCGGCACCTTCTCGAACGTCGCGGGGTGGGCATCGACACTCTGCATCCGTGTCAGCGGCCAGGCGACGGCCACGACCTGTCCGGTGATGTCGGACTCGGGCACCGACCCCTTGCTCCCGGTGCCGTCATCATGACCACGGGAGTCGTAGGAGGAGTCCCGGTTATCGCCCATGACCCAGATCCGGTCCTTCGGGACGGTGACCGAGAAGTCGGTCTGGCAGGGCTTGACTCCAGGCTTGAGATACGGCTCGTTCAGCGTGACGCCGTTGACCTTCATCTTCTGGCCGGAACACGCCACCTCGTCGCCGGGCAGGCCGATGAGCCGCTTGACGAGGTGCTGAGCGCCACCCGGAAGGATGCCGACGAAGGTCAGGCCGTCCTTGACGACCCGCTTCACGGCGTTGCTGCTCTCGGGCGGCGGGGGTCCCCAGGTGGCCGGCTGGGAGAACACGACGACGTCGCCGCGATGCAGGTCGGAGTGTTGCGGGGTGAACTTCGAGACCACGATGCGGTCACCGATGTCGAGGGTGTTCTCCATCGACTGCGACGGGATGTAGAACGGCTGCGCCACGAAAGTCTTCACCAGGAACGACAGAGTCAGCGCGATGACCGCGACCACAATCGCTTCCTTCAGGACGCTGGCCTTACCGCGCTTGTGCTGGGCATCCTGCTTTTCGGGAACTTCGCCGGGCGCGTAGGAATCATCGACCTTGGCGTCGTCCGGGGTGCTACGCGAGGTGTCGTGCGGGTCGTTCGCCTTCGCGGAGTCCGCGGAGTCGTTCGTCATGAATTCGGCACCTTGTCGAAGGTCGAGGAGAAATTGCTGAGCCCACCCATTCTGTCCAGTGGCCAGACGATTGCAACTGCCCGCCCCGTGATCGAGTCGATCGGGATCGAACCCTGCAGGCCGCCGGATTCCTCATCGTGCGCACGGCTGTCGCTGGAACCGCTGCGATGGTCGCCCATCACCCAGGCTCGACCCTGTGGGACGACGATGTCGAACGGCTCGTCGCAGGCTTCGTCTCCCGAGTAGAGGTAGGGCTCGGAGACCGGCTGCCCGTTGATCTTCATGCGTTCACCCGGCACGCAACTCACCGAATCACCGGGAAGTCCGATCAGCCGCTTGATCAGGTGGTCGTCGCCCTCCGGGTAGAGCCCGACGAACTGCAGCGGCTTCACGATCGCGTTGGCGATGGCACTGCGCTCGACGTTCGGCGACTCGAGCCAGTTCTCGTCGTCGGAGAAGACAACGACGTCGCCGCGCTTGAGATCGAACGGTCCGGGGGTCAATTTGCTGACGACCACCCGATCGCCGCGGACGAGGGTGTTCTCCATCGAACCCGACGGGATCCAGAACGGCTGCACCAGAAAGGTTTTCACGAGCACCGACAGGACGAGGGCAATGGCGACGACGATGCCGAGTTCACGCAGGAGGGACCGTGGACGACTCGACTTCTTCTCGCGCCCGAAGCGGCTCTTGCGGGGTGCCGCGGGGCCCGGAAGCCGTCCGACCTGGTTCGGTTCACCTCGCTTGGTGAGCTCCGCCAGTTGTTCGCGGGAGATGGACTCGGTCGCCGATACGTCCGGGTCCTGGGGACGCGGGAGCCGCCCGACCTGCTCGCGTTGCCCGTGTCGGCGCAGTTCGTCGAGCTCGTCGGCCGAGATGGCATCTGTCTGTTGGACCGATGAGTCCTGGGTGTTCGCCTTGAGGCGATTCAGGTCGGCACGAGAAAGAGCACCGGTGACAGCGTCGTTCGTCTTGGATTTCGACTCCTTGCGCGGCAGGCGGAACTGACGGTCATTCATCGTCCACACTCCCCCATCCGCTCTTCGGCCAGTATCTCCACACGACCTCTCCGATGACATCGGCGGCCCGTACGCTCCCTCCACCTGGGTCTCCCAGATGATTACGCGAGTCGTCCGACGCCGGTCGATTGTCACCCATCACGAAGTACCGCCCCGGGGGGACCCGGATGCGCAAGGGTGTCGTGCTCGCCAGCACCCCGGGTGCGAGGTACGGCTCCTGGACAACGACGTCATCGATGCGAAGCGTTCCCGCCTCGTCGACGGTCAGTCGTTCGCCCGGCAGACCGATGACCCTCTTCACGTACACGCGCTCGTTCGGCCGGATTCCGAGGAAGTCGCCGATCCGCTGCAGCGTTCCTCGATCGGGGTGCTGATCGTAGAAGGCCTCGTCGGCGACGAACACCACCAGATCGCCGCGCTCGAGTTCTCCGTTCTTGGTGACGACGATGCGGTCTCCGGGTGACAGCGTGGGTGACATCGACCGCGACGGCACGGTGTACGTCTCGAACACCAACGGACGAAGCAACACCAACACCGCAAGTGCGGCCAACACTGCGATCCACGCTCGCCGACGCCCGGAACGCCGAGGGGAAGCAGAAGGCGGCGACGCGTCCGAAGACACATCGCCGCCCTCGAGGGTCACGACTGGACTCAGGCCTTGCTGGCCGGGGTCTCGCGACGCTCCTTGATCTTGGCTGCCTTGCCGCGCAGTTCGCGCAGGTAGTACAGCTTCGCGCGACGCACGTCACCGCGGGTTACGACCTCGATCTTGTCGATGACCGGGGTGTGCAGCGGGAAGGTGCGCTCGACGCCGACGCCGAAGCTCATCTTGCGGACGGTGAAGGTCTCGCCCACACCGGCGCCGTGGCGGCGGATGACGACACCCTGGAAGACCTGGACGCGGGAGCGGTTACCCTCGACGACCTTGACGTGCACCTTGACGGTGTCACCGGCGCGGAACGCGGGGATGTCGGACTTCAGGCTCTTGGCGTCGAGCTCGTCGAACTTCTGCATGACTGCTGCTTCCTTGTGGCGCCACAGGTCGCCACGATTTCGTGGTTCGGAACGTGTCCCTTTCGGCCTCATGACCACCGGAACCTGCCGATGGACCACTCCCCCTGGGGCGGGGGCCAGGACACAAGGATCAAGTTTGCCAGAGACTCGGCCCACCGGTGAAATCGTGCCGCTCCTTGACATGCAGCTCACCTCTGGTGATCCAGGTTGCTTCTGGCACCGCCGGCGGCACCAGTTGCGATCCGGAAGTCCGGACGCGGGCCGGGTCGCCAGTTACGCGTCCGGGTGAGACAGCCGGTAGGCGGCGTACATGTCCGGGCGCCGAGCCGAGGTGCGCTCGAGTCGCTGCTGGTGGCGCCAAGCGGCGATCCGTCCGTGATCTCCCGACAGCAGGATCTCCGGGACAACCAGGCCGTTCCAGTCGGCCGGCTTGGTGTAGACGGGGTACTCCAGCAGGCCGTCCTCGTGCGATTCCTCCACGAGCGACTCGGCATTGCCGATGACGCCGGGCAGCAGTCGCGCGATCGCCTCGACCATCGCGAGCACCGCCACTTCGCCGCCGTTCAGAACGTAGTCGCCGAGCGACAACACTCGGACGTCGTAGTCGCGAGCTGCGTACTCGTAGACGCGTTCGTCGATGCCCTCGTAGCGACCGCAGGCGAAGACCAGTCGCTCCTTGCCCGCCAACTCGCGGGCGATCTGCTGGGTGAAGCGTTCGCCGCCAGGACCGGGGACGATCAGCGTCGGACGCGAATCATCGTCTGCAGCAAGCGAATCGAGGGCCTCACTCCACGGCTGGGGCTTCATCACCATGCCGGCGCCGCCGCCGTAGGGAGTGTCATCGACAGTGCGGTGCCGATCGTGCGTCCACGTCCGCAGGTCGTGCACGCGCAGGTCGAGGAGACCGTCACGGCGAGCCTTGCCGATCAGCGACAGGTCGAGGGGCGACAGGTACTCGGGAAAGATGGAGATGACGTCGAGGCGCACGCTCACTCCCCCAGTTCGAGCAGACCGGGCGGCGGATCGGCGATGACCTTGCCGGCGTCGAGGTCGACCTCGGGCACGATCTGCTCGACGAACGGCAGATAGGCGGTGCGACCGTCCGGCAGCTCGATCTCCAGCAGGTCCTGTACCGGACGCGGATGCAACGCAACGACCTTCCCGAGGGTCGTGCCGGCGGTGTCGACGACTTCGAGACCGACGAGGTCGTCCTCGTAGAACCCCTCGTCGTCCTCCTCGTCGGGAGCGGCGAACAGACGGGTGCCACGGAGCGCCTCGGCGGCAGTGCGGTCGCTCGCCTCCTCGAAGGAGAGCAACTGGATGCCGTTGTGCACGCGCTCGGCGCGGATCGTCAGCAATCCGCGATCGGGCTCGGTCGAGAAGCTCGCCCCTTCGACGAAACGCTCCTGCGGGGAGTCCGTGTGTACCTGCACGGTCACTTCACCCTTCAGACCGTGGGGTTTGCCGATGCGAGCGACGAGAACCTCATCCATGGGCGTCATCCTTCCAAAGTCCTCGACCAAGTCCCCCGTGATTCCTCGGTGGGCATCACCAGCGACAGTGCCGACACCATCACGGCACCGGCGAGCGGTAGCAACATCGCGTGCTGAATGCCGAACTCGTGAACGAGCAGACCCATGATTCCCGGGCCGACGAGCGTCGTCGCGTACCCACACGTGACGACCCGCGACATCGCGCGTCCACCACCGAGCATGCCGGCCAGCCCGTAGATCTGCGGCGCAACGAGTGCCATTCCCCCACCGACGAGTGCCCAACCGAGCAGGAGCACCGGCATCGTGGGGCCCAACATCGCGACGAGGTACCCGGTTGCTGCGACACCGGCTCCGATGCGCACGACGAGTCGGCGGCCGAACGTGTGCACCAGGTAGTCGCCGGACATGCGAACCCCGACCATGCACACCGAGAACGCTGCCAGACCCCAGGCCGCGGTCGTCGAGGAGACCTCGGCGACGTCGCGCACGTGCACCGAGGACCAGTCGAAGGCAGTGCCCTCGGCCAGACCGAAACCGACGGCCATGGCGGCCAGGATCCAGGCGACGCGGGGGACCTTCGTCCGCCCTCCCGATTCATCGGTGTGATCGATCGGCGCGGTGTCGGCCGCGAACCGGTGCAGCACGGGCAGATCGGTGGCGATCAGCACCGCCGCGATCACGAACGCAGCCACCGAGATCGTGACCGCCCCACTGAACAACGATCCACACACGAGCACGATCAGCGCCCCCAGCAATGATCCGATCGACCAGCAGGCGTGAAAACGGCTCATCAGCGGACGTGGTCGCACCTGTTCGACCTGCACGGCCATGACGTTCATCGTCGTGTCCACCAGGCCGTTGCCCAAGCCGTACACCGCCGCCACTGCGACGGCCACGGCCAGGTTCGGGGAGGCCGCGATGAGGAGCATCCCGGCCGCCATCACGACGGTGCCGAGACGCAGCGGACGCAGCGCCCCACCGTGGTCGGCCATGCGTCCCCCGATGTTGATACCGCCGATCGCCGCCAGACCGAAAGCCATCAGCAGAACGCCGAGCCCACGGGCGTCGGTGTTCCAGCGGTCGGCCAGCGTCGGCATCAGAGCGCCGACGGTGCCGACCCCGACACCGTTGACCACGAAGGTCGCGACCGTGGCCACGACGGCGTCGCGGCTGCTCAATGCAGAACGCACTTGGTGAATCCTCTTGTGTCAGTAGTGGATCGGGGAAACGCGAGACTCCCCGGAGGTTTCCCTCCAGGGAGTCTCGTGCAGGTGTCGGCGATCAGCGGCTGCGATCGGTGTCGACGATGTCGACCCTGATGTTGCGGCCGGATGCCAGAGCCTGGACGACCGTGCGCAGCGCCGAAGCGGTGCGACCGGATCGGCCGATCACGCGGCCGAGGTCGTCGGGGTGGACGCGCACCTCCAGGAGTTCGCCGCGGCGAATCTCCTTGTGGCGCACCACCACCTCGTCGTCGTGCTCGACGATGCCCTTGACCAGGTGTTCGAGCGCTTCCTCGAGCACCGGATCAGCTCTCGGTGGTCTCGGCCTCGGCCTCGGCCTTCGCCGAGTCCGGGGTCTCGTCGACGGTCACGGCCTCGTCGGCCTCGACCTGCTCGACCGTCTTGGTCTCGTCCTTCTTCGGGGACTCCGCCTTCTTCTTGGCGGTGGTCGCCGAGCCCTTGTCAGCCTTGTCGGCACCGTCCTGAGCAGCCTTGAGGGCCGCCTCGTACAGAGCCTTCTTCTCCGGCTTGGCTTCCTTGACCTTCAGGGTGCCTTCGGCGCCGGGCTCGCCCTTGAACTTCTGCCAGTCACCGGTGACCTTCAGCAGCGCCGCGACCTGCTCGGTCGGCTGCGCGCCGACACCGAGCCAGTACTGCGCGCGCTCGGAGTCGATCTGGATCAGGCTCGGCTCTTCCTTGGGGTGGTAGAGGCCGATCTCCTCGATCGCGCGACCGTCACGCTTGGTGCGCGAGTCCATGACGACGACGCGGTACTGGGCGTTGCGGATGGCGCCGAGGCGCTTCAAACGAATCTTGACTGCCACAGTTGTGGTGTCTCCTGTTCATAGTTATGAGCGGCGGCAAGACCGGGTGAAGTCCACACCGGGGAGCCGTCGCTCGGGGCCGTAGTCCCTCGCTGCCGGGCGCGCGAGCGAGCCGTGTGCGAGTGGGTACGCGATCCATCATGCCAGAGCAGCCCGTGACCCTCCCAATCCGAAGTCTCACTCCGCCGGGGCGTGCTTCTCCAGGAACGCGTAGATCTCGGTGTCGTCGACGCCGGGAAAGACTCCCGGCGGCATGGCCGCCAAGAGGTGCGAGTGCACCCGCGCGGACGGCCACGCACGTCCGTCCCAGCGTCCGGCGAGGTCGGTGGGCGGCTGCAGGCAGCACGAAGGATCGGGGCAGCGCGACTTCGACCGCTCTTGGGTGTCGCGGCCGCGCATCCACTTCACGTGCTGATATGGCACACCGACGTTGACCGAGAACGATCCGGCCGACGTGCGGTCGACGACGGCGGTGCACCAGTACGTGCCCGAACGGGTGTCGGTGTACGCCTGGTAGGCCTTCGTGAGATCAGGCTGCTCGAAGACGCGGCGCGCGGTCCACTGGCGGCACACCCGCTGCCCCTCGATCGCACCCGTCGTGTCGGACGGGAAGACGATGCCATCGTTCTCGTACGCCTTGTAGATGACACCGTCCTGGGAGATACGCATGAAATGCACCGGAATGTCGAGGTGCTTGGTCGCCAGGTTGGTGAAGCGGTGAGCTGCGGTCTCGTACGACACCGCGAACGCGTCACGCAGGTCCTCGATCGCGATGTCCTTCGCGGTCTTGGCCGATCGCAGGAGGGAGACGGTGTCCTTCTGCGGCATGAGCAGCGCGGCGGCGAAGTAGTTGATCTCGACGCGTTGCGACAAGAACTCCGAGTAGTCGGCCGGGGGACGGTGCCCGAGGACGAGGTGGCCGACCGCCTGCATCGCCAGCGAGCGTGAATCGTGTTGCCCCGCTTCGGGTTGCGGCAGGTAGATGCGCTTGTTGCGCAGGTCGCTGACCGACCGGGTGGACGTCGGCAGGTCGGACGTGTGCACGAGTTTGTAGCCGAGGTGCCCCGCGATCCGGTCGATCGCGGCGCGACTGATCGGACCACCCGGGTGGTTGATCGACTTCAGCAGCCGGGCGGCTTCGTTCTCGAGTTCACCGAAGTAGTTGTCGGCCGAGCGCATCCGCTCGCGCAACTCACCGTTGGCCCGGCGTGCATGTTCGGGTGTGGCCGCCTGATCGGCCTGCGCCGATGCCATCGCCTCATGCATTCCGACGAGGGCTTCGAGCGCCTCCATCGGCAGCCGCGGACCGATCTTCACCTTCGGCAGACCGAGCGACTCGTAACTCTCGGCACGCTGCGCCTTCTCCAGCCGAATCTCCAGGGCCGCGCGCCGGCTCGGCGGAGTTGCTGTCAGGAAGTCCTGCACGGACGCGTCCAGCACCTTGGCCAGAGCCGCCAGGACCGACAACCGCGGCTCACGCTTGCCTGTCTCGATCAGCGACAACGCGGACGCCGAGATGCCGATCGCGTCGGCGACGTCACCGAGCGTGCGGCCCGCCTCCTGGCGCACGTGCCGCACCCGGCGCCCGATGGTCAGCGGGTCGGGGGCAGCACTGTCGAGATCGACCTGTTCGCCCGGCGCTTCGGGCTCGGTGAGGCGGCCGATTGCGGCAACGGAGTTCATGCGCCCCACCCTGGCGCGGCCCTTGGAGGCGGTGCGACGTAGATCACTCGAAACAGACGTCATGGCTGCATGTTACATAAAAATTCGTGGATATTTACATCCGCAACCCGGTTACTTTCGCGTCAGGCGGGTCAAGAATCGAGATGCAGCAAAGATTCCACCGAACGAATGAGGAGCCATGACCGACCACAAGCAGCTGTCCGCCGAAGAGCTGACCAAGGACTGGGAGACCAACGAGCGCTGGAAGGGCATCGACCGCGATTACACCGCGGAAGACGTCGTCAAGCTGCGTGGCTCCTTCCCCATCGAGTACACGCTCGCGCGGCGTGGCTCCGAGCAGCTCTGGGAGAAGTTGCACACCGAGGACTTCGTCAACGCCCTCGGCGCCCTGACCGGAAACCAGGCCGTCCAGCAGGTGAAGGCCGGCCTCAAGGCCATCTACCTGTCGGGTTGGCAGGTCGCCGGTGACGCCAACCTCTCCGGCCACACCTACCCCGACCAGTCGCTCTACCCGGCCAACTCGGTGCCGTCCGTCGTCCAGCGCATCAACAACGCGCTGCTGCGCGCCGACCAGATCGAGCACTCCGAAGGCATCAAGACCGTCGACGAGTGGGTCGTGCCGATCGTCGCCGACGCCGAGGCCGGCTTCGGTGGACCGCTGAACGCGTACGAGCTGATGAAGGCCATGATCGCCGCCGGCGCGTCCGGTGTGCACTGGGAGGACCAGCTGGCCTCCGAGAAGAAGTGCGGTCACCTCGGTGGCAAGGTGCTCATCCCGACCCAGCAGCACGTCCGCACCCTCAACGCCGCCCGCCTCGCCGCGGACGTCGCCGGCGTGCCGAGCGTGGTCATCGCCCGCACAGACGCCGAGGCCGCGACGCTGATCACGACCGACGTCGACGACCGTGACAAGGAATTCCTGACCGGCGAACGCACCGGAGAAGGCTTCTACAAGGTGCGCAACGGCATCGAGCCGTGCATCGCCCGCGCCAAGGCGTACGCGCCCTACTCCGACCTCATCTGGATGGAGACCGGCACGCCTGACCTGGAGCTTGCTCGCAAGTTCGCCGAAGCGGTCAAGGCCGACTTCCCCGACCAGATGCTGGCGTACAACTGCTCGCCGAGCTTCAACTGGAAGAAGCACCTGGACGACGCGACGATCGCGAAGTTCCAGCGTGAACTGGGTGCAATGGGCTTCAAGTTCCAGTTCATCACCCTGGCCGGCTTCCACGCGCTCAACTACTCGATGTTCGACCTGGCCCACGGCTACGCCCGCAACCAGATGTCGGCCTACGTCGAGCTGCAGGAGCGCGAGTTCGCATCGGAGGAGCGCGGCTACACCGCCACGCGTCACCAGCGCGAGGTCGGCACCGGCTACTTCGACATGATCTCCACCGCCTTGAACCCGGACAGCTCCACCACCGCGCTCAAGGACTCCACGGAGACCGCTCAGTTCCACAAGTGAGCACTACCTAGTACCACTCGGGCTCCTGCGGTCAACTGGCTCCGGTCGCAGGAGCCCGAGTTCTCAATCAGCACAACGCAACCCGCGAGTCAGAACCAACCGGCACAGAGCCGGGGCCCCTGAAGGAGGCACGTCATGAATCGACCCAACGGCACCCCGACGGTGCGTGGAACCATGCACCCCCGCTTCGACGAGATCGTCACCCCCGAGGCCCTTGCGTTCGTAGCCAAGCTCGACGCCGAGTTCGCCGGCCGCCGGGCCGAGTTGCTCCAGGCACGTCGTCAGCACTCACGCCGGATCAGCCAGGGCGCAAACCTCGACTTCCTGCCCGAGACCGCGTCCATCCGCGAGGACACCTCGTGGCGGGTCGCCGATCCGGCACCGGGCCTGGAGGACCGCCGGTGCGAGTTAGTTTCCCCGGCCAACCGCAAGATGGCCGTCCACGCCCTCAACTCCGGCGCCGACATCTGGCTCGCCGACCTCGAGGATGCCACCGCGCCGTCCTGGAAGAACCTCGTCCAGGGTCAGCTCAACCTGTTCGACGCGGTGCGGGGCCAGCTGAGCTACGACGAGTCCAACGGCGAGCGCCTGTCCGTCGGTGAACACCGTCCGACCCTGGTCATGCGTCCGCGTGGGTGGCACCTGTGCGAGAAGCACCTCGCCGTGGACTCGCGTCCGATGTCGGCTTCATTGGTCGACTTCGGTTTGTACTTCTTCCACAACGCCCAGAAGCTGACCGACCTCGGTGCCGGTCCGTACTTCTACCTGCCGAAGATCGAGAATCACCACGAGGCCCGCCTGTGGAACGACGTCTTCGTCTTCGCGCAGAACCAACTCGGCATCCCGCAGGGCACTATCCGCGCGACCGTGCTCATCGAGACGATCACCGCGGCGTTCGAGATGGAGGAGATCCTCTACGAACTGCGCGAGCACTGCTCGGGCCTCAATGCCGGACGCTGGGACTACATCTTCAGCTACGTGCGCACCTTCGCTCACCGCGGCGAGGAGTTCGTGCTCCCCGACCGCGACAAGATCACGATGACCACCCCGTTCATGCGGGCGTACACCTCGCTGCTGGTCTCGACCTGTCACAAGCGCGGCGCGCACGCCATCGGTGGCCCGGCCGCGGTCAATCCGACGCTGCAGGACGAGGAGCGCCGCCTGCGCGCCCTCAACGTCGTCCGGGCGGAGAAGGAGCGCGAAGCTGCTGAGGGCTTCGACGGTTCATGGGTCGCTCACCCGGCGCTGGTCGAGACCTGCCGGACCGCGTACGCGGCCGTCCTCGGCACCAAGCACGACCAGCGTGATGTCCAGCGCGAGGTGCAGGTGACTGCGGACGACCTCATCTCGCTCGACGGCGTGCAGCAGACGATCAGCCTGCAGGGTGTGCGCACCAACGTCTCGGTCGCGCTTCGCTACCTCGCCTCGTGGATCGGTGGACGTGGCGCGGTCGCGATCGACACACTGATGGAGGACGCGGCAACGGTCGAGATCAGCCGAGCCCAGTTGTGGCAGTGGCTGTTCCACGAGTCGCAGTTGGCCGAGGGTCCGTTCGTGACGCGTGACCTGCTCGACCGGGTGGTGGACGAGGAGATGGCCAAGCTCACCCGTGGCCTCGACGACAAGCACACCGAGCGCTACCAGCAGGCTCGCGGCATCCTGGAGGAGACGGCGTTCGGCGACTACCTGCCGGGCTTCTTCACCACCTACGCGTACGTGCGATACCTGATCGACCGTCCGCTGCGGATCAGCGGACCGATCGACAAGGAAGACATCCGCCAGTCGGAGATGGTCGACAGCTCGGCGAAGGCCGGTTCGGCCGCCTGACACACGACCGCGAAAGTCCGCGGATCTGCGAGGTCAACTCGCCGGATCCGCGGACTTTCGCGTTGTTCAACCGAGAGCGAGGGCGCGGGCCTCAAGCGCAATTCGTGCGATGGCGGCGGGACCGGTGGCGCCTGCATGGACGAACAACACTCGCTCGGACTGAACGTCTGCCCTTCGTAGGATTTCGTCGACGACGGCGGATCCCGTTGTGCCCGAGCCGATCTCAAGCACCGCTCCCCCAGCCGCGTCGGCCAGTACCGCCGCCGTCTGCTCCGGACTGAGCACTGCGTCGGACAGGACGGGGACGCCGAGTTCGCACGCCAGGTCCCGGGCCGTCGGAGACGGCCCACCTGCGGACTCCACGACCACGGTGACGCTTGGATGGTCGTTCGGCCGGTACGCGACGGGATGCTCCTCAGCGGTGATCGCGTACGAGTCGTGGTCGCGCCAACTCGCCGGTCTGCCCGCGCCCTCGAGCCAGAGCATCCGCTTCATGTGCCGTTCACGCCGAAAACCGATGGACCGCAACAGACCTGCCGACCGGACATTGGCCGGTTGCACGTTCGCTTCGAGGCGATGCAGACCCATTCCGTAGGGCTCGGCGGTGAAGACAAGACCGAGCAGGACGCGCATACCCTCGGCGAACAAGCCCGTGCCGGCGTACGGGTCGTAGGAGTTGTAGCCCATCGTCGCCGATTGGAATCGTCCGCGAACTACGTTGGAGACATTGACGATTCCGACGATCGCGTGATCGCCGACGGGTTTGCGGGCGTGGATGACGAATGTACGGTGAACCGAACTCTGGCGCTCGAGTTGCCCGGCGAGGTCGCCCGGGTCGACCGGGTTCCACTCACGGATTCGCTCGGCCGAGCGGGCAACGGCCCGCATGTACGGGACGACGTCAGCCTCGTGCACGGTCGCGACCCACACCCGCTCTCCGTCCGCTCGCAGAGGCGGCAAGGGACCAGACATGGGGAGTCAGACGACCTGACCGCGCAACACGACCTGCTGCGGGTCCTTGAGCACGCCGACGTCCTCGCGTGGGTCGGATGCGTAGACCACGAAGTCGGCGCTCTGGCCCTCCTCGATGCCCGGACGCTCCAGCCAGGCTCTCGCCCCCCAGGTCGCGGCGCTCAACGCTTCGAGGTTGGTCATGCCCGCCTTCACGAACTCGGCCACTTCGTCGCCGACGAGTCCGTGCGGCAATTGCCCGCCCGCGTCCGTGCCGACGTAGATCTTGACGCCGGCCTCGTGGGCGGCGGCGACCGTCTCGAACCGGCGGTCGTACAGGTCGCGCATGTGTGCGGCGTACTTGGGGAACTTAGCCTCACCGGCCTCGGCGAACTTCGGGAAGTTCTCAATGTTGACCAGCGTCGGGACGATCGAAATTCCTTGAGCCGCAAACTGATCGATGCTCTCGGTGGTGAGACCGGTGGCATGTTCGATGCAGTCGGTGCCGGCTGCGGCGAAGTCGAGCAGCGACTCCTCGCCGAAGCAGTGCGCGGTGACCCGTGCGCCTTCCTCGTGCGCTGCGTCGATCGCCGCCTTCAGCGCTTCACGTGGCCAGCACGGCGCGAGGTCACCGCGGTCGCGGTCGATCCAGTCACCGACGAGCTTGACCCACCCGTCGCCGCGCCGAGCTTCCTGGCGGACGTAGGCGACGAGGTCTTCGGGTTCGATCTCGTGCGCGAAGTTGCGGATGTAGCGCTTCGTGCGAGCGATGTGGCGGCCGGCCCGAATGATGCGCGGCAGGTCGTCGCGCTCGTCCATCCAGTGCGTGTCGACCGGTGAGCCGGCGTCCCGCAGCAGCAGAGCGCCCGCCGTCCGATCGGTGATCGCGTGTTCCTCGGCCCGCTCCTGCGTCACCCCGCCGGTCGCCTCGAGACCGACGTGACAGTGCGCGTCGACCAGCCCCGGAAGGACATAACCCGACACGGTGTCGACGTCGCCGGACAGCGGCCGGTTGAAGGTCACCCGTCCGTCGACCACCCAGAGTTCGTCACGAACCCCGGTCTCGGAGACCAGGATCTGGCCCTTCACGTGCAGGACGGCGCTCATGTCCTGACACTATCGGGCGGGGCAACCCCTCAGTCCAGCGAACGTTCGCGCTGTCTGCTTGGCGTCGGCGAAATCCCAAGTGCGGGAAAGGGATCGGTGATCGAGCATGTTGTCCTCAGTCCCGGTCGGCGGCGAGGAAAGGGCGGATCGTGCTCAAGAAGACGTCCGGCTTCTGAGAGTGCGGCCAGTGGCCCACGTCCTTGATGGTCACCAACCGGACGCGTGGAAACAACGCCCTCATCGCGTCGGTGTTGCGCGCCTGCACGTAACCCGAGTCACTGCCTGCCACCCACAGGGTGGCCCCTTCGTACGGCTGGGCAGCCGACGCGACGTCCTGCGGCCATCCCCCCAGATCCGCCAATGAGCGGGCGATCAGGTCGAGGTTCATCTGCCAGCGCCAACCGTCGTCCTCGCGGCGCAGGTTCTGCAGGAGAAAAGCGCGTACACCCGCATCGTCGACCCATTCCTGGGCAGCGCGGTCGGCGTCCGACCGGTTCTCGATGCGGCCGAGGTCCATCGCCTGCATGCCCTCGACGTAGTCGTCGAAGGTGGTGAGCCCACCGTAGGAGACCGGCGAGATGTCGACGACGATCAGTCGCTTCACGAGTTCCGGGTGCTGCAACGCCAGCAGCATCGCGGTCTTTCCGCCCATCGAGTGGCCGAGAACGATCCACTGCTCCCCCGGTGCCGATAGGTCGAGTTCCTCGGCAACGGCGTCGGCCATCGCTTGGTACGAGAAGTCCTGGGTCCACGTCGACCGTCCATGGTTCGGCAGGTCGATCAAGGTCGACCGGTACTGGTCACCGAGAGCTTTGGCGATCTGGTTCCAGTTCTTGCCCTGACCGAACAACCCGTGCAGGAAGGCGATTCGCGGTCCCTGCGAGCCGACGGACGTGGTGTGCAGACGGGGCGACACGGTTCTCCTGATCGAGGTGGTTCGAACGGCGACAGCCTAACGCTGTCGTGACCACGCGACCTTCGCTGCCGGGCGGCACCTCGGTCCGCTCGAAGGGGTGTAGGGCCTCATGTGGCGCACCGCCAGCCAACGGATCACTTTGTCCGACGGCGAGAACGCGAGCTTCGTTGTCACGCAACAACATCAGACCGTCTACGTGTTCACTCGCGCGGGAATGTGGGTTCCTCGACGAAGGACCACACGACGAGTATGTCGATCGTGGGTGGCGACCAATCCGAGACCATGGACGTCCAGTTCGGCCGGCGCGGGTGGGGATTCATCGCGATGCTGCCACGCGGGGCGCACGCGGTGAAAGCCACCCCGACCCACCCGCCGTTGCCGTCCGTCCCTGCGCTCGCGCGTTTGCCGCGCAACCGGCGCCGGGCCGGTGGCCCGACCTAGGACGCGCTCAGTCCTTGTCGGCACCCGGGCCGAGGAACTTCTCGAAGCCCTTGGGGAGCTTCAGGTTGCTCATGTCCGGCTCGTCCTGCTGCCCGAACGCACTGCCGAGGGCCTTCTCGCGGGCCTCCGACTGACGTCGTGCGAGAGCTGCTTCTTCCTGGGCGCGCTTGGCCGGGTTACCCGACTTGCCCTTCTTCTTCGGCTGCTGCTTGGCACGCTTGCCGCCACCACCGGCCACGCCGGGCATCCCGGGCATACCCGGCATCCCGGGCATGCCGCCGCCCTTACGCATCTGGCGCATCATCTTCTGCGCCTGACCGAAGCGTTCCAACAACTGGTTGACCTCGGACACCGTGACGCCCGAACCCTTGGCGATACGCGCGCGACGCGAACCGTTGATCTGCTTGGGGTGAGTGCGCTCGAAGGGGGTCATCGAGCGCACCATCGCCTCGACCCGGTCGAACTCACGCTCGTCGAGCGAGTTCAGCTGGTCGCGCATCTGCGCCATGCCCGGCATCATGCCCAGGATCGACTTGAGGTTGCCCATCTTCTTGACCGCCTGCATCTGCTGCAGGAAGTCGTCGAAGGTGAAGTCCTCCTCGTCCATGAACTTCTTGGCCATCGCCGCGGCCTGACCACGGTCGAACGCCCGCTCGGCCTGCTCGATGAGGGTGAGCACGTCGCCCATGTCGAGGATGCGCGAGGCCATGCGGTCGGGGTGGAAGACCTCAATGTCCTTCACACCCTCGCCGATGGAGGAGTACAGGATCGGCTTACCGGTGACGGTCGCGACCGACAGCGCCGCACCACCGCGGGCGTCACCGTCCAGCTTCGACAGCACGACACCGGTGAAGTCGACACCCTTGCTGAACGCGAGCGCCGTCTCGATCGCGGCCTGACCGATCATCGCGTCGATGACGAACAGCACCTCGTCCGGCTCGATCGCGTCACGGATGTCACGGGCCTGCTGCATCAGACTCTCGTCGACGGCAAGGCGTCCGGCGGTGTCGACGATCACGACGTCGTACTGGCGCACCTTCGCCTGGCCGATGCCGGCGCGTGCCACCCAGACCGGGTCGCCGAAGCTGCGCGTGCCTTCACCGGATTCGGTGGTCGCGTCGTGGCCGCCCTCGTTGCCGCGCTCGGGAGCGAAGCACGGCACTCCGGCGCGCTCGGCGACGACCTCGAGCTGACGGACGGCGTTCGGACGCTGCAGGTCGGCCGCGACCAGCAGCGGGAAGTGGCCCCTGTCGCGCAGATGGCGGGCCAACTTGCCGGCGAAGGTCGTCTTACCCGAACCCTGCAGACCGGCCAGCATGATGACGGTCGGGCCGGTCTTGGCCATGTTGAGGTTGCGGGTCTCGCCGCCGAGGATCGCGATGAGTTCCTCGTTGACGATCTTCACGACCTGCTGGCCCGGGTTCAGCGCCGCGCTGACCTCGGCTCCGAGCGCACGCTCGCGGACACGTCCGGTGAACTCGCGCACCACGGCGGTCGCGACGTCGGCGTCGATCAACGCCATCCGGATGTCACGGATGGTGGCGTTGATGTCGGACTCGGTCAGTCGACCCTTGCCACGGATGTTCTTGAAGGTGGCTGTGAGGCGGTCACTCAGGCTGTTGAACACCGCACAAGGGTAATCGGTCGAGCGCGTCGGTCGAATCCCCGCATCGCTGTCCGCCCTTCGAGCCTCGAGGGCAAGCCCTGGTCAGGCCTGCATCGCGTCGATGACAGATCCGATCAGTGCTGCCGCGGCCGGTGGTTCCAGTGGTCGTCCGTCAGACGCGGTCACATAGAACGTGTCGAGGGTCTGGCCGGCGTAGGTCGCCACATGAGCCGAACGCACCGCCATTCCGGCCTTCGTGAACGCCAGACCGATGTCGCGCAGCAGGCCCGGACGGTCGGGGCACCGGACCTCCACCACCGTCGCCGTGTCGGAGGCACCCGGAACGACCGTTGCGCGCGGCGGTGGCGACCCCAGCGGGAACGGCGCCCGCCGCCGTCGCTCGAGAGCCCGCAGCGGCGACGAGTCACCGGATGCGAGCTGACTCAAACCACGGACCAGGTCATGTTCGGCCGGGAGATCACCCAAGGGGGACTCGATCTGCCACGTGTTCACCGCCACGCCGTCGATCGTGCGGACGCGGGCAGCGCGCACCACAACCCCGGTCGCGGCCAGAAGCCCGGCCGAGTCCGCGAACAGGCCGAGCCGGTCGCGGTCGGCGATCAGGATCTGCGCACCGCCCGGCGTCGAGTCCACCCGGACGTACGGCTCCCCCATCTGCAGCGACGGCATCGCATCGGTGACGATCTCGGTCGCCGGGTCCTCCTCCGGCTCCAGGGTCGGACGCGCGGTGAGGGCGCCACGCACCTGGTCGGACAGTTCGTTCACCAGACCGGAACGCCAGCCCGTCCAGGCCTTGGGTCCGGCGGCGAGTGCGTCCGCCTCGGTGAGGGCGCGTAGTTGCTCGAACAGATCGAGCCGGTCGTCGACCGCCTGCGTGAGTGCGGTGACGGTCGCGGGGTCGCGCGGGTCGCGGCGGGTGGCGAGATCGATGAGCGTGAGGTGCTCGCGCACCAGCAGTTCCAGAGAGGCCACCTCGCGATCCCCCAGCCCGATCCGGCGGGCGATCGTCGCCGCGACGGGTGCCCCTTCTGCGGCGTGATCGAGCACCCCGGCGATCTTGCCGATGTCGTGCAACAGGGCCGACAGCAACAGCACGTCGGGTCGGGCGACATCGGCGCGACGTTCGTAGGCCTGCACGACGGTTTCGATGAGGTGGCGGTCGACGGTGAAGCGATGGACGGAGTTGCGCTGCGGTCTGCTCCGGACGGCCTTCCACTCCGGGATCCACTGGTCGATGATGCCGGCGAGGTCGAGCGTCTCCCACACCTGCACCAGTCCTGGGCCGGCCGCGAGCAGGTCGAGGAAGGCGTCCCGGACCTCCGTCGGCCACGGAGTCGGCAAGGGCGCGAGGTCTCGCGACAGGTTGTCGATCGTCGTGGGCGACAACGGGATTCGAGATCGTGCCGCTGCTCGTGCGGCGCGCATCAGCAGCAGGTGATCCGGTTGGGTCGAGCGGTGATTCGGGCCGAGCACGACTTCACCGTCGTGCTCGTAGAGTCCGTATCCGAGTGGGTTGAGGATCGGGCGCCGCGGGCCGACACGCAGCACGCGCGCCCGTTGGCTCTGACCGGCGCGGCGCAGCGTCTCCTCCAGTGCGTGGCTGATCCGGCGGCCGGAATCGGCGACGGTCACCAGGAGCGAGTCGCTGTCGGGGCGTCCGAGCAGGGCTGCGACGGCGTCCTGGTCCTCGAGGTGCAGCTTCTCGCGCCCGCGCCCGGTCGCGACATGCAGCGCGTCCCGCACGTCGAGCAGTCGCGCGTACGCCTCGTCGACGTCGCCGTGGGGACGGTCGGCGAGCCAGGCTCCGGCGAGCGCACGGAGCACGGTCATGTCGCGTAGACCACCGCGACCTTCCTTGATGTCCGGCTCGAGCGAACTGGCGAGGTTGCCTTGACGGTCGTGTCGTGCACGCAGCGATTCGATGACCTCGGGCAGTCTGGTGCGGGCGTTGGAGCGCCAGTCGTGAGCGATGCCGTGCCGGACACCGGCCACCAGCACCGGGTCCCCTGCGATCCATTCGATGTCGAGCATGCCGATCGCAGCGCTGAGGTCACCGGAGGCGACCGTCCGGCACTCCCTCAAGGTCCGGACGCTGTGATCGAGACGGATCCCGTTGTCCCACAACGGATACCAGATGGATTCGGCGATCGCTGCCACGTCACCCGCGCCGACCGTCCGCCCGTCGTGGACCAGGATCAAGTCGTAGTCGCTCAGTGGTCCGGCGTCGCCGCGGCCGAGGCTGCCGACTGCGGCGAGCGCGATGCCGTCCGCGGTGCGGTTGCCGTAGGGCTGGGTGGCGGCGTCCCACAGGTCCGCGAGCACGGTCTGGGTGTAGGCGCCGAGCCGCTGCCTTCGGACCGGTCCGGAGCCGGCCTGATGAAACGACCGGGTGTCGGCCAGATCGAGGCGCTTGGCCGCGTGGTCGTTGCTCATGTGCCTTCCCTCCCTGAAGCAAGTGTTCACCGGGTGGCCCGCGCTGGGGGACGCGGGCCACCCGGAGGTCTCACAACGCTGCTTCGCCGCGTTCGCCGGTGCGCACGCGGACGACGTCCTCGACCGGCATGATCCACACCTTGCCGTCACCGATCCGTCCGGTTTGGGCGGACTTCACGATCACCTCGGCAACGCTGTGAGCATCCATATCCTCCACGAGCACCTCGATGCGCAGCTTGGAGACGAAGTCGACGGTGTACTCCGCGCCACGGTAGACCTCACTGTGCCCGCGCTGGCGGCCGTAACCGCTGGACTCACTGATCGTCATCCCGGCGACGCCGTACGCCTCGAGGGCTTCCTTCACCTCATCGAGCTTGAAGGGTTTGATGATGGCGGTGACGAGCTTCATGCCTGCGCTCCTGCCTTCTGCGTTTCGTTGTGGTGGCGAGCGTCCTTCTCCGGACGGCTCTGCCCGATGCGGTTGCCGCTGCCGAATCCGACCAGATCGTAAGCAGATTCAGCGTGTTCGGCGGTGTCGATTCCGGCGATCTCGTCGTCCTCGTCGATCCTCCAACCCATCGTCTTCTTCAGCGCGAAGCCGATGACGAAGGTGATGACGGCGGTGTAGACGAGGGCGAACAGCGCGATGACGATCTGGACGACGAGCTGCTTCCACTCCCCGTAGGCAAGGCCCGTGCCGCGGGCGAAGATGCCCAGGGCGACGGTGCCCCACAGGCCGGCGACCAGGTGGACGCCGACGACGTCGAGCGAGTCGTCGTACCCGAACTTGTACTTCAGGCCGACCGCGAGTGCCGCGAGTGCTCCGGCGATCAGGCCGATGCCGATGGCGCCGAGCGGGGTCACGTTGCCGCACGCCGGGGTGATGGCCACCAGACCGGCCACGACACCGGACGCACCACCGACGGAGGTCATGTGGCCCTCACGGACCTTCTCGATCAGGAGCCAGCCGAGCACCGCGGCGCAGGTGGCGACGGTCGTGTTGATCCATGCGAGACCGGCGGACTCGTTCGCGCCGAGCGCGGAGCCTGCGTTGAAACCGAACCAGCCGAACCACAGGATTCCGGCACCGAGCATGACCAACGGGACGTTGTGCGGACGCATCGGCTGGCGTCCGAACCCGATGCGCTTGCCGACGAGTACGGCGAGCACCAGGCCGGCCATACCGGCGTTGATGTGGACGACGGTGCCGCCGGCGAAGTCGATCGGGACGACCGTGGCCGCACCGTCGGTGGTGCCGAACAGCTTGGCCGCAATGCCGCTCTCCGAACCAGACAGCAATCCCCCACCCCACACCATGTGGGCGAGCGGGAAGTAGGCAAGCGTGACCCAGAGGGCGCTGAACACCATCCAGGTGCTGAACTTCACGCGGTCGGCGATCGCGCCACTGATCAGGGCGACGGTGATAGCGGCGAAGGTGAACTGGAAGCCGACGAAGACGAGGGCCGGGATGCCGGCGCTGGTGATCGTCTCGGCGCCCGGCTCACCGGGGATCAAGCCTTTGAGGCCGAAGAACTCGAAGGGCCCGGCGAACAGGCCGCCGATGTCCTTGGTGCCGAACGACATCGAGTAGCCGTACAGCACGTACAGGATGCCGATGAGCCCGAAGGAACCGAACGACATCATCATCATGTTGAGGACGCCCTTGGAACGGCCGAGACCGCCGTAGAAGAGCGCCAAGCCTGGGATGGTCATGAACAGGACGAGTGACGCCGCCATCAACATCCAGGCCGTGTTGCCCGTGTCGAGTGGTGTCGTCGCCGCGACCTGCGTCAGGGCGGTGTAGGTGTTCATGACGAACTACCTTGTGCGGCTTCGATTTCGCCCGATGCGTCGTCATGTTTCATCCATGTGACATGTTCCGCGGCCCCGTGAACACCTCGTTTCATGGCTCACTACCGATACTGGGACCCATGGGTTCCCCGTGGCAGACCGTCATCAGGGTGCACGACGAGGTGCGCCACAAGGCGGCACTCGACCTGCGCTCGCGTACCGGCGGCGCGGACGCGACCGCCCGGGCTCGCACGATCTGGGGAGCGCCTGGGCCGCGCTGGTTCACCCCGGACGACCCGATCTGGCAGGTCCATGCGAACGCCTCGATGTTCCTCGGTGGCCTGCGTGCCCTGCTGCTCCAGGCCTTGCACCCGGTCGCGATGGCGGGAGTCGCCCAGAACTCCACCTACCGTGAGGACCCCTGGGGTCGGTTGCAGCAGATCAGCACGTTCATCTCGATGACCACCTACGGACCGGTGCCGGATGCCGAGCGGCTGATGGCGCGGGTGACGAAGGTGCACTCGATGATCACCGGGGTCGCGCCGAACGGTCGGCACTACACCGCGAGCGATCCCGATCTGCTGCTGTGGGTGCACTGCGCCGAGATCGACAGCTTCTTGGACGCCTACCGCCGCTTCGGTCATGCGGGCCCGTTGGACGCCGACC
Organism: Yimella lutea; assembly: GCF_006715095.1. Lineage (NCBI taxonomy): Bacteria > Bacillati > Actinomycetota > Actinomycetes > Micrococcales > Dermacoccaceae > Yimella > Yimella lutea. Next base: position 2,933,532 of record NZ_VFMO01000001.1, read on the forward strand.
GTTACGTCGCGCAGACCGCCCGCGCCGCCGAGGGCATCGGTGTGCCTGCTGCCCCGCGCTCGGAAGCCGAACTCACCGACGTCCTCGCCTCCTACCGTCCGCTGCTGGAGGCGGGCCCTGACGCTCTGGACGTACTGACCTACCTTCGCCGACCCGCCGGCCTGGATCGCACCGGACTCCTCGGATATACGGCGCTGTTCAACGGCGCACTCGCGTCGCTCCCGCCTTATGCCCGCGCCCTGTTCGGAATCGATTGGGGCTCAGCCAGATCGGCGACCGCTCTGCGTGTCGGAGACGCGGGTGTCAGTGCCGTCCGTTGGATGTTGAACGATCCCCTCGTCGCAGACGACCGGCTGACGCACGAGCAACTTTCCCCAGCAGGCACGGCGCGATGATCGTCTGGATCAACGGTGCCTTCGGCGCCGGTAAGACCCACACCGCGCACGAGCTTCAGCGCCGGCTCCCCGGGTCGCACGTCGCCGACCCGGAGTTGCTGGGGTTCGCGCTGCGCAAGACACTGCCCGCCTCGGACGGCGACTTCCAGGACCTGCCGTTGTGGCGAATCATGGTGCGCGACAGCCTGATCGAGGGATCTCGTCGCACGACCGGTCCGGTCTTCGTGCCGATGACGCTGTTACGAAACGACTACTTCGAGGAGATCGTCGGCGGTCTTCGGTCGGCGGGAGTCGACGTGCGGCACTATGCGCTGCTCACGTCACGAGCCGAACTGGAACGCCGATTGAAGCTGCGCTCCGGGTACGTGCTGGGTCGAATCCTCGGCCGTGATGAGACCTGGGGACTGCAGCAGCTCGACCGCTGCCTGGCTGCGCTGACTCGTGATGAGTTCGGTGTACATGTCGACAACACCTCGCGGTCGCTTGACGAGGTCGTCGAATGGATCGCCGCCGATCTCGAGCTGACCCTGCAACGGCCGCGGCTGAGTCCGCTTCGCCACCAGACACGACGAATCGCGGTGGCCGCCAGGCACATCAGGTTGTGACCACCAGCCGAGCGCCACGACAGAGCCGCACTCACCGCTGGTTGAGCCGAACGCCTGAGGTACGAAGGCGTGCGCGCCGAAACCACGGTGAGACGAGCTGGGGCACAACCACATTCACCCACGGTACGAACTGATCAATCGGGGCGGACCGCAACGACGTGCACCCAGTTCTCGCCGAGCTTGCTTCCCGGGCGCAGGTCCAGTCGTTCGACCGACCAGCCGGCAGCCGCCAGGACTTCCCGCCATTCCTGTTCGCGCCAGAAGATGAAGTGGCGCGCACCCGCGTACTCCGCCGTGCCGCGACCAGCGGTCCCCGTCGCCCTCCTTGACCGAGCAGGTCGCCGCCCGCCGGAAGTCCTCCGATTCCACACCGCGCTCTCCGGTCGGACGCCGAGGTCACGCCAAATGCATGAGGGCACTCCGTATCCGGAGTGTCCTCGTGCACGAAGAGTGCCCTGGCGCCGATCAGTCGAGGACGGCGTCGACGAACGCCTTCGGGTCGAACGGGGCGAGATCGTCGGCACCTTCGCCCAGGCCGACGAGCTTGACGGGCACCCCGAGTTCACGCTGTACGAGCACCACGATGCCGCCCTTCGCGGTGCCGTCGAGCTTGGTGAGCACGACGCCGGTGATGTTGACCGCCTGCGCGAACACCTGCGCCTGACGCATGCCGTTCTGACCCGTCGTCGCGTCGAGCACCAGCAGGCACTCATCGATCGGGCTCTGCTTCTCGATGACTCGCTTCACCTTCGACAGCTCGTCCATCAGGCCGACCTTGTTGTGCAGGCGACCGGCGGTGTCGATGATGACGACGTCGACCTCCTCGTCCTTACCAGCCTTGACCGCGTCGAAGGCGACTGCAGCCGGGTCGGCGCCCTCCTTCTCGGAGCGGACGGTAGCCACGCCCACGCGGGCACCCCAGGTCTCGAGCTGGTCGGCCGCTGCGGCGCGGAAGGTGTCGGCGGCGCCGAGCAGCACCTCCTTGTCCTCGGCAACCAGGACGCGCGCGAGCTTGCCGACCGTGGTGGTCTTGCCGGTGCCGTTGACGCCGACCACCATCACGACGGCGGGACGGTCACCGACCCGGCTGGCCGCGATGCGACGGTCCATCGTCGGGTCGACGAGCTTCAACAGTTCCTCGTGCAGCCACATCTCCAACTGCTCTGGGCTTGCGGACCCTTCGGTCTTGACCCGCTTCTTGAGGTTGTCGACGAGTTCGGTGGTGGCTTCAACTCCGAGGTCGGCGCCCAGCAGGATGTCCTCGACCTCTTCCCACACGCTCTCGTCGAGCTTGCCGCCGCCGGAGAAGGCGCCGAGCAGTCCCTTGCCCATGGCGCTGTTGGACGCGGCCATCCGGGAGCTCAACCGGGTCATGCGACCACGGGCGGATTCCGGCTCCTCGATCGACGGTTCGGTGGGGGGCGCAGGCGCGGGCTCGACCGGAGCGGGCGCTTCCTCGACGGCCGTGCCGCCGCGGTTCTCTACCTTCTCCTTCGGTTCGGCCGAGCGGACCGGCGGTTCGTCGCGCTCGTCGGTGTCCGCCGGCGGCGGCGCGGTGGCGGTCGACCCCTTGCTGGTGTCGATCTTGGCGGTGCTGCTCGGCGTGTAGGTGTTCGCCTTGCGTTGCGGAGCATCCTTCGCTGCGGGCGGCGGCTCCTGCGGCGGCAGTTCCTTGGTCTTGCCTCCCTTGCCGCGAAGGAAGGCGACGGCGAGACCGACGGCTCCGAGGAGGACGACGGTCAGAACGACAAGGATTTCCCAGAGCTGATCCACGCGCCCATCATGACAAACGGGGCCGACATCGTGTCGCCCCCGGGTCATCGTGCGAGACGAACTCGCAAGATGTGCAGGTCAGGCTTGCGAGCGCTCCCGTTTGACGGTCCTGACGACGCCGTCGGTGGCTCCCTTGGCCTTGGTGCTGACCTTGTCGGTGGTCTGCGAGACGGTGGTCACCAGGTGTTCGCCACGCTGAGTCAGGACAGGCCGACCCTCACGACGGGCAGGCACGGCAACCATGCCGAGAACGGCGGAGGCGAGGGCTACGCAGACGACCAGCGCGAGGATCAACCAGAGCATGTCTCCATGGTGACCGAACGACCCGCACAAACCCGAATCCGAAACACCGTTTCTCGGCGAAATTCCGGTGAACGACGTGTTTTGTGTCGGATCTCACACCGCGGCGGCCTCGTCGGCCGGCCGCACGTCACTCATCCGCTGACTCACCACATTGGTCACACCGTCCCCACGCATGGACACGCCGTACAGCGCATCGGCCACTTCCATGGTGCGTTTCTGGTGGGTGATGACGATGAGCTGGCTGGAGTCACGCAGTTCCTCGAACAGCGTGATCAGGCGTCCGAGGTTGGCGTCGTCGAGGGCGGCCTCGACCTCGTCCATGATGTAGAACGGGCTGGGGCGCGCCTTGAAGATCGACACCAGCAGCGCGACGGCGACCAGCGACCGCTCGCCGCCCGACAGCAGTGACAACCGCTTGATCTTCTTGCCCGGCGGGCGCGCCTCCACCTCGAGTCCGGTGGTCAGCATGTTGTCCGGGTCGGTCAGGATGAGTCGGCCTTCGCCGCCGGGGAAGAGTCGGGAGAACACTCCCTCGAACTGCGCGGCGGTGTCGTGGAAGGCACTCGCGAACGCCTCCTCGACCCGGCGATCGACCTCGTCGACGATGTCGAGCAGGTCGCGCTTGGAGGTTCGCAGGTCCTCGAGTTGCTCGACCAGGAACTTGTGCCGCTCCTCCAGCGCCGCGAACTCCTCGAGCGCGAGCGGGTTCACCCGTCCGAGCTGTCCGAGTTTGCGTTCGGCGGAGCGCAGCCGCTTCTCCTGCGCCTCGCGGACGAAGGGCTTCGGTTCCGGCAGATCGTCCGGATCGTCGTCGGGACCGGGCACGGGCGGGATCAACTGGTGCGGCCCGAACTCCTCGACCAGCACCTCCGGGTCGATCCCGTGTTCCTCTACGGCCTTGGTCTGAAGGGCTTCGATGCGCAGGCGCTGCTGCGCGCGAGCGACCTCGTCACGGTGGACCGTGTCGGTCAGTACGCGCAGTTCGTCATTGATCGCGGTGACGTCCTTGCGCTGCGTGGCGAGCGCCTGGTCACGTTGAGTGCGGGCCCGGTCAGCCTCGGCGCGGCGTCCGGTGGCGATCGACAGAGCTGCGGCGACGTGCCCGGCCAGTTCGACGGCGGCAGTCTGCACGGTGCGTGCGGTCGCCGCCTCACGGGCACGGCGTTCGCGGCGCACGCGCGCCTTCTCGCGAGCTTCGAGCTCCGATCGCGCAGCGGCTTCCAGTCCGTCGGCACGACCGGAGACCGAGCGGGCCTGCTCCTCCTTGGTGCGCAGACCGAGCCGGACGTCGGTCTCGCGGCTGCGAGCAGCGGCGGCTTCTGCGGCGAGCCGATCGCGCTCGTCGGTGGTGGGTTCCTGCTCCTGCGGCGCTTCTTGCGCAGCGGTCAGCCGCTGCTGCAGTTCTTCGAGCTCGGTGCGGGCGGTGGCGAGGTTCTGTTCGACGCCGGCCCGCCCGTTCACCAGACGCTCCTGTTCCGAACGGGCGTTGCGCAGCGCCTGTCCCAGACGACTGAGTTGTTCGGCCACGGAGGACAGACGGGCATCGGACGCGTTCAACCGGTCGAGCGCAGCGTCCAGCTCAGCCTGGATCTCTTGCACGGCGGTGCGCGACTTCTCGACGGCGAACTGGGCCTGCTCACCGTTGCGCTTGGCGGTCTCGACCTTCTCGCGACTCTCGTCGACGGCGGCCTGGATCTCGAGCAGCGACGGTGCAGCAGTCGACCCGCCACGCACGTACCCGGCCGCAAAGACGTCGCCCTCCTGAGTCACCGCGATCAACGAAACATCCTGAGCCGCAAGTCTTTTGGCCGAGGAAGCGTCGGGGACGACGGCAACACCGGCGAGCAGATGGGCGACGGACGTACGCAGGCCGTCGTCCGCGGACACCACATCGATGGCCCACCGCGCGCCGTCCGGCAACGAGATCGACTGCACGTCAACGGTTTTCGATCCGGACGCGAGCAACAGCGTTGCCCGGCCCGCGTCGTCCTGCCGCAGCCGATCGACGGCGGACGCCGCGGCTTCGAGGTCGTCGACGACGACCGCGTCCGCGGCCCACCCGAGCGCGGCGGCGATCGCCGCTTCGTAGCCGGACTCGACCTGCAGCAGTTCGGTCAGCGAACCGCGCACCACACCGTTCTCAATGAGATGTGCGGCGCCGTCCTTGCGGGTCAGGCTCATCTCGAGCGCATCGACACGGGCCTGGTAGGTGCTGCGTTCCTTCTCGGCATCGGCGAGCCGCTGCTTCGCGCCGGCGAGTTCCTCCTCGGCCGCAGCGAGACGCGTCTCGGCGTCCTCGTACGCGGCGTCGAGCCCTTCTTCGCCCTCTTCGTCCTGCGCGACCGTGGACTCGAGTTCGCGGTGATCGCGTTCGATACCGGCGATGCGATCCGCGATCTCCTGGGCACTGGAGGCCATTCGTCCGAGCTCGGCCTCCCCCGCCTCGATCCGGCTGCGACGGGCCGACACCTGGCCCTCCAGCTTGGCCAACCCCTCGCGGCGGTCGGCGGCTGCGCGGGCGAGCTTGGTCAGCCGCTGCTGCTCCGCGGTGTGGGCATTCTCCAGATCACCACGCCGCTGCACGGCCTCGTCCAGCGCTCGACGGCCCTGCTCGATCTGATCGTTGAGCCGCGCGAGTTCCTCGCGGGCGGCCGCGGCCTGAGCCTTCAGCTTCTCCGGGTCCCGACCCGAGCCCTGCTGCTGTTCATGAGCATCGTCGTCGGCGAGCAGTCGCACTCGTTCGGCGGCGAGGCTCGCGGTGGCGTCGACCCGCTCCTTCAGCGAGGACAGCGCGAACCACTGGTCCTGGATCTTCGACTGCAAAGGGGCAGCGGCTTCGGCCTCGGCCTCCAACTCGCCGAGCATCCGCTGAGCGGCAGCGAGACGTTCTTGGACTCGCTTCTGCTGCTCCAACAGCGCGGTCTCGTCGGCGACCTCCTGCTCGAGGGTCGTCGTCAGCTGGACGAGGTCGTCCGCGAGCAGACGCAGCCGGGAGTCACGCACATCGGCCTGGATCATCGCCGCCTTGCGCGCCGTCTCCGCCTGACGACCGAGCGGTCCGAGTTGCCTGCGGATCTCGGTCGTGAGGTCACTGACGCGGGTGAGGTTGCCCTCCATCTGCTCCAGCTTGCGCAGCGCCTTCTCCTTGCGCTTGCGGTGCTTCAGGACGCCGGCGGCCTCCTCGATGAACCCACGGCGCTCCTCGGGGGTCGCACGAAGGACGGTGTCGAGCTGGCCCTGTCCGACGATCACGTGCATCTCGCGGCCGATACCGCTGTCGGACAACAGTTCCTGAATGTCGAGCAGTCTGCAGCTCGTGCCATTGATCGAGTAGTCGGAGCCGCCGCCCTTGAACATCGTCCGGGTGATCGTCACCTCGGTGTAGTCGATCGGCAGCGCACCGTCGGAGTTGTCGATGGTCAGCGAGACCTCTGCCCGACCGAGCGCCGGCCGGTTGGGGGTGCCGGCGAAGATGACGTCTTCCATCTTGCCGCCGCGAAGGCTCTTGGCGCCCTGCTCGCCCATCACCCATGCGAGTGCGTCGACGACATTGGACTTGCCGGACCCGTTGGGGCCGACGATGCAGGTGATGCCCGGTTCGAGCTTCATCGTGGTGGCCGAGGCGAAGGACTTGAAGCCCTTCAGGGTCAGGCTCTTGACGTACACGAGTTCAGGATCCTCCGGCCGGGCTACGGGTTCGGTCAGCCTACCGGCACGAGGGTTCGTCACCGCGGCGATCAGCGGTGATGCCGCGGACAGGAACGATCGCGACATGATCTTCCCCGAGGCCATCGGCTTCGGACAGACTCCTCTGATGACTCCGCTTCGCGTCAGGTACGACGCCGACGCCGACGCTGCCTAGTTCTGTTTCGCCGACGTGATCCATCCTGGAGAGGCCGTCCTGACGGTGCCCGTCGGTGGCGTCAGCATCGACGGAATCGTCAATCTGGACGTTGACGCTCGGGGACGCCTCCTGGGCCTTGAGGTACTCAACGCACGGCGCCTGTTGCGACCGGAGATCCTGCCGTCTGAGTAGGTGTGTCGAGACACAAATCAAACCTGCGCGACCATGCCGTCGGCTCACCGACGGAGGTTGTCGGTGGTCCCGCCTAGAGTTTCTTCATGGCCATCAGCTACGAGTTCTACGAACCGGAGTCTCCGGTGGAATTCGTTCTGCTGCAATCGCTTTCGGATCAGAAGCAGCGTTTGTTGAACCAGCTTCTGAATGCGTTGGGGTCACCCGCGGAAGTACTGACGTTTGCGAACCGGATGTCCCGTGAAGCGTTCTACCGGCTCGATGCCCACGCCGTGCGCAACGCCGGGTCCATCAGCACCGCTCGGCCCGTCGATGTCGATGACCATCGTATGCTCGAGAAAGCAGTGACCGGTTCCACCCAGTTGGCATCGATCTCCCAAGCCGTGCAGGCAATGGCGATGGCCAGGTACGCAGCGATCGACGAGGAGTTGGTCGATTCCGACACCGGGGTCACGGCGAAGGTCGAACACCCGCTCGGTCATCAGGCCTTGTTTGCCGACACCGACCTGGCAGCTGCCTGTCAGATGGCACCCCGCACCGCGTCGAGCAAGATGAGCAACTCCATCGACACGTGCACCAAAACGCCCGGTCTGTTGGCGGCCACGGTCGAGGGTTCGATCCCGTACTGGAAAGTCAGCCTCGTTGCCTCGGAACTGGTGAACGCCTCACCCGAGACGTCCCGCCGGGTCGAGCAGCACCTGCTCGACACCAAAGGCTTCAACACCTGGGGTTACCTGAAGGTGAAGACTGCCGCGCGGGCGCTGGTGACCCAATGGGAAGAGGAAGCCGCGAAGAAGACCCGCCAGAAGGAAGCCAAAGAAGCCACCGGTGTCTGGGTGCGTCCCTCCGACATCCCGGGCATGGCCGAGCTGTGTGCCGTCGGTCCCGCCGACCAGATCGCCCGCATCTACGGAGCCGTCGACCAACTGGCTGATCAACGCGCCAAGAACCCGCCCGAGGGTGACGAGACCGGTGAGTCGAAGCCGACGCTCGGACAACTGCGCCTCGGCGCGCTGCACGACCTCGTCACCGCAGGCGCCGACGTGACCTACCAGGTCGTCATCCAGGTCCCTGTCGTTCGTGAGGAACAGGCCGCCACGGCTGCAACGAAACGTGCCACCGACGACCCAGAGCACGAGCCCGACGCGTCCCCGGACGACGGATCACCCCCACCCGGACAGTCCGCCTCATCGCCCCGCGGCCCGGATACCGCTCACGAGCCCACCGACGCTCCCGATTCCGAATCGTGTTCAACATCAGGCGAATCGGGAACCTCATACTCAACGGGGTGGGCACGCATCGCCGGGATCGGGTTCATCCCACCCAAGGTGCTCGACGCGTTGATCGAGCAGTTCGGTTGCCGCCTCACCCGAGCACTGGTCGACGCCGACACCGGAGTCACCGGTGAGACCTCGACGACGGCGTACGAGCCGACATCAAGGATGAGGGAGTTCGTCCAGCAACGCGACCAGACCTGCCGGTTCCCGATGTGCACCAGGACCGCCACCAGGTGCGACATCGACCACGTCATCGAATGGCCGCAGGGACCGACTGCCGTTCAGAACCTCGCCGCGCTCTGTCGTCACCATCATGACGCGAAGACGAAGGAGCACTGGGACTACGAGATGAGCGACGACGGAGTCTGTACCTGGACCTCCCGCACCGGCCGCACATACGTCACCTACCCCGACTCCGTGCACGACGCTTCATGAATCAGTCCCGGGTGGCCGGGTAGCCGTTCACGGTCACCGGGTTTCGGCGCATGCGCCCTCCTTCGTCGGGTGCATGGCTCAACCAGCGATTCGCGACAACGCAGTACAAGCCTTCGTCGGACACCTGGCTCAACCAGCGGCGAAGCCACAGCTCAGTACAAGCCTTCGTCGGACACCTGGCTCAACCAGCGGTTCGAGGACGGCTCGGTACGAGCGTTCCTTGTCCATGAGATTCGATCAGCGGGCGCGGTGACCATGCGGTCACCAGGCGTCCACCCCTCGAACATCGGTTCGGTGACTGGTCCGTACGGGTGAGGCGCCGGGTACTGTGCGCTCGTGCACCAAGAACGAATCACCGACTCGACCGACGCCCACCTGGACGTCTGGTCCGCCATGTTCAGCGACGACGACGGGCGTGATCGAGAGACCGAAGGGGTCCTCAACCGAGTCGTGCGCCTGAAGAACGAGTCGGATCGCCGGTTGCGCGAGGTGCTCCAGAACGACCCGCTCTCACTGGATGAGTACATGACGCTGCACGTGCTGGTCGGTGGTCAGACCAAGGGGCGTCCGCGCTCCACCCCAGCCCAACTGGCCGATCTGGCCGGCGTGAGCCGCGCGGGCATGACCGGGCGTCTGGACAAGCTGGAGCGTTCCGGTCTGGTCACCCGCACCCCCGACACCGATGATCGCCGCAGTGTCATCGTCGAGATCACCGCCAAGGGCCGCGAGGCCTGGGAGCGCATCGCCAACCGCTGGTCCGGTGAAGATGTCCGGATGCTCGAGGGCCTGTCGGTCGAGGAACTGCGGGAACTGAACGCACTGCTGCGCAAGGCGTTCCACACCATCGAGAGCCGGCGCGACAGCTGACGTCCGCAGTCCGGTGCCGGGTACTCAGCCCCGGGCGGTCAGCACCAGTGGGCCGTCCTGCGTGACCGCAACGGTGTGCTCGCTGTGCGCGCCCCGCGAACCATCGGCACTGCGCAACGTCCAGCCGTCCTGATCGGTATAGATCTCGTCGGTCGACTCCATCAGCCATGGTTCGATCGCGATCACCAGCCCCGGCTGCAGCTTGAGTCCGCGACCGGGCCGACCGTCGTTGGGCACGTGCGGTTCGCCGTGCATCGTGCGGCCGACACCGTGTCCACCGAACTGAGTGTTCACCCGGTAGCCGGCTGCCTTGCAAACCTCCGCGATGGACGCAGAAATGTCGCCGAGCTTGTTACCCACAGTCGCCGCTGCAATGCCGGCTTCGAGCGCCTTCTCGGTCGTCTCGATCAGACGAAGGTCCTGTGCTCGGGGCGTGCCGACGACCAGCGACAGCGCCGAGTCCGACACCCACCCGTCGATCGACACCGCGAAGTCGACGCTGAGCAGGTCACCCTCGGCCAGGACGTAGTCGTGCGGCAGACCGTGCAGCACCGCATCGTTGACGCTGGTGCACAGCACCTTGCCGAACGGGCTCGCCCCGAAGCTCGGGTGGTAGTCGATATAGCACGACTCTCCCCCGGCGTCCCGAATCATCTTGTGCGCCAACGCATCCAGTTCGAGCAGGTTGACGCCGACGTCCGCCTTCTCCCGCAGCGCGGTGAGCACCTCAGCGACGAGCCGACCGGCCGGACGCATCTGTTCGAGCTCCTTGGCGGAGCGGAGTTCTATCACTTTTCGAGCCAATCGGCGTAGGCGTCGAAGGTGTAGTCGCGTCCGAGGAAGTCGCGCACCAGTTCAGCAGCGTCCTTGCGTCCGCCCATGCCGAGCACCGTCTCCCGGTACCGGGTCGCGACGTCCTGGTCGAACAGGTCGCCGGCATCGAAGGCGCTGAACATGTCCTTGGCGATGACCAGCGACCACATGTAGGTGTAGTAACCCGAGCCATATCCGTCGAGGTGGCCGAACGAGCAGTGGAAGTGGTTGTCCGGCAACGGCGGGAAGACGGAGTACTTGCGCTGCGTCTGCTGCAGATAGGACGTCATGTCCTCGGGCCGGTCGACGTGCAGCCCAAGGGACACCGCCGCGTAGAACATCTGCGTCCGCGCCATGAAGCCCTTGCCGAACTCGTCGGCTTCCTTCATGCGTGCGACCAGGTCGGCCGGGATCGGCTCGCCCTCGTCGTTGGTGGCGAACGTCGCGAGAACGCTTGCGTCCCAAGCCCATTCCTCGAGCATCTGGCTCGGTGCTTCGACGAAGTCCCACTCGGTGGCGACACCGGAGAAGCGGTTCCACTGCTGTGCCTGACCGCCCACCACGTGGTGAACGAGGTGACCGAACTCGTGGAAGAGCGTGACGACCTCGTCGTGCTCCATGAGCCCGCGGCTGAAGTTGCAGACCAGCACTCCCTCGGGCAGTTGCACACCGTCGACACCACTCACCAGCGTGAACTGTGCAGCGTGCTTGAACTTGCCCTCGCGCGGGTGCAGGTCGAGGTAGATCCGGCCGATGCGTTCGCCGTCCTTGAGGACGTCGTAGCCGGTGACGTCCGCGTGCCACACGGTGGCCTCCGGGACGGCTTTCCATTCCAGACCGAACAACCGACCGGTCACGTCGAGCAGGCCCTGCCGGACGCGGTCGAACCGGAAGTAGGTTCGGGTCAGCTGCGCGTCGACGTCGTGCTGCTCCTTGCGCACCAATTCCGAGTAGTACGCCGTGTCGACGGCAGTGACGTCCTCGACGTCCGGGTGGTCCTGGTGCAGTCGATCGAGCAGGGTCTGCTTGTCGGCGAGCGCTCGGTCGTTCGCGGCGTCGGTGATCTTGTCGATGAAGGTACGGATCTCCTTGCCCTCACCGATCATCTTCACCTCGGCATCGAAGTCGGCCCAGTTGGCGTACCCGAGAAGTTCGGCGTGCTCCTGGCGAAGAGCGAAAAGCCGTTGCAGCACAGCGTCATTGGCCGGCCACGCGATGTTGCTGCGCTCGTGCGTCATTGCCTGACGAACGGTGCGGTCGGCGCAGAAGGTCATCAGCGGGACGGAGTCGGGGTAGTCGGTGGTGACCGTGACCGTGCCGTCCGGACCTGCCGGGTGGGCATCGAGCCAGTCCTGCGGCATACCGGCGAGCTGCTCCGGTGCGACGGTGATGGAGCGGACGCCGTCGCGGATGTTCTTGCCGAACTCCTGCCCGGCCTTCAGTACCTCCTGCGCAAGCTGACGCAGGCGCTCACGGTCGGCCTCGGACTTGTCGACGCCTGCGCGGCGGAAGTCGCGCCGGGTGAGTTCGAGCAGGCGCTGGGCGTCGGGGTCGCCGCCCGGATCAGCCGCGTCGAGCACCGCGAACAGTTCGCTGTCGAGACCGAGCTCCGTGGAGTATGCGTCGACGCGTTGCATCGCCTCGTCGGCGGCGTCACGTACGCCCGCGTCCGGGTGCACCTCGGAGAACAAGGACGATGCGGCCGCAGCGTTACCGAGCTCGATCTGCACCGCGTTCCAGGTCGCGAGCACGTCCTTGACCGAGCCGTCCTTCAGTCGCTCGACGAGGGTCTTGGCGTCATCCAGAGCACCGTCGCAGCGGTCGGTCAGCCAGTCGAGAGCGTCGTCGGTGGGCAGGGCAAGCGGAGTCGAAGTCACGTCCGCCAGCCTAACCGCGCCGGCGCGGTGGCAAGCGACTGCCGGACCTCAGGGACGCGGAGTGAGGGTCGAGATCATCTTCATGACCTCGGCATCGCTAGGCACCTGCTTGCCGCCCTGGTCCCGCACCAACATCCATACGGTCGATTTGGTCCCGACCGGCACCGCAACGGCGAACACATCCGAGCGCACCGCGTTGCAGTTCTTGCCACCAGGGGCGCCGTTCGTAGCCGTCGTTCGAGCAAGAGTCGCCATGAAGCCGTTCACCCGCACCGACGTCACCTTCGGCGCGGCCGGCACCGGTCCCGCTGAGCCGTCGGCCTTCGTCCCGATCGTCTTGGCCATGCGCGTGGCGGCGTCCGTCGCAGCGCTGCTCGGAGGATCGCTCACCTGTCCCCGCAGACCGACCGCGGTCGTGGGAGCACTCGGCTCGGTCGCGCAGCTCCCGGATCCCTGCGTCGCGGCGGAGTGGACTCCGAACAGGTTGGGGCTCTGCAGACCCTCGGCGTTCTGCTGTCCCCAGATGACGTTCGGCACCTGCTTCCAGCCGGCAGGCACCGAGTAGGCGACCTTGTCCGCGGGCTTTCCCTGGACCACCTGCCAGCCGGGAACAACGGAAGGGTTCGGTCCGGTCGGTGACGAGGTGCTGGGTGAGGACGTCTGTTGCACAGACGAACCGGAGGTCGTGGTGGCCGGCGAGGTCGTCGACGATGTGGCCGCCTTGTCGTCACCGGCCTGCTGAGTCGCCCAGTACCCGAGCCCGGCGACCGCGAACAGACCTACCACGGCACCCGCCAGCAGCGCTTTACCCTTGCCGCCCGAGTTGTCCTGCGGGTCGCGAAGCTTCTTCGCATAGTGGTCGTAGTACCGCGACTGCGGATTGGTCTCCTGCTCGTGCCGCTTGGCCATGCGCCCTCCTGAAGCTCGCCAACGAATCCTAAAGGCATGGACGGCAGATCAGGTCGGCACAGATCAGCGTGACCGCCGCGGTCTCGGCTGGCAGACAGGGCAGGAGAACGACCCGCGGTTCATGAACTGCTCGCGCACCATGAGCGCACCGCAGCGGCGGCACTCCTTGCCCGCGCGGCCGTAGGCGTTGAGAGAACGGTCGAAGTAGCCGCTGGCGCCGTTCACGTTCACGTAGAGCGCGTCGAAACTGGTGCCGCCCTGGCCGAGCGCTTCGGACATCACGGTCGCCGCGTGCGCGAGCACCTCGCCGGCCGCCTTCGCACTCACCTTGTCGGTCAGCCGCTCACCGTGCAGCTTCGCGCGCCACAGCGCCTCATCGGCGTAGATGTTGCCGATGCCGGACACCAGAGTCTGATCGAGCAGGGCTCGTTTGATCTGGGTGTGCTTGCGCCGCATCCGGGTGAGGGTCTGCCGTAGGTCGAACGCGGACTCCAGTGGGTCGGGCGCGATATGCCGAATGACGCTGGGGATCGACGCATTCGAGTGATCGTCCGGCAGCATCTCGACGAGTTGGAGCCCACCGAAGGTGCGCTGGTCGACGAACCGTAACTGCTTGCCGTCGTCGAGTCCGAAGAGCGCGTGACAGTGCTTCTCCCGCGGCGCATCGGGATCCTCTACGAGCAACTGGCCGCTCATGCCGAGGTGGACGACGAGCGCCTGCCCGTCGTCCAGATCCATCCACAGGTACTTGCCGCGTCGGCGGGCGGAGTCCACCCGCACGCCGGTGAGCGCAGCAGCGAGCGCAGCCGGTCCGGCCTCGTGGCGGCGTGCCACCCGCGAGCCGAGCACCTCGGCCGTTTCGATGCGTCGCCCGACCACGTGATCGGCGACCCCGCGGCGGACGACCTCCACCTCAGGCAGTTCAGGCAAGCTCGACGTCCCGCTTGAGTTCGGTGGCGGGTTTCGCGGAGGTGCGCGCTTTGAGCGTCTTCCACGCTGCCTCGGCGGCGACCTGCTCCGCGGACTTCTTGTTGCGACCCACTCCGGTGCCGAGCACCTCACCGGCCACCAGGACGGATGCGGTGAACACCTTGTCGTGGTCGGGGCCCTGATCGGTGACCTGGTAGGACGGAGAGCCCAGTTCGTGGCCGGCGGCGAGCTCCTGCAGGGAGGTCTTCCAGTCCAGACCGGCGCCGAGATCCGCAGCCTGCTCGATCAGGTCGTCGACCATGTGGTGCACCAGGCGGTGTGCCGGCTCGATGCCTCCGCACAGGTAGACAGCACCGATGACTGCCTCGACGGTGTCGGCCAGGATCGAGTCCTTGTCGCGTCCGCCGCTGGTGTCCTCGCCGCGTCCGAGCAGGATGTACTCGCCCAACTCCAGAGCGCGGCCGACGCCGGCGAGCGCACGCGCGTTGACGACCGAGGCGCGGAACTTCGCCAGTTGCCCCTCGGGCAAGTCAGGGTGGGTGACATACAGCGCTTCGGTGACCACCAACCCCAGCACGGCGTCGCCGAGGAACTCCTGGCGCTCGTTGTGCGGGAGGTTCCCGTTCTCGTACGCGTACGACCGATGCGTCAGCGCACGCAGAAGCAGCGGCTCGTCGATGTCCGTTCCGCTGATCTGCGCAAGCAGGGCGGAGAGGTCACCGACGGGCCGCTGCGAAGCCTTCGCAGAGGCAGCCCGTTTCGACGAAGCCACGTCGACCGGGTGTCTCAGGCCTGGTGAGCGGTCTGCTCCGCGGCGCTGTAGTGACGACCCTTGTAGGTGCCGCAGGCCGGGCAAGCCATGTGCGGCTGGGCCAGGGCGCTGCAGTTCGGGCACGTCGTGGTCACGACCGGCGTCGTCTTCCAGTTCGCACGGCGCGAACGGGTGTTGGAGCGCGACATCTTCCGCTTCGGGACAGCCACGTCAGTTCCTCTTCTCGTCGTTCTCGGCGTCGGCCATACCGGCCAGCGCCGACCATCGGGGATCGATCACTTCATGATGGTGGTCCGGGTCGTCCGCCAGGCGCGCTCCGCATTCGGAGCACAGACCCGGACAGTCTTCCTGGCACACCGGCTGGAAGGGCAGCAAAGGCACCACCACATCCCGCAACATCGGCTCCAGATCGGCGAGATCGCCGTCCAGAACGTGCATGTCCTCATCGTCGCCGGCCACCTGGTTGTGGTGGGCCGCGCGGTCGGCGTAAGCGAACAGCTCCTGGAATTCGACATCCACAGGTTCGTGGACCGGTTCCAAGCACCGCACGCAAGCACCGGTCGCCGTGGCACGGGCCGAACCGGAGATCAGCACCCCTTCCATCACCGACTCAATGCGCAGGTCGAGCTCGATCGGCTCGCCCTGCGCGATCTCGATCACCTCGTTGCCGAAGAGATCGGGCGCCGGCACATCACGTTCGATCTGAGCCATGTGCCCCGGACGCCGCCCCAGTTCCTTGGTGTCAAGGACGAGCGGGTTACGCGGGTCGAGGTGCATGTCGGCTCGGCGATCTTCGTGGTGAGTCATGGGTGGTGGTACTGCTCGGTTCGGACCACGTCAAGGACGATGCAGACCGACACACAAGGTTACCGGTGCGAGCACCGATTCCCCAAACTCGCGGTCGGCACTCAGCCACCGGCGCGCTCAGTCACCGCGCAATCGCTGCACGAGTGGCTCGAGTACCGGGGGCGGCACCATCGCCGACACGTCCGCGCCGTGCTGCGCACACACCCGCACCAGCGAGGAGGAGTAGTGCGAGACGCTCGGATCGGCCGCGACGAAGAGCGTCTCGACGCCGGTCATCTCGGTGTTCATCTGAGCCATCGGCATCTCGTACGCGAAGTCGGTGCCGTTGCGCAGGCCCTTGATCATCACGCCCGCGTCGAGTTCGCGGCACACATCGACGACCAACCGGTTGCCGAACGCCTGCGCGCGCACGTTGGGCAGGTGTGCGACGGACTCCTCGATCAGCCGGACGCGTTCCTCGGGCGTGAAGGTGCCGTTCTTGTCGGGGTTGTAGACGACCGCGACGACGACCTCGTCGAACAGCTCGGCGGCGCGGGTGATCACGTCGAGGTGGCCGACGGTGATCGGGTCGAACGAACCGGGGCTCACAGCCCGACGCACGTCGGCGCTCACATCATTCACGCGGCATCTCCTTCAGGCACGAACTCAGCGAACCACACGGTCGTCTCGCCGTAACGGCGCGGACCGATCAACTCCACATCGGCCGGCCACACCGGCTCGGGTGAGCGCGACGAGCGCTCCACCACCAGCACCGCGTCCTGATTGAGCCAACCCGTTGCCAGACGCTGCAGGACGGTGGCGAGATTGGCGTCGTCGATGTCGTACGGGGGGTCGATGAGGACCAGATCGAAGGGCTCCCCCGTCGCACCGGCCACCACCTTCTCCACCGACTCGGTACGCACCTGCACGTCCGGTAGCCCGAGTTCACGCACATTGCGCTGCACCACCGCCGCCGCGCGGCGGTCCTTCTCGACCAGCACCACCGCGCAGGCGCCCCGACTGGCGGCTTCGAGGCCGAGCGCTCCGGATCCTGCGTAGAGGTCGAGCACACGTGCGTCCTGCAACGCATCAAGGTGTTCGAGGCGGGCGAACAACGCCTCCCGGACCCGCTCACTGGTCGGACGCGTGGAGTCACCGGGGGGCGTTGCCAAACGGCGTCCGCCCGCGACACCGGCGATGATGCGGGTCATGTCAGCCCCTCTCCAGGAAGGCGACCTGCTCGGCGTCCAGGCGTTCCCACAGGAGTTCGGCCAGGCCCGGGTGGTCGGCGAGCGTCGGGTCGTCGGCGATGAGCTGCGTTGCGTCGGCACGGGCGAGTTCGATGAGTTCGACGTCCTTGGGGTGGGTGATCCGTAGGTGCTTCAGGCCGCTCTTGCCACCGGACTGCCGCCCGCCGAGGACGTCGCCCTCACGCCGCAGGCTCAGGTCGAGGTCTGCGAGCTCGAATCCGTTGTTGGTCGCAGCGACGGCCTCGAGCCGCTGGAGTGTCACCGGGTTCT
The DNA here is from genome assembly GCF_006715095.1 of Yimella lutea. Classification (NCBI taxonomy): domain Bacteria; kingdom Bacillati; phylum Actinomycetota; class Actinomycetes; order Micrococcales; family Dermacoccaceae; genus Yimella; species Yimella lutea. Next base: position 2,950,830 of record NZ_VFMO01000001.1, read on the forward strand.
CCGAACCGGTGACCAACAGGCACAGCCCACCGGCACTGCCTCGACCGACGCGTCCGCGCAACTGGTGTAACTGACTGATGCCGAAGCGTTCGGCGTCCATGATCACCATCATCGTGGAGTTGGGCACGTCGACGCCGACCTCGATGACGGTGGTCGACACCAACACGTGGATGCGGCCCGCCGCGAACTCGCTCACCGCGAGCTCCTTCTCCTGCGCGCTCATCCGGCCGTGCAGCATCTCGATCCGTAGGCCCGCCAAGGCAGGTTCGGCCCGCAGCGTGTCGAGGGTCTCCAGCACTGATGCAGTCTGTTGTTTCGTCGGGTCAGGCAGGTCGGACTCATCGGCCCAGGGGTTCGCGATGCCGTAGTCGTCCAGGAACGCGTCCGGGTCCTCCGCGCCGATCCGCGGGCACACGACGTACGCCTGGTGGCCGCGCCCGACCTCCTCGGCCACGCGCTGCCAACTGCGCTGGAGCCAACCGGGTCTGGCGGCCGGGACGACGTGGGACACGATCGGCGCGCGCCCGGACGGCAGTTGGCGCAACTCGGACGTCTCCATGTCGCCGAACACCGTGATCGCGACCGTCCGCGGGATGGGGGTGGCGGTCATCACCAGGACGTGCGGTGTACGAGTTCCCTTGCCGCGCAAGGCATCTCGTTGCTCCACCCCGAATCTGTGCTGCTCGTCGACGACCACCAGCCCCAGATCGAAGAAGTTGACGTTGTCCTGGATCAGCGCATGCGTGCCGATCACGATGCCGACCTCGCCGGAGACGATGTCGAGCAGAACACGCTCCCTGGCCGACTTGCTCATCGAGCCGGTGAGCAGCGCCACCCGGGTACCGCCGTCGGCGCCGCCGAGCATGCCCCCCTCGGCGAGGTCGCCGAGCATCTTGCGGACGGAACGTTCGTGTTGTTGCGCGAGTACCTCGGTGGGAGCGAGCAACGCGGCCTGCGCGCCGGCGTCGACGGTGGCCAACATCGCTCGGAGCGCGACGATCGTCTTGCCGGAGCCGACCTCGCCCTGGAGCAGACGGTGCATCGGCCGCTCGGCCGCGAGATCGGCGGCGATCTGAGCACTCACTTCCTGCTGTCCGGCGGTGAGTTCGAACGGCAGTCGCTCGTCGAAACGGGCAAGGAGGCCGTCCGCCTGAGGCACGCGCGGTGTCGCGGTCTGGGCGTCGTACTGCGCCCGACGTGCGGCCAGCGCCGTCTGCACGACCAATGCCTCGTCGTAACGCAGCCTGCGGCGGCCACGGCCGACGTCGGCCTGCGAGGTGGGCAGGTGCAGCAACCGATATGCCTCGTGCATCGACGGAAGTCGATGTCTGGCAAGGAGATCGGCAGGCAGCGGGTCCTCACCCTCCCAGGAGCCCAGCACCTGCTGCATCGCGATCGTGAGCGACAGATCCGTCGTCTTGGGCACTGCGAGATAGGTGGGGACGATGCCCGAGGCGTACACGCTCGCGGAGTCGTCGGTGGTGAAGGTGTACTCCGGATGGGACAACTGGAACGACCCGCGGTACGCCTCCAGCTTGCCGCGGAACAAGGCGGTGGCCCCCGGAACGAGCTTCTGTTCGTGGCCGTAGGCACGGAAGAAGACAAGCCGCGCCGTCGTGCCGTCGGCGTCCTCGATGACCGCCTCCAGCATCCGGCCCTTGCGGTTACGCATCGAGCGGGCGTTCGCGTTGACCACGGTCGCGACGAGCACCGCCATCTCGCCGACCTGGAACTCCGCCAGGCGTCCGGCTGTGTTCGCATCGATATATCGACGCGGTAGGAAATCGAGGAAGTCGCCCACGGTGTGGACGTCGCGCGCCTCGGCCAGACGCCCGGCGACACGTTTGTCGATCACCTTCGCCAGGTCGGTACCCCGTGTGACCTGCACGCTCACTCCACCCCGACGGCCAGAACATACGGACCGCCGCCCTGCACGACCGTCACCTCGATGTCCGGGTGGGTGCGGCTCAGGCTGGCGCGCAGCGTGTCGGCAAGCGCGTCCGGCACCTTCTCCCCCACCACCAGCGTGACGATCTCGCAGTCGTGTTCGGTGACCAACGTCTGCACCACGCGCGCCGCCACGGGCAGAGCCTCCTGGCCGTACTCGATCACCTCGCCGTCGATGCGTCCCACGACCGCACCCTTCGGGCAGGTGCCGGACGGGGTCTCGAACTCCTCCGACGCGATCGTCAGGATGCCGGTCGACAGGCTCACGAGCGCATCGTCGACTGCTGCGATCACCTCCGCACCGGCCTGCTCGGGATGTGCGACGGTGAGGGTCGCCAGGAACTCGGTCGGTCCGGTCGAGCCGGGACGCATGACGCGGATGTCCTTGTCGCGCAGCGCTTTTTCGAGCGCGTCGGCGGTGCGACCGCTACGTCGTCCGTCAGCCACGAGCAACACCTCGGCCAGTCCGGTCTCGCGGACAGCCCGAACGGCGGAAGCCCGGGCGATGCGCCCGGCGTCACCGGTCACGACCATGCGCTCGTCCTGGCGGGCCAATTCGGCCAGGCCGGGTGAATCTGCGACGGCGACGACGAGCGTCTTCGTCTCGGTGGAAACAGGTACCGGGTGACGCGCAGTGATCTCGTCCTGGAAGCGGGTCACCTCGAACCGGTGCGGACGCCCGGCGTCAGCACCCGCGTTGAGGGCTGCAGCGACATCGTCGACATGCACGTGGACCGACCACACGTCGGGTCCCCCCGCCACGACGAGGGAGTCGCCGAGCCGGTCGAGGACACCTCGCAAGCGCGAAACACGGGACTCGTCGGTCTCGGCGAGCATGAACATCACTTCGTAGCCGGGCCCCTCGATGCTCTCGCAATCGGAGTCGCGAATCGCCCCTTCGCCGGCGAGCCAGGACGGCGGTTCGCCGAGGCCCTTGATCGGCCCTGCGTCGGCCTCGACGACCCGACGCAACGAGTCGAGGAGTACCACGAATCCTGCGCCCCCGGCATCGACGACGCCGGCCTCCTTGAGCGTGGGGAGTTCGTGCGTGGTGTTGACCAGCGCGATCTCCGCGGCGCGAACTGCGCCGGTCACGACGTCCTCGAGCGAGCCGGAGGCCTGAATCGCGGCACCGTCGGCGGCGGCGCTCGCCACCGTGAGGATCGTTCCCTCGACCGGGATGCTGACGCTGCGCCAGGCATAGTCCGCTGCCCGTCGCAGCGCATCGGCGAGTTGCCTTCCGGTCATGCGCTGGTCGGGAGATTCGGTCAGCACCTCGGCCACACCGCGAGCGACCTGACTGATGATCACTCCGGAATTGCCGCGTGCGGCCATCAAGGTGGCCTGCGCGAGATCGCGCGCCGCCTGCATCAGATCAGCAGGCTGGGTGAAGGCGAGCGACCCCATCGCACCGTCGACTGTCATCAGCAGGTTGGTGCCGGTGTCGCCGTCTGGTACCGGGAAGACGTTGAGCCGGTTGATCCGCTCGGCGTAGGTGGCGAGATCGGCGCGCGCGGTGACGACCCAGCGACGCAGGGCGTCGAGGTCGAGCGTTTCCAGCGCCATCTGTCTGTCATCCTTCGTGCGTGGGCCGACCGAGCGTTCAACGCAAGGAAGATTATCCGTCGCCGCCGACAGCACGTGACGCAAGCCACCCGACTCGCCCGAATCCGCCCCGGCCGACGGCCGGTCATGTTGACTCACGTCAAGATGCCCGCGTGGAGTGAGTCGTTGACTCATCTGAATTTGCCCGCTTGGTGGGGTGGATTTTCTTGCGGCTGAGGTAGGTCGCGTTGCGCTTGGGTCGTTGTTCGACTTTGCCTCTGCGGCGGGCGAGTTCGATGAGACTGGCTTGGATCGCGTGGATCTGACGGCGTAGTTCGGCGGGGTTGATCTGGGTGGCTCGTGTGCTCAGGTCAGCGGCGTCTTGATCGGTGAGGTACTGCGGGTGGTCCCGGGTCAGGCGGTGCAGCGGGGTCGCGGCGGTGTCGTAGGTTTTGGTGACCTTGGCGCCGTTGCGAGACTTGCTGCGCAGCTTTTGTTGGGGCAGGTAGAGGTTGTCGAGTGCTGCTTGCAGGGGCCACAGTTGGTTGAGCAGGTCGAGCTCGTGGCGGGTGTCGTACCGGTAGTAACCGACCGCGCGGCGGACGCTGGACCAGTTCTTCTGCTCGACGTAGGCCTGGTCGTTGCTGTGGTGGGCCCGGCCGCGGGTCAGGGTGATACGTCGCGCGTCGCACCACTTCGCGAGGTGGTGGTTGATGAACTCGCCCCCGTTGTCGGAGTGGATTCCGTTGATGCCGAACGGGAATCGCAGGATCAGGTCGGTCAGGCCGGCGGCGACGATTCGTTCGCCTTTGGAGCGGACACTGATCGCTTCGGTCCAACCGGTCGCGATGTCGGTGGCGTCCAGGGTGTAGTGGAAGGCTCCGTTGTTGTCGCCGCCTTCGTGTGCGACCAGGTCGATCTGGAGGAAGCCGGGGACGGTTTCGTTCCATTCGTGCCAGGTCTTCATCGGGATGCTGGCCTTGAGGAGGCTGCCGGGTTTGGTCATCGACCGGCCCTTGGTCGCGATCAGGCCGGTGCGGTGTGGTTTGAGGCGGCGGTCGATCGTGGCGGGTGACATTCGTAGCAGCGCGGCCAACGTGTCAGGGGTGCAGTGCAGTTCGCCGTGGGCGATCAGCGCGGTGGTCAGGTCGGGCAGCGCAGGGTGCAGTCGCTTCCCGGTGGGGCCGTCCAGGACCACCCAGCAGGTCACCAGGGCATCGATCACGGCAGGGTCGTAGCGGTAGACCGGATCACGCTGTGCTCGGGGACGATTCGGGTCATGACCGGCGACCGCGCGGCGGAGCATCTTGCGGGCGTGGTCCCTGTGCCACCCGTTGACCGCGACCAGATGGTCCAGGATCGCTGTCTTCTCCGCCTTCGTCGCCTTCGGCCACGCCTTCACCTGCGAGACCAGGACCGCCTTGCGCTGACCCACCGTGAGCTCCATCCATCGAGGCTGCACCCCACGCGGGCATTCTGGGATGAGTCAATGACTCCACCCACGCGGGCATTTAGCGTGAGTCAACGCGCCGGTTTGGTCATGTCCGGTCGCGCCGCTATCCTTGTGAAGTTCCCACGCGAGTTCCGGTCATTGCCGTGCGCCCGCATCCCGGGAACAAGAAGATTCTTATCGACCAACTTCAGGAGATCACCGTGGCTGCCACCTGCGACGTCTGCGGCAAGGGACCCGGCTTCGGTCACAACGTCTCGCACTCGCAGCGCAAGACCAAGCGCCGCTGGAACCCGAACATCCAGCGCGTTCGCGCGCTCGTGGGCGACGCCGGCGTGACCCCGAAGCGTCTCAATGTCTGCACTTCCTGCCTGAAGGCCGGCAAGGTCACCCGCTGACCCCCGCCTTCTCGCACTGAATCAGCCGACCCCTCGGGGTCGGCTTTTTCGTGCCCGTCAACTCAACCACGTGTCGTGACGGCTAACCGGCGAAGTGGTCCCAACCGCCGCCCTGCTGGGCGCGCCCGTCGAGCGTGACGTCGCCACCTTCGACCACCTCGCCGATCGGGTACCAGCCGTCCGGCACCTTTCCCCGCGGAAAGGTCGCCAGGAGGGTGTGCTCCTCTCCCCCGGTCAGCACGCACGACCACGCGTCTTCGCCGAGCGCGATCAGGTGATTGACCAACGGACGCAGCAGTGCGCTGTCGAGATCGAGCCGGACGCCGGACGCCGTGGCGATTCGTCGGCCGTCACGGACCAAGCCGTCGCTGACGTCCATCATCGAGGTCGCCCCGGCTCGCGCAGCCTGGGGACCTGCGGCCAGGCGAGCGACCGGGCGACGGTGGAAGTCGACGAGTTCGGGGGCATGGTCCACATCGCCACGCTGCAACAGTCGCAGTCCGGCGTCGGACCGGCCGAGCAAGTCGCTCACCGCGACCACATCACCCACCCGTGCCCCGTCGCGGCGGACAGCCGGCACGTCCCGCAACTCCCCCAGCGCCGTGATGCTGACCATGCGGACACCGTCGGGAGCCGAGCTCAGATCACCGCCGAGAACAGCGACATTCTCGGCGCGACAGGCGTCCGCGATTCCTTCGTTGAGGGCGCGGCACCACTCGATCGTCGTGTCACGTCCCGCGATGAGGGAGACCACGACACCAGTGGAGGTACCGCCCATCGCGGCGATGTCGGCGAGATTCTGGACGACGACCTTGTGACCCACCTCGTGCCCGCTGCTCCAGGCGTCCAGCCAGTCACGTCCGAGCACCATGGAATCGGTGGTGACGAGTACCGACCCGGTCGGCACCCGAAGCAACGCTGTGTCATCCCCGACGCCGATCATCACCTCGTTCCGGGTGGGTAGGGTCGCAAAGATGGTGGCGAGCAGTTCCTCCTCACTCGTCTCGGCGAGCGTGCGTCCACCTGCCGGGATCATTTCGGCCCTCTCCGTTGTCGGCTCAGGTCGCACGGTAGCGTCATGGCGACAGACCGAGGATGCCCGGTAGGGCATCGAGCGAGCGGGAGAACCATGGTCCAGGCGTACATCTTGATCCAGTGCGAGGTCGGCAAGGCGCACGCGGTCGCCACCGCGGTCGCGCAGATCAACGGCGTCACGATGGCCGAGGACGTCACCGGTCCCTATGACGTCATCGCCCGGCTCGAGGCCGAGAACGTCGACGAACTCGGCAAGCTCGTCATCGCCCGCATCCAGGAAGTGCCCGGCATCACCCGCACCCTCACGTGCACCGTCGTCAAGGTCTGAGGCTCCTCGCCGCGTCGAGCGCGGCGACGTTCCTGCTCACCGCGTGCGGTTCGCCCGAAGTGTCGGTCACCAAAGCCGAGAAGGCTGCGAATCCGTTGTGCGCCAAGGTTGCCCAGCACTGGCCCCAGAAGGTGGCCGGTCAGGAACAACGCGACGTCTCGACCTCCGGCGGTACCGAGGCCGCTTGGGGTGACCCCGCGATCATCGCCCGCTGTGGCGTCACCTCGCCGGGAGCCGACGAGCACTGTGTCGACGCGAACGGCGTCGACTGGGTGTACAGCGAACTGTCGGACGGTGCAGGCTTCGTCACGTTCGGACGAGAGCCGGCGATCCAAGTGCTGGTGCCGTCCGACTACGCCGGGGACGCGATCGGCGCCTTCGCTGCGGCGGCGAAGCAGATCCCGCAGGGCAACAGGAAGTGCAGCTGACCGCTCAGCCGGCCAGTTGCCGGTAACGCAGCATCCACGCTCGAGCGACATCGGCCGCATCGGGAAGTTCAGCCGCTCGACGAATTCCACTGGCGCGCAGCGAATCTGCGAGAGCATCATCGGCGAGCACCCGCTCGAGAGCCTCCGCGAGCGCAGCCGCGTCACCCACCGGCACCAGGACGCCGGCGGAACCGACCAGGTCGGGAAGGCCACCGGTGTCGGTCACGACGCACGGCAAACCGCCGGCAAGTGCCTCCTGGACGACCAGCGAGCGAGCCTCCCACCGGCTCGGCAACGCGAGCACCGACGAGGCGGCGATGAAGCGCGGCACCTCGCGGCTCGCGCCGATGAGGTGTACCGGCAGACGCTCCGCCGAAATCCGTTGCGAGAGATACTCGGTCAGCTGCGTGTCGCCATCACCGACGATGACGAACGAGACGTTGTCATCCTTCATCCGGGCGGCGGCGTCGAGCAGTACCGGTAGGTCCTTCTGCGGTGCGATACGGCTGACGGTGAGCACCCACGCCCGATCGCCCGGAAGGCCGTACATCTGCGCGAGGTCCGCCTTGACCATCGCCGGGTCGCCCTGCCACGGGGTCAGCTCCGGCGCCGCGACCTCGCTGAGCCGAGCGTCTGCACCGAGTGAGCGCGCACGCTCCACCAGGTCACTGCTCGCCCCGGTGACCAACTGCGCACCGGCGATCTGTAGACGCTCGACCGCGGCACCGACCGTGGCCCGAGGACCGGACCCGAGGAGTGCGTTGTGCCAGGTGATCACCAACGGTGGCCGACGTCGAAGCCCCTGCAGGGCCAATGCGGCCTGCAGTCCGGCCTGGTGGCCGTGGGCGTGCACGATGTCGGCGCCCGCACACAACCGACGCAGAGCAGGCAACCCGGCCGGCAGTGAACGTCCGCTCCGCAGGACCGGCCGCAGGACAACGGAATCCGGCAACGAACCGTCGAGCCTGCCGGCACTGCCAGAAGTGGTCGCGATCGTCACCGGCGAACCCGCGGCGGAGAGTTCGCGAGCGAGGCTCGCCACGTGGCCGGCGATGCCGCCGCTCGCCTCCGCCATCACCAGCAGGACGCGCGGACCGGTCATCGGCGGATCAGCGCAGTCCGACGCGACGGTGCAGCGCGAGTTCGATCAGCTCGGTGATCAGGCTCTGGTAGTCGACACCCTCGGCGTCCCACACCCGCGGGTACATCGACGACGGCGTGAAGCCGGGCATCGTGTTGATCTCGTTGAGGGTCAACGTGCCGTCGGGCGAGTAGAACCAGTCGACACGGGCGAGCCCCTCGCAACCGGCGGCGTCGAAGGCGCGGATCGACTGCTCGCGGATTTCCTGCGCGACGGCGTCAGGCAGGTCTGCCGGGCAGGTGAGACGAGCGGAGTCGTCGAGGTACTTGGACTCGAAGTCGTAGAAAGCGTGCGTGCCCTCCGTCACGGTGATCTCGCCGATCCGCGAGGCACGGGGCAGGTCGCTTCCGCGACCTTCGAGGATGCCGCACTCGACCTCGCGGCCGTCGATCGCGGCCTCGACGAGCACCTTCGGGTCGAACCGGCGGGCCTCCTCGATGGCGGCTTCGAGCTGTTCCTGGGAGTCGACGCGGCTGACGCCGACACTGCTACCCGCGCGGGCCGGCTTGACGAACACCGGCCGGCCGAGCGCAGCGACCGGCTCCATGCACGCCGCCTTGTCGCGTTGCCACTCCTTGTCGGTGATCAGCACGTACGGGCCGACCGGCAGCCCGGCGGCACGGAAGACGACCTTCATCAGGTGCTTGTCCATCATCACTGCGGACGCCGACACCCCTGATCCGACATAACGCATGTCGGACAGTTCCATGAGGCCCTGGATGGTTCCGTCCTCACCGAACGGGCCGTGCAGCAGCGGGAAGACGACGTCGACGTCGCCCAGTTCGCGCGGCACGTCACCGGGTTCGCGCACAGTCAGCCCGCGACTCGCCGGATCGGTGCTGATCAACACCTCACTCGTGCCTTGCACGGACGGCGTGTGAGTTGCGGTGAGCTGCAACGGTTCAGGGTCGTCCGCCATCAGCACCCAACGGCCTTCGGCGGTGATGCCGATGGGCAGCACGTCGAACTTTGCGCGGTCGATGGACCGCAGCACGCTGGCAGCTGTCGCGCACGACACGACGTGCTCGGCGGAACGACCACCGAACACGAGGGCGACGACCGGCTTGCGATCGGTGGGCGCGTCGGTCGGCTGGGCTTCGGGCGCAGGCTGGGTACTCATCGCGCAGCAGCCTAGCCCGCGGACCGCCGCTCGCACGGAAGGCGCCGTCTGGGACGCTTTCGCCCATGAGCCAGCCGCACTCCCCCGCCACTCTGGTCGTCGGCCTCGGTCGCCCCGAGCGCACGCCGGGCGCTTCGGTCGGTCCGTCCGTCGAGTTCACCTCCACCTTCGTGCGGGGAGGCGACAACGCGTACGCCCGGTTCGGCAACCCGACGTGGAGCGCCTTCGAGGAGGCCATCGGTACACTCGAGGGTGGTTCGGCCCTCGCGTTCGCCAGTGGGATGGCGGCCGTGCGTGCCGCCGTCGATCTGGTTGCTCAGGGTGGAAGCGTCCTGGTGCCGCAGCACTGCTACAACGGCACGACCTCGCTGCTGCAGCAGCTGGAGGACGCCGGACGGCTCAGCGTGCGACGAGCCGACATCGCCGACACCTCGGCATACATCGACGCGATGGACCACGTCTCCATGGTGTGGTTGGAGTCGCCGACCAACCCGATGCTGGAGGTTGCCGAGCTGCCCACCTTGATCAAGGCAGCCCGCGAGTCGGGTGTGATCACGGTGTGCGACAACACGTTCGCCACCCCCCTGCTGCAGAAGCCGCTCGAGCTGGGCGCGGACCTCGTCGTCCACTCCGCCACGAAGTATCTGTCCGGCCACTCCGACCTGCTGCTCGGCGTGACGGTCACCACGAATCCCGAACTGCAGCAACGACTCTTGACTTCCCGGACGCTCGGGGGCGCCATCGCCGGCCCGATGGAGGCCTGGCTCGCGTTACGCGGCTTGCGCACCCTGCACGTGCGCTTCGAGCGCGCGTGCGACAACGCGGCGCGACTCGCGACCCGCCTCGCCGAGCACCCCGTCGTCGAACGGGTTCGCTACCCCGGCTTCGGGGCGATGATCGCCATCGAGGTACGCGGTGGTGCGGCGGCAGCGGAGAAGGTCGAGCAACAGGTCGAGGTCTGGCTGCCGGCGACCAGCCTCGGCGGCGTCGAGTCGATGGTCGAACGGCGCCGCCGGCACGCGTCCGAGCCGGTCACTGTCCCTCCGCAGTTGCTCCGCCTTTCGGTCGGCATCGAGGACGTCGAGGACCTCTGGGAGGACCTGGATCAGGCACTCAGCTCGTCTCGAGCTTCCTAGCGCGCGACATCAGCGCCGCCACGACCTCGCGGGTGCTGCGTCCCTCGTAGACGACGGCTTCGACGTTCTCCACGATCGGCACCTCGACGTCGAGCGATAGGGCGAGGTCGAGGATCGACTTACACGACTTCACGCCCTCCGCGACCTGTTTGGTGGCGGCGATCGTCTCCTGCAGCGTCTTGCCCTGCCCGAGTGCGTAACCGAAGGTTCGGTTGCGGGACAACGGCGAGGCACAGGTCGCCATCAGGTCACCCACTCCGGCGAGACCCAGGAAGGTCTGGGGATCGGCGCCCAACGCCGTGCCCAGACGGGCCGTCTCGGCGAGACCGCGCGTGATGAGGCTGGCAAGAGTGTTGTCCCCCATGCCCATTCCGGACGCCATGCCGCACGCCAACGCGATGACGTTCTTCGTCGCTCCGGCGATCTCGGTGCCGATCACGTCGCCGCCGAGGTAGGGCCGGAAGTACGGCGTGGCGCAGGCTTCGGCGACGCGAGCACGCATCCGCGGACTGGTGGACGCGACCACGGACGCTGCGGGCTGCCGCTGCGCGACCTCCTTGGCGAGGTTGGGCCCGGACACGACGACGACGCGTGCCGGGTCGATGCCGGCCGCGTCGGTGATCACCTCACTCATCCGCTTGCCGGTGTCGAGCTCGATGCCCTTCATCAAGGACACGACGGCCGCGTCCTCACCGATGTGGTCACCCCACCGGCCGAGGTTCTCGCGCAGGCTCTGCGACGGCACCGCGAGCACGACGATTTGCGCACCGTCCGTCGCCTCGGCGACATCGCTGGTAGCCCGGATGTTCTGGGGCAGAACGAGATCCGGAAGGTAGTCGACGTTCACGCGGTCGGCGTTGATGGCCGCGGCGAGCTCGGGTCGACGAGCCCACAGCATCACGTCCTGCCCGGCTTCCGCCATCACGAGAGAGAAAGCGGTCCCCCAGCTTCCACTGCCCAGAACTGCGACGCGGGTCATGAGTGTTCTCCGTCCATGTCGTTCGACCGATCAGGTGCAACCTCACCACGTGCACGCTCGAGTTGCACGGTGATCGCGTCCATCAGGCGGGCAGTCGCTTCGCGAAGCACCCCGCCGGTCATGGGAACGCCGCGCAGATCGTCGAGGTCGACGGCCGCCCCTGCATAGACCTTGATCGTCTTGCGAGGCAGCAGTTTCGGCGTGACGCCGCGGTAGGGGAACAGGACGTCCTGGGTGCCCCATATCCCGATCGGGATCAGCGGGCAGCCGGTCGACAAGGCGATTCGCGCCGCCCCGGTCTTACCGGGCATCGGCCACAGATCCTTGTGCCGGGTCAGGGTGCCCTCCGGCATTACGCAGATGCAGTCGCCGCGCTCGATCGCGTCCAGTGCCGCCTCGTAGGCGTGCACCGCCTGCGCGGACCCGCGCACGACCGGAATCTGTCCGGTGCCCGTCATCACCCGCTTGACCCGGGCATACCGAACAGCGCCGACTTCGCGAGGTAGCGGGGCGCCCGACCCTGGCTGATCAGAAACTGCGCCAGGGTGAAGCCGTCCAGGTAGGAGATGTGGTTCGCGGCGGCGACAAAACCACCGCTCTTCGGGATGTGCTCGCCGCCCTGCCAGTCGTGACGCCAGGTGCGCAGGAGCACTGGCCACAGCCCCTTGACGATGTTCTCGTACATCGGCGGGGTGTCCTCACTGATCGTGGGATGCGCCACCGGACCTCCTCGTCTGGGTGCCTGCTTGCGTGTGCGACCACATCTTCGTTACGCGTGGACGTCGATGTCGACCGGTTGGGGGCATGCATCAGGGGTCGACGCAACCAACGGCACCATCTGGGACGATGGGAGGCGTGAGCCCCACTTTGACATCCACCTGGTTTCTGGTCCTGCCGGTGAAAAACACCGAACGGGGCAAGAGTCGGCTCACCCCACCGGGCGGCGTGGCCCGCCGCGACCTCGCACTGGCGATGGCACTGGACACCATCGACGTGGTGCTGCAGGTCGTTCCGGCCGCTCAGATCGTGCTGGTGACCGACGACCCGATCGTGCGCACCAACGCCGAATCGATGGCGATCAACGTCGTCGACGACCCGGGACGAGGACTCAACCCGGCCATCGAACTCGGCCTCGCGAAGGTGGGCGAGATGGCACCGGGGGCACCGGGAGCAGTCCTGCTCGCCGACCTTCCCGCGCTGACCCCAGACGCGCTCTACGAAGCGCTACGTGCCTGTGCCGCAACAGAATCCAGCATCGTCCCCGACGAATCCGGCGACGGGACGGTGCTGCTCACGCACCACGACGCCTCACGTCTCGTCCCCCGCTTCGGCACCGGTTCGGCCGCCCGGCACAGCCGCGCCGCCAGCATCCTGCGTCCCGACCTACCGCAGCTACGCACCGACGTCGACGACACCGAGGCACTCGGACGCGCCCGCCGTCTCGGCCTGGGGCCGCGGACCCGGGGGTTGCTCGACACCGCCCCCGAGGCAGGCTGAGGAGAACCATGCAGGCCACCGTGCACCGCTTCGACCCCGACACCGCTTCGGGCAGCGTTCTGACCGACAACGGTCGCGAGATCGACTTCGGCGTAGCCGCATTCGCCAACACCTCACTGTTGCATCTGCGTCCGGGGCAACGGGTCAACATCGAGGTCGGCGCCTCCGGTATCAGCAGGATGTGGATCGAGGGCATCGGACCCGGTCAACGCATCCGCTGACCGACCGCAGACGACGGACCGGCCCCGCTCGCTTCGAGCGGGGCCGGTCTGTCGTTCGGTGCGACTACTTCTTGGCGGTCTTGCGCGTGGTCGCCTTGGTCGCGGTCTTCGCCGGAGCCTTCTTGGCGGCAGCCTTGGTCGCCGTGGTCTTCGCGGCGGTCGTCTTCTTGGCGGCGGCCTTCGTGGTGGTCTTCTTCACCGGAGCCTTCTTGGCCGCCGCCTTGGTGGTGGCCGTGGTGCCGGCGGTGCCTGCCGACGCGCGGCCGGCCGCGTTACCGGTCTTCGGCAGCGAGCTCGGCTTGGCGACGACGGCCTTGAAGCCGGTGCCCGGCTTGAACTTCGGGACGGCGGTCTTCTTGATCGGCACGGTGTCGCCGGTGCGCGGGTTACGGCCGGTGCGCGCTGCTCGGGTGACCTTCTCGAAGGTGCCGAAGCCGGTGATCGTGACCTTGTTGCCACGTGCCACCTCACGGATGATCGCGTCGAGGACGGCGTCGACAGCGTCGGTGGCCGCCTTCTTGCCGCCGAGTCGGGTCTCGATGGCGGTGATGAGATCTGCCTTGTTCACTACTGACACCCCTTCGGGTTTCGGGCGCTCCGGCGAACCGGTGGGCGTTCCTGTCCGATGCGCCGTCCGTTCTCGCACGGCTCACTACAGACGTTAGGACCCGCGAGACTCGCAGGCAACCATTCAGAGCACGCAATACGTTGCGCCACAAGGACATTCGGACGTCGACCCCGCTGCACGAGCAGCACGGTCCGAATACCTGAACGATCCAACGAACTGGCGAATTCTTCTGCACGACAACGAAACACGCCCCGATCCAAACGGATCGAGGCGTGAATCGTCGCCGCTGTCAGGGAACTTCGACAGTGGGCTTCCAACCCGGACGGGATGATTCGAATTCCTCGATGGCATGCGCGTGTCGCAGCGTGAGGCTGATGTCGTCGAGTCCCTCGAGCAAACGCCAACGGGTGTAGTCGTCCACCTCGAACGCGAACGTGTGCTCGCCGGCGGTCACTGTGCGCTCGACGAGATCCACCGTGACCTGCGTGCCCGGCTCGTTCTCCAGCAGCTTCCACAGCAGTTCGATGTCGTCCTGCGCCAGCTGTGCGGTGAGCAGTCCGGCCTTGCCGGAGTTGCCGCGGAAGATGTCGGCGAACCGTGAGCTGAGCACGACCTTGAAGCCGTAGTCCATCAACGCCCAGACCGCATGTTCACGCGACGATCCGGTGCCGAAGTCGGATCCGGCCACCAGCACCGATCCTTGCGCGAAGGACGGATTGTTCAGCACGAAGCTCTCATCGTTCCGCCACGCGGCGAACAAGCCGTCCTCGAAACCAGTACGCGTCACGCGCTTGAGGTAGACAGCCGGAATGATCTGGTCGGTGTCGACATTGCTGCGGCGCAACGGAACTCCGACGCCGGTGTGAGTCGTGAACTTGTCCATCGTCACTCCTTCAGTTCAGGTCGGCCGGGCTCGACAGGGTGCCGCGGACAGCGGTCGCGGCGGCGACCAACGGACTCACCAGGTGCGTCCGACCGCCCTTGCCCTGGCGCCCTTCGAAGTTGCGGTTCGAGGTGGAAGCGCTGCGCTCCCCGGGGCTGAGCTGGTCGGGGTTCATGCCCAGACACATCGAGCAACCCGCGAGGCGCCACTCGGCACCGGCGTCCTGGAAGACCGCGTCCAGTCCCTCGGACTCTGCCTGCAGGCGGACCCTGGCCGAGCCGGGCACCACGAGCATCCGCACACCGTCGGCGACCTTGCGACCCTTGATGACGTCGGCCGCCGCACGCAGATCCTCGATGCGCCCGTTGGTGCAGGAACCGAGGAAGACCGTGTCCACCGCGATCTGCTTCAACGGCATGCCCGGGGTCAGCCCCATGTACTCGATCGCTTTCTCCGCCGCGAAGCGCTGGTTGTCGTCGCCGATGCGATCCGGTTCCGGAACGCTCGCCGTCAACGGCAACCCCTGACCCGGGTTCGTGCCCCAGGTGACGAACGGGGCCAGGTCGGCGGCGTCCAGATCCACGACCGCGTCGAACTCGGCGTCGTCGTCGGTGCGCAGTTCACGCCAAGCCTCGACCGCGGCGTCCCAGTCGTCACCCGACGGTGCCTTGTCCCGACCCTTGAGGTACTCGAACGTGATCTCGTCCGGCGCGATCATGCCGGCGCGTGCACCGGCCTCGATCGACATGTTGCACATTGTCATTCGCGCTTCCATCGACAACGACCGGATTGCCGAGCCGCGGTACTCCAGCACATATCCCTGCCCGCCGCCGGTGCCGATCTTTGCGATGACGGCGAGAATGACGTCCTTGGCGGTGACGCCTTCGGTGAGTTCACCCTCGACGTTGATGGCCATCGTCTTGAACGGTTTCAGCGGGAGGGTCTGCGCGGCCAGCACGTGCTCGACCTCACTGGTGCCGATGCCGAACGCGAGAGCGCCGAACGCGCCGTGTGTCGAGGTGTGGCTGTCACCGCAGACGATCGTCATACCCGGCTGAGTCAGGCCCAGTTGCGGGCCGATGATGTGGACGATGCCCTGCTCGGCCGAACCCATCGGGTAGAGCTTGACGCCGAACTCCTCGCAGTTCGTGCGCAGAGTCTCGACCTGGGTGCGGCTGACGAGGTCGGTGATCGGGCCGGGGGTCGTCGGGACGTTGTGGTCCTCGGTCGCCAGCGAGAGGTCAGGCCGGCGCACCGGACGGCCGGCGAGGCGAAGTCCGTCGAAGGCCTGCGGGCTGGTGACCTCGTGCAGGAGGTGCAGGTCGATGTAGAGCAGATCCGGCTCTCCTTCGGCACGTCGTACGACGTGCTGCTCCCACACCTTCTCAGCGAGTGTGCGCCCCATGACCCACCCTTCCTACCGACTTCGCGTCAGACTCGTACCAGTTGTGATCAGCAGAATCGCCGACCGATTTTGCAAATGAGCTTGCGTCTCGCTCAATGAGACGGCAATATCATTACATGGACAACTCTAGCGGTGTCGGTGTCCTTGACAAGGCCGCCGTCGTTCTTGCGGCTCTCGAGGCAGGCCCCTCGACCCTCGCGCAACTTGTTGCGCACACCGGACTCGCCCGCCCGACGGCGCATCGACTCGCCGTCGCGCTCGAGCATCACCGTCTTGTCGCCCGCGATCTGCAGGGACGCTTCATCCTCGGACCGCGCCTGGGTGAACTTGCCTCTGCCGCAGGTGAGGACCGCCTGCTCGCCGCAGCCGGACCCGTGCTCGGCGCCCTGCGCGACCACACCCACGAGAGCGCGCAGCTCTTTCGCCGCCAGGGCGACCAGCGCATCTGCGTCGCGGCCGCCGACCGCCCGATGGGTCTGCGCGACTCGATCCCGGTCGGAGCCACCTTGTCGATGGCCGCCGGCTCGGCCGCCCAGGTACTGCTCGCCTGGGAGGAGCCGGACCGGTTGCACCGAGGCCTGCAGGGCGCGAAGTTCTCGGCGACGATGCTCTCCGGGGTCCGTCGGCGCGGCTGGGCCCAGAGCGTCGGCGAACGCGAGCCGGGGGTCGCGTCCGTGTCGGCCCCGGTGCGCAGCCCGTCCGGACGCGTCATCGCGGCCGTGTCCATCTCGGGCCCGATCGAGCGCGTGTCCCGCCAGCCAGGACGCCTGCACGCGGCGACCGTCGTGGCCGGCGCGAACAAGCTGACCGAGATCCTCGCCCGGGCACACGCCGCACAGCAGCGTCCGCGTCCGTCGTCCGACGTGGGCTGATTCGCATCGCCCGGCGATCAGTCCTCGCCGGGTGCGCGCTGGGGGTTCTTCGGCGCAAGACTCGCCAGGTACGCAGCGATCGCAGCGTCGTCCAGGTGATGCGTCTCGCGCAGACCACGGGCGATGGTGTCGAGGTAACCCTGGCTCGGCGGGTTCAGCGGCGGCCGGTGGTCGACCGGGCAGGTGAAGGTGACGACCGGGAGATCGTCGAGTTCGTCGACGACCAGGAGCCGCTCGTAGCGATCCATACCGAGTTCGTGCACCCGGTGCTGCCATAGCGGTTCGAGATCGAGATCGTCGCCGACGGTCCGGTGCATCTCCTGCGCCACGAGGTCGGAGAACTGGGCGTGCGTGATCAGATAGGCGGTGGCCAGAGCACGTCCGACGACCTCCGGGTCGTAGAACGCCACTCCCCCGCCCCAGGTCGGCGACTCCCAGGCGAAGAACACCGATCCCGGTAGCTCGATCGGACGGACATCGTGCGGCGGCGCGCAATCGCGGGAGCCTTCGTGTACGCGCTGCGCACCACGTGGCCGGCCGCCTTCGAGATAGTGCGAGAAGCGCTCGGCGGACAGGTTGGAACCGTACGCCGCGTACCAGACGAGTTCATCGTTCACGACCGACGAGGTTACCGAGACATGTCCGCTGAAATGGCGAAACCCCCTGCGATGCAGGGGGTTTCGGCTACTTGTAGCCCCGACGGGATTCGAACCCGCGCTACCGCCTTGAGAGGGCGGCGTGCTAGGCCGCTACACAACGGGGCCGCACTTCGCGCCACTTGGCACGTGAAGGAACTTTACCGGAACGGCGCCGTTTCTCCGAATCGAGAACTGCTTCTCGAAAGCTGGGGTACCAGGACTCGAACCTAGACTAACTGAACCAGAATCAGTCGTGCTGCCAATTACACCATACCCCAAGGGGGTATCGACCTACTCGCGCGTCCGGGCATTCAGCACGAACCTTCGAGTGGGGCGAACCGAGGAGCAACAGTACCGGAGCAGCGCGCCTCGCCCAAATCCGGGACGTCCCGCACCCCTGCGGATCGCCACACCACTTCCCGCCGGCCGCACCGCGACCATCAGCTCGTGCGAAGCGCGCCCGACGGTGTCGCACGACCACATACCCACCGGCTGTTCGTAGCAATCTCCACAGGGTTCGCCGACACCGCCATCCCTGGCGTTTGAGCATGGAGACCGAAGTGTCCTCGCGCCCTCCGGCCGGCAAGGTGCGCGGCACCACACTGAGCGGCCGCCGTCGTCACCCCCCACACATTCGCTCGGGCGTGGGACTGGGCAGGGTGTCCACTCCAACGCACGCAGGGAAAGTGACTCAGAGCTCGTCGCGCAGCAGCTTCAACCGGTTCATCGTCGAGGCCTTGCCGAGGATCTCCATCGACTCGAACAGCGGCGGCGAGATCTTCTGGCCCGAGACAGCGGTACGCAGCGGCCCGAAGGCCAGGCGCGGCTTCACCCCGAGCCCCTCGACGATTGCCTCACGCAGTTCCTTCTCGATGCGCTCAGCGGTCCACTCGACGCCGTCGCCGAGCGCGTCGCCGAGCGAACCACTGATCGGCTCCAGTGCATCGATCGCGGCGGACAGCACCTCCTTGGCGTTGTCCTTGAGGTCCTTGCGCGCGTCCTCGGAAATCTCCAGGTCGTCGTCCGGCACGTAGAACGGCTTCACCAGAGGCGTCGCCTCCGAGAGCAGGACTATGCGGGTCTGGACGAGTTCGGCGACCCGCTGCAGGCGTCCGAGTTCGGGCAGCGACGGGTGCGCGTCGAGCACCCCGTCGGCGTGCAGGAACGGCAGCAGACGCGACGCGAAGTCGCCCACCTCGAGTTCGCGGATGTAGTGGCCGTTCAACCAGTTCAACTTCTCCAGGTTGAAGATCGCGCCGGCCGGGTTGATCTTGCTCCAGTCGAAGCGCTCGACGAATTCCTCGAAGGTGAAGATCTCGCGCTCCGTGCCGTCTGCCTCGATGACCGGCGGGTGTCCCTGTAACGCAAGGAAGTTGACGAGCGCCTCGGGCAGGTAACCCTGCTCCTTGAACCAGGTGAGGCGAGCCCACGGGTTCTTGCGCTTGGAGATCTTGGCCTTCTTCTCGTCCCGCAGCAGCGGCATGTGCGCAAACTTCGGTGCCTCCCATCCCAGCCACTTGAACAGCAGCAGGTGCTTGGGGGTGCTGGAGATCCATTCCTGGCCGCGCACCACGTGCGTGATCTTCATCAGGTGGTCGTCGACGACGACGGCCAAGTGGTACGTGGGGAATCCGTCGGCCTTGAGGATCACCTGGTCGTCGGGCTTGGGCGCACTGGTGCGGCCCAGGATGAGGTCGTCGAAGGTGAGTTCGACATCATCGGGCACGAACATCCGGACGACCGGCGTCGAGTTGAAGCCCGGCAGTTCGGCGCGCTCTTCCTCGGTCTTGCCGTAGCAGAGGCGGTCGTAGCCGGTGGGCTGCTTCAGCTTCTGCTGACGCTCGCGCATCTCGGCGAGCCGCTCGGAGGAGCACCAGCAGTAATACGCCTTGCGATCGGCGAGCAGCTGCTCGACGTACGGCTTGTAGGTGTCCAGACGCTCGGACTGGCGGTAGGGCCCGTAGGGGCCACCCTTGTCGGGGCCTTCGTCCCAGGTGAGGTCGAGCCAGTGCAGCGTGTCGTACAACTGCTGCTCGCTGTCCTCACGGAAGCGCGCGCGGTCGGTGTCCTCGATCCGCAGGATGAACTGGCCACCCTGCTGGCGCGCGAACGCGAGGTCAAACATCGCCATGTAGGCGGTGCCGACGTGCGGGTCACCGGTGGGCGACGGGGCCACACGCAGGCGGACAGGACCGGTTTCGGAATGCTTCGTCATGGTGAGCGCCATTCTAGGCGGCTACCCGCCCCTTCGACCTCAGCCGCCGGTGCGCGCTGCTTCGAACATCGAGTCGGGCGCGAGCACGGCGATGACGGTGCCGGTCGCGCACATCGCGCCGTCCGCGGCGAGGGTGATGTCGACGACCACCTTGCGCTCCTTCACCTGCGTCGGGGTGCCACGCAGTTCGAGCTCGACCCCCATCGGTGTCGGTCCGCTCGGACATGGTGCTCCTTGGATCAGTTGACGAGCGCGAGCGAGATGGTCTCCTGCAACCAGGTGAGGAACTCGTAGTAGTACATGAGGGTCAGCCTCGGTTCTTCCAACGCCTGCTCGGAATTGAGGTCGGCGTGCAGTTTGAGGCTGTCCTCGTCGGTGCGCAGACCGAGCCGCTCCCCCAGCGCAAGGCGGACGTCCGCGAGCGCCATCATCAACGTGACCGCGTCGCCCTCGGTGAGTTCGATGCGTGACTCGCGCTCGCAGACACCCGAGAGCAGGTCGATCGCGGCGGTCAGCTTTCGGGTCTTCTGCTCGCGCAGGTTGCGTTCGGTCGCGGCACGGAACTCGGCGCTGGCCTCGGGGTCGTCCCGGTGCCCGTCGGGCAGGATGCGGCGGACGACGGGATCCCGTCCGGCCACCTCTCGAGGGTCGTACTCGTCACCGAGACCGGCCACCAGGTCGGTGAACGGGTCGCCCGTCTTCTCTGTCTCCTCGGGGGCGACCAGTTCGCGGGTCTGGTCGAGCAGGTCGATGACGACGCTGCGCTCGATGCGGTCCAGGACACCGACGAACTTCTTCCCCTTGCGGACGAACGCCTGTGCCATCACTCGTCCTTCTGGAAGGTCGCCCACAGCGAATACCCGTGCATCGCAGCGGTATCGGTCTCCATCCGCTCACGCGTGCCGTGCGAGACGACGGCGCGGCCCTCGTGGTGCACGGCCATCATCAGTTGCTCGGACTTCTCCTTGGAGTAGCCGAAGTAGGTCTGGAACACCCAGGTCACGTAAGACATCAGGTTGACCGGGTCGTTCCAGACGATGGTCACCCAGGGTTTGTCGATTTCTGTGCCGAAGTCGATCTCGACGACCTCTTCGACCTCGGGAGGAGCCACGGACACGCCTCCCACCATAGGGTGAACCGCGTGACCACGGAAAAGGATGTCGCCGCTGCTGCGAGCACGGCCCTGCTGACCGACCACTACGAGCTCACGATGCTTCAGGCCACCCTGAACAGCGGTGCCGCACACCGTCGGAGCATCTTCGAGGTGTTCGCCCGACGCCTGCCGGACGGTCGCCGTTACGGGGTCGTCGGCGGCACCGGTCGCGTCCTGGATCTCATCGAGCAGTTCCGGTTCGGGGATGCCGAACTCGAGCACCTGCGCCGCACGAAGGTCGTCGACGAGCCGACGTTGGAGTGGTTGGCGAACTACGAGTTCAAGGGCAACATCTGGGGCTATGCCGAGGGCGAGACCTTCTTCCCCGGCTCTCCTGTCTTCGTCGTGGAATCGACCTTCGCCGAGGGCGTGATCCTCGAGACACTCGTGTTGTCGATCATGAATCACGACAGTGCAATTGCCGCTGCAGCCTCCCGCATGACCGCTGCGGCCGACGGACGCCCTTGCATCGAGATGGGCTCTCGCCGCACCCACGAATGGTCTGCCGTCGCTGCTGCCCGCGCGGCGTACATCGCAGGGTTCGACACCACCTCCAACCTCGAGGCCGGACGCAGTTACGGCGTTCCCACCAAGGGCACCGCCGCACACGCGTTCACCCTCGTGCACGACGACGAACGTGAGGCCTTCCAGGCGCAGGTCGACTCCCTCGGCAAGGACACCACGCTATTGGTCGACACCTACGACGTCACCAACGCGGTGAACATCGCCGTGGAGGTGGCCGGCACCGAGCTCGGCGGTGTCCGCCTCGACTCCGGCGACCTGCTCGTGCAGGCCCGCGAGGTACGCAAGCAGCTCGACGACCTCGGCGCGACCGACACCAAGATCGTGGTCACCTCCGACCTGGACGAGTACGCGATCTCCGCGTTGCAGGCCGGGCCCGTGGACGCGTACGGCGTCGGCACCTCGCTGGTCACCGGATCGGGCGCACCGACGGCGAGCATGGTCTACAAGTTGGTGCAGCGGGAGGACGACAACGGCCAGATGGTCGGCGTCGCCAAGGCCAGCAAGGACAAGAAGTCGGTCGCGGGTCGCAAGTACGCGATGCGCCGGCTGAACACGTCCGGGATCGCGGAGGCCGAGATCATCGGCATCGGTGAGATCCCCGACGGCGACTCCAACGACCGGCACCTGATGGTGGAGTTGTTCAAGGACGGTAGGCGCGTCGACCACTCCGGGATCGAGGAGGCTCGCAAGCGGCACGAGCAGTCACGGGCCGAGCTGCCCGCCAAAGCGCTGCAGATGTCTCGCGGCGAGGCCGTCATCCCGACGATCTATCAGGACGAGTCCGCACGCTCCTGAGATCGGCCGCACCGACGTCGGATGCGTTCGGCAGCAGAGGCGAATCCCAGCCAGGAGTAACGGTTGTTCGCCCAGCACCAACCGAGCTTCGGTGCGTCGCGGCGCTCGCGTTCGCCGAGGTGTTCCCGCGCACGAGGCGATGACGCAATACCCTCGTTGTCATGACTCGCGCGCTGATCATCGTCGACGTCCAGAACGACTTCTGTGAGGGTGGTTCGCTCGCCGTGGCGGGCGGCACCCAGGTCGCGTCCGAGATTGCCGAGTACGTCAGAGCGCAGGGCGACGACTACACGACGATCGTGGCGACGGCCGACTGGCACATCGACCCTGGCACCCACTGGTCCGACTCCCCCGACTTCGTCGACAGTTGGCCGGTGCACTGCGAGGTGGGCACGGCAGGAGCCGACTTCAGGCCGGAGGTGCTGCCCGCGATCGAGCGCACCGACCGCACGTTCCGCAAGGGCGAGTACGAAGCGGCCTACAGCGGGTTCGAGGGCAAGAGCGAGGACGACGGGGCACTTGTCGACTGGCTGCGTTCGCGCGAAATCTCATCCGTGGACGTATGCGGCATTGCCACCGACTTCTGCGTCAAGGCAACCGCACTGGATGCCAAGGCCGCCGGCTTCGACACCACCGTACTGCTCGACCTCACCGCCGGCGTTTCATCCAGCACTACTGCGGACGCCTTGAGAGCGTTGCGCGACAACGAAGTCGGCCTGACCGGCACCCCCGTCGTCCGAAGCTGAACCCACCCGCCCCGGCCGCTGGTTCGGACAACCCGACACCACGTGGTCCCGTCCTCGTGTTTGTCACCGTGGTTTCGGCGTGGGCAACCTCGTCCCTCGGTTGTCCGGCTCAACCAGCGCGCGTTCGAACGAGAACACAACCGAGGACTAGCGCCCGATGGGTCCCCGGCGGCTCACCACGAAGGCCGCACCCGAACGGGTGCGGCCTTCGTGCTCACCGAGTATCGCTGCTATTCGGTGACGGTGATCGCGGTCGAGCCTGAGACCAGGCGCCAGTCGTCCGAGGCGAACAGCGCCGGGTCGATGACCTTGTTCGCGGTGACCCAGTCGATGAGCAACTGTCGGATCTCGACCTGCTGGTTGTAGATCACCGGCGCCGTGGTGACTCCCGGGAAGCTGCCGCCGCCGGAGGCGCGGTAGTTGTTGATCGCGATGACGAAGGTCGCTTCGTCGACCAACGGTTCTGCGCCGTACTCGAGGTTGCGGATGCGGTTGCCGGGAGCGGACGCGATGTCGATGTCGTAGGTGAGGCGCTCGTCCAGGCCGGCCATGATGTCGTAGTTGTAGTCGGGCGTGCCGCTCGGAGCCTGCGGCGTGGACGCGTTCGTGACCTGGTCGGCGGTGAACGGACCGGTGCCCGAGACCTGCTTGAAGTACTGAGCCGACGTCTCGAGATAGGCCCGAATCTGCTTGCCGGTCAACGTGATCGCCATCAGGGTGTTGTCGAAGATGTACAGGCCCGCGACGTCGCGGACGGTGACCTCACCGGCCGGAATGGCCGCAGCCTTGTTGAACGGGGCGGCGATCGACAGCACCGGCAGGTTCATGTACGGCGTACCGACGAGCGCGTCCTGCACCGCCTTCGCCTGCACGTAGTTGATGAAGTCGATCGCCGGTGTGTCCTCGTAGCGCGAGGTTGCCGCGGACATCGCGACCTTGCTGGTGCCGATCACACCGTTGACGTAGGCGAGCACCTTCTGGTGGGCCGGGCGGACGAGGGCAGCGACCTTCGGGTCTTCGGGAACAATGTTGGCATTCAACAGAGTTGCCGACGACGACTGGACCTGCCACTGGCCGCGCACCTTCACCAGGTCAAGGTCCATGACCGTCACCCGCATGCCCCAGTACAGCGGCTCGGAGAGCAGGACCTGCTTGCCGGTCGCCTTGTTGGTGACGTAACGCTGCGGGATCTCCTTGTGTGCGTGCCCGACGAGGATCGCGTCGATGTCCGGCACTTCTTCGGCCAGCACCGAGGACGCGTTCTCCAGGTACGGCAACGCGTCACCCCAGGAGGACGAGGTGTCGGCACCGGAGTGGGCCGACACGATGACGACGTCCGCACCCGCCCGCTTCACCTGCGGGATGACGACTTTGGCCTGCTCGACGATCCCGTTGAACCGCAGTTTGCCGTCGACGATCGCCTTGTCCCAGATAGACACACCGGGCGTCACCAGACCGACGATGCCGACACGAATCGGCTTGTGCCCCTTCAGCTTCACCGTCTTGATGACGTAACTCGGGTACACCGGACGACGGGTGTTCCAGTCGAGGGCGTTCGCGCAGAGCATCGGGAAGTTCACCTGGCGACGGAACTCGTCCAACGTGTCGAGTCCGTAGTTGAACTCGTGGTTACCCATCGCCGCGGCGTCGTACCCGATCTCGTTCATCGCCAACGCCATCGGGTGGGTCGACCCCTTGGTGATCGGGTCGATCTTCGCGTAGTAATACGCGAGCGGCGTTCCCTGGATCGTGTCACCCGCGTCGAGCGTGATGCAGGAGTCGGCGCCCCGCTCCTGCCGCATCGCCTTGATCAACGTCGAGCACTTGGCGGCGCCGATGTCGTTGTGGGTGCGGTCGTCGTACTCGGCGTTCTTGAAGTAGTCCCAGTTGAAGATGTTGCCGTGCAGGTCGGTGGTGCCGAGCACGGTGAGGCGAGCGCCGTTCGGCTTGGCCTCAGCGGACGGCGCGGACGCGGCGAACAAGCCGGCACCGCCGACCACCGCCATTCCGAGCATCTGACGGCGGGTGGTCTGCAACTTGTCGGACATGGTGCTCCAGGGTGTGCGGGGAGGGGTACCCATCGACGCTAGCCGCGCCTCACCGCCGGGAGAAGACCGGTCGGCAAAGCATGACGAACTGTTTACCTGCCGTTCGGACAAGAGTTGACCGGTCGGCCGTCGCACCTCACGGGGTCTCGATCGCGGCACTCGCCCCAGGGGGCTCGCACCTACTCGACCGGCGTATTGATCCGTCCGCCGATCCAACTCCAGGCATATTTGCCGTCGTCGACCGCCTGGCCGGCTTCTCCGAGTTCGAGCGGACGGAACGTGTCGACCATGACAGCGAGTTCGTCGAACGCTTCGACCCCGATCGACTTCTCGGTTGCACCCGGCTGCGGGCCGTGCGCGTGACCACCCGGGTGCAGCGAGATCGAACCCCTGCCGATCCCCGATCCCTTGCGCGCTTCGTAGTCGCCGTCGACGTAGAACATGACCTCGTCGCTGTCGACGTTCGAGTGGTAGTACGGCACCGGGATCGCCAAGGGGTGGTAGTCGACCTTGCGCGGCACGAAGTTGCAGATGACGAAGTTGTGGCCCTCGAACACCTGGTGGACGGGCGGCGGCTGGTGGACGCGTCCGGTGATCGGTTCGAAGTCGTCGACATTGAACGCGTACGGGTAGAGGCAGCCGTCCCAGCCGACGACGTCGAGCGGGTGGAAGGGATAGGTGTAGACGGTGCCGACGATGCCGGTCGAGCCGCGGTGCTTGATGTAGACCTCGGTGGACTCGGACGGTTCGGCGCCGATGTCCTCGGCGAGCAGAGGCCCCTGCGGCCCGCGCAGGTCCCGCTCACAGAACGGCGCGTGCTCCAGCAGCTGACCGAACTTGGACAGGTAGCGCTTGGGCGGCGCGATGTGGGAGTTGGCTTCGATCGGGTAGGCGCGCAGCGGTTCGACGAAACCTTCGTCGCCCTCAGTCAGCGGGATCCAGCGGTGTGTGGTCGCCCGCGGGATCAGCATGTAGTCGCCCTGGCCGACCGTGAAAGCACCGAACACGGTCTCGACGCGGGCGCCACCGCGCTCGATGTACACGCATTCGTCACCGATGCCGTTGCGGTACCAGGGGCTCGGTGCATCGGCGACGACGTAGGAGATGCGCACGTCGGCGTTGCCGAGCACGAGCCGGCGACCGGTGACGACGTCGACGCCCTCCTGGTCGGGACCGAACAGGTCGTGCAGCTTGAGATGCCTCGGCAACAGCGGATGGTTCGGTGTGGTGCGCAGCGCGTCGGTCAGTGGCCAGTCGCGGGCATCGCTGATCGCCGACGGGATGTAGCGGTGATACAGCAACGAGGAATCGGAGGAGAACCCCTCCTCACCCATCAACTCCTCGTAGTAGAGGTCGCCGTCGGCGTTGCGGTGCTGGGTGTGCCGCTTCGGGGGCACCGAGCCCTGGGACCGGTAGAAAGCCACGTTGCTTCTCCCCTTCACTTCTCGCGAGGCCACAACACCGGAGCGAGGCCCGACCATGCGACCGATAATCGGACGCGACTGTTCTACTTTTCGCTACGAGCATTCAGTACGGTGTGACTCATGTCAACGCCGTCCCGCCGGTCGCAGTCTGCGTCGCCCCTCGCGTTGTTCGCCGGCCTCTTCGACGACGCCGCCGTCTTCCCGCCCGGTAGCTACCCCGTCGACGTCGCTCTGCAGCGCCGGTTCGAGCGCGCCGCGACGGTCGACGCGCGATACGTCGGCTCGTTCCTTGCACCACCGGCGCTGATCGACCGCATCCTGCAGGAGGTGCACCCGGTCACCGTCGTGGTCATCGGACGTCCGGGCGCCGACCTCGATGAGGTCCTTGGGTCGGCGGACGCCGTCGCGGAGGACTCGACGCACGCCCTCGCCGGCGTGCAGCTGGCCCGACAGGGCGGCTGGGAGAAGATCATCGGACTGGGCGTCCCGGTCGCCGTCGAACTACCCGCCGGCGATTATGAGCGCGGCCTGGATTCGCTTGTGCCGCACCGCTTTCAAGTGCTGGCCAAACTGCGCACCGGCGCGACGCCGAACAACGACGTCCCCTCCTGCGCCCAACTGGCGGCGTTCATTGTCGCCTGCCATGAGCGAGAGGTCTCGTTCAAGCTGACCGGCGGGATGCATCACGCGATCAGCCACGGCGCCGGCGACGAACGCGAGTTCGGTTTCCTCAACGTGCTCGCCGCCGTGAACGCCGTGCTCGACGGCGTCACCGCCGTCGACCTCGAAGCGATCCTCGACGAACGCGAGGCCGCCCGCGTGCTCGAACACGTCGGCCGGATCGACGATGGCCGCGCCCATGACGTCCGCAACCTGTTCCAGTCGTACGGCTGCTGCGACGTCGACGACCCCATCCGTGACCTTCGCACGCTCGGACTCATCGAGGAGAACCTGTGACCGACCTGCCCACCACCGAACTCTTCGGCCTGGACAACCTCCCCTACGGTGTCGCCACCAAGGCGTGCCACGCACCCCACGTGGTCGCCCGGCTGGGAGATCACGCCGTCGACCTGGCGGGCCTTGCGACCGACGCCGACGGAGCCGCCTGGATAGATGCGTGGTCGCAGCCGAACCTCAATGCCTTTGTTGCACAAGGACCTTCTTCCTGGGCGGCGGCACGAACCTGGTTGCAGGAAACGTTGCATGACCAGAGCCGGCGTGATGCCGTGCTGGCTCGGCTCCACCCCCTCGACGACCTGACCATGCAGTTGCCGATCGCGGTCGCCGACTACGTCGACTTCTACGCCAGCGAGAACCACGCCACGAATGTCGGACGCATCTTCCGACCCGACGGTGACGCGTTGACGCCCAACTGGAAGCACTTGCCGATCGGATATCACGGCCGCTCCGGAACCGTCGTGGTCAGCGGCACCGACATCGTCCGGCCGTGCGGTCAGCGCAAAGCCCCCACCGACACCGAACCGACGTTCGGCCCGAGCATCAGGCTCGACATCGAAGCCGAGCTCGGGTTCGTCGTCGGCGGCGACACGGCGGTCGGCAGCCCGGTGTCCATCGACGAGGCGAGCGACCACCTGTTCGGAGTCGGCTTGTTCAACGACTGGTCGGCACGCGACATCCAGGCCTGGGAGTACGTGCCGCTCGGCCCGTTCCTCGGCAAGTCGTTCGCGTCCTCGCTCGCTGCCTGGATCACCCCGATGGCGGCGCTCCGGGCGGCGAAAACGGCTCTGCCGAAACAGGATCCGCAACCGCTGCCGTACCTGCAGGGCGACGACCTCTTCGGACTCGACATCGCGATCGAGGTCGAGATCAACGGTCAGGTCG
This sequence comes from Yimella lutea, assembly GCF_006715095.1. Classification (NCBI taxonomy): domain Bacteria; kingdom Bacillati; phylum Actinomycetota; class Actinomycetes; order Micrococcales; family Dermacoccaceae; genus Yimella; species Yimella lutea. The sequence continues at coordinate 2,979,169 of NZ_VFMO01000001.1, forward strand.
TGAGCCGTCCTCCGTACTCCACGATGTACTGGTCACCGACCCAGATGCTCGCGCACATGACGGTCAACGGCGCCGGCCTGCGCACCGGCGACTTGTTCGCCTCGGGCACGGTGTCGGGCGATGAGAAGGACGAGCGCGGCAGCTTCCTCGAACTTTCCTGGAGCGGCAAGGAGCCGTTCGCGCTCGCCGACGGATCGACCCGATCATTCCTCGAGGACGGCGACATCGTCACTTTGCGCGCGACCGCCCCGGGCACCGACGGCGCACGCATCGGCTTGGGCGAGGTCACCGGCAGGATCCTCCCGGCGCGCACCTGACCTCCCGACCGGCGGGCGTCGTGCCCGCGAGCCGAGAGCCGAGATCATGTGTCCGACAAACCGGTAACCCTGCATGGCGGTCGCGCGGGCGGGGGCGGCATCGGGATCCCCGGACTCTACGTGACCGGCGACCCCGGTGCTGTCGACGACAACGCCAAGGAAGGCACGCTCGGCGTCCGGCTCGGCCTGGGTTGGGCGAAGTCGCACTCCTTCTACGCCGGCCAGTGCCCGGTGAGAAGTACAACCGCGGTCTGATGAAGATGATCCTCGCGGGCAAGGCCGATGTCGCGAAGGCCGTCAACGCGACGGTCATCTCCCTGGACGACGCCCCGCAGGGCTACTCCGATTTCGACCAAGGAGCCGCGAAGAAGTACGTCATCGACCCGCACGGTATGACGAAGTCCGCCTGATCGGCGGCAGGAACAGAGTCGGCGCACCCGGAGTGGGTGCGCCGATTCTGTTGCTGCTCAGTGATTTTCAGTACATGCGGTCGCCGGGTGGTGTCTGCTCCTCACTCGCACCACCGCGCTGCTTGCGCACCACATAGGTGCCGGGCCACGAGTCGTGGAAGGCCTGGTTCATGCGGTCGCTCAGCGGGCGCAGGTAGTCGACGATCTGGAAGATCGTCACCAGGAAGCTCAGCAACGGAACAGGGCCGACGATCGAGGTGAGTTGTTTGACCGCGAACCGGTAGACGGCGGCACCGAAGGTGGGCGGTTTGTCGTTCTCCTCCCGGCGCACCTTGATGCCCAGCAGCATCTTGCCGACGGTCTGCCCACGCCATACTGTCAGGGCCACCTCGTACACGAAGTAGACCGCGACGGCGACGAGTCCGACCTGCCAGGGGAAGTTGTAGAGCGCGTCCGGGGCGTCGGGTGTACCCCGGCCTTCGCGGGCAGCGTCCAGACTCTCGTTGAAGTAGGTGCGGACCACGTGCACCCAGTCCGACAACCAGGGCCAAGCCAGCGGCGCGGCGATCGCGGAGGTCAGGATGTTGTCGACAATGAATGCCAGCGCTCGACGCCAGAACGGTGCGAGTTCGGCGCCGTCCGGTGTGCGTGCCGTGGCAGACGCCGGCTGGAACTGGCCACGATACGGACCGTTCGGACTGCTCTGCTGCTGACCGGGCCGGTGCTGGCCCGGATGCGGGAGGTGCGGGTGCTGGTGGTGCTGGGGCACCTGCGGCGCCGCGCTGATGTGGGACTTCTCCAGGCCCGGCTTGACGCGGGGCATCGTCCGGTCGGTCCACAGGATTCCGTCCCAGTACCGCAGGGTGTCCGGGTCGTTCGGATCCGGATACCAGCCGGACGCACGTTCGCTCATGTCCGCATTGTGTCAACCGCCTCGGGCGGCGGCGACCACCGACCGCGTACCTCCCCCTGGGGAGGAGGCGAACAGCCGTGCTCAGTTGTCCCGCTGACGCGCTACGGCCAGGGCGATCTCGTCGTGGGTACGCAGCAGTTCCAGCGCGCTTCCCCAACGTTGCATCAGTTGGCGCGACTGCTCGCGAGTGGTGTCGTGCGGCGATTCGAACGCCATCACCCAGTGACGGCCGTGTTCGCGCAGGTGGTCGCCGACGTGTGCCCGCAGCGTCCGGCTGGTCAGCCCCGGAAAGCGGGCGGGGTCGGCCACGAGCGCCGCGGGGAGTGCGGGATTCACCGACGCGGGAGTGATGACATGTCGTTCGGTCGCCCAGCGGTACCCGATCATCGCGAACTGGACGCCCGTGTCGGCCACTCGCTGCCCGAGCGCGAACAGACCGTTCGCGTCCATCGGCTCGGCGCCGGCGTCGAGCAGCAACTCGCAACGCTCCATCACCCCGCCGGGCTCGGGCTGAATGGTGAGCGACCCGTGCCAGCCCTGGCCCTCGACGCAAAGGCTGGTCGACCCCTGCGACATCACCCGGGCGAGTTCGGTGACCGCCGCGACGTCCCATTCCGATTCCGGTGGCTCCATCAGTCCCGCGAACTGCGGCTTGCCGCGATCGAAGGCCGCGACCACCGACTCCGTCATCGTTCCGGGCGTGGCCCGGTCATAGGGGTGCAGCACCTCGGCGTCGAGCGCGAATACCCAGGCGGAGTCGCGTGGTTCACGCCACCCGGACGGCTTCTCCTCCTGCGTCTGGCCAACAGAGTGGACGGTTGGTCACACCTCAACCGAGGGCCTGATCAACCTTGGATGGGATACCAGGAGCAGATCACCGGCGCGCAGCGAACCGCCAACGGGCATCTGTCAGAGTACGTGCGCCATGACCCGACCTCGGGCCGGCCGGTTGCCTTCGACGGACGGACGTTCCGCGGGGACCCACCTGTCGAAACCTTCCTCGATGCAAAGCACGGCTACGCCCAGCTCGCTCACCAGCCTCGAAGCGACTGGTCGACCGGCACCAGTGATCGACTGGTCAGCGAGGCAGAACGTCAGGTGCGTGCGTTGCCGGACGGCGCGCGTCTGGAGTGGCACGCGTCCGACCCTGCCGGTGCTGCCGCCATCAAGGATCTGCTGGATTCCCGAGGTATCTTCGAGATCGACGTCATTCACACATCGAAGGTCTGAACAGATGAACACGACTAACACCACGTCGGTTGGAGAGGTCAGCGTCCGCGTTGTATGGGCGCGGCCGCAGGAGACCCCCGAGGAGATCGCGCACCAGGTCGATCTGTTCATGCACGGAATGCGAGAACGTACCGGTATCTCGGTGTGGACCCTGGGGACCGAACGCACGCCGTGGCCCAAGGACCAGGCAGAACAAGCGGAACTGGTCTCGCAGATGAAGTCGACCGAAGGCCTGGCGCGGCAGGGCGATTGGGACGGTTACGCGTTCTGGGTGCGAGGCTTCAACAGTGAGGCGATGGCAGTCGCGCATGTCAGCGCGGGTCAGGATCACACGGGGGGCCGCATCCCGGCTCAACGCGCTGACATCGAGGTCACCGCGGTCGACGGTGGACATATCCCGCGGGCCTTCACCGATGCTGTCGTCAGTTCAGCGGTCGAGGGGTGGGATCCCCTGATGGTTCGGCTCGGAACGATCGAAATGCAGCGTCTGGCGCGCCGCGGAAACTGGAAGATCACTCCCAGGTATCGGCTCTGGCTCGCTGACGCCGTTGGCAGAATCGATCACGTCGCCGACGGGGTTCAGGCAGAGCGAGTAGAGACCGGCACCCTGCTGACCCTGCCCGACGACTGGTCCGCCCAACAGGTTGTCGATGCCACTCAGAAAACGCTCGAGCTGAACGGGCTCGACGAGCTACCTCATTGACGGTGCGGTCCATCCGGCAGTCGATTCCCGTCGATCAAGCGCTCGGCATGCTGCAGTTCTGGGTGGACGCGAACTGGCCGATGACCGAGCGGGAGGCCGCGGAGTTGTCCAGCGAGATCGGCTGGACCCAGGACGAGGACGGATGGGTTTCCAACGACCGCTTCGGACTGAGCTTTCCCGACGTCGAGGGCATCGGACCGGCAGATGACCCCGTGAAGAGGATCATGCTGACCCTCACCGATCACGAGAAGAACATCACCGACGACTTTGCTCGATTCATCGCCGACCGCTTCGCCGATTACGTCGCCGGTGCCGAAAAGCGTTGGGGTAAAGGCGCATTGCGTCGCGGCGAGGTCGATCGCGCCTACTTCGATCTGGAACCACGGGGCGGTGTCATGATCGTCCGCTCGAAAGTTGTGGAAGCGCTGTACCTCACTCAACCCGAGGTCGACCTGCGGAAGGCGAACAAGGAGTGGCCCGCGTGAGCGTGCAGCAGGCGGGACTGGGCTGGGAGGAGTTCACGACACAACTGGCGCGTGCCATTCGTGAACTTCCGGATCGAGGATTCCTCGTCGTCCAGGACGGAGCGACTCATGCCTATGTGCAGTTCGCGGCCGACCACGACGCAGTCGCAGCGGAGTGCACCAGTAACAGCAATCAACAACTCACTCACCCTGCCGACGACAACGGTGAGCAGCTGCTCGCAGAATCAGGTTGGACGCTGTACGCCGATGCCCAGCCGAACTGGACGTTTCGCCTCGACCTTCCGGCGATCACAGCACGGTTCGACCAGCTCGCGCACAGCTGTGTCGTCGCGTTGCGCGATGTGTACGGAACCTCGACCCCCGAGCAACTCAGCTACACCGCATGGCGTGAGCCCGAAGTCATGCACTCAGGCCGGACCTACACCGACGAGGAGATCTCTTCCCTCGATGCGGGGCAGAACCCCCTGCCGGTCGAGAGCCTCACCATCCCGATGACGCGTAGGTGACGAAGTCGTCCCGAAGTCGGTGTCGTTCAACACTGAAGGTCTGAGCAGATGAACACGACCACCACCGCGCCGGTCGCAGAGGTCAGCGTCCGCGTCGTCTGGGCGCGGCCGCAGGAAACTCCCGCTCGCTTCGCCAGCTCCGGCAGGACGGCGCCGACGAGGCGATCCGCCAGGCCCACCGAACCGGCGTACGCGCCGAGGTACTCCTCGGGCACCTCGTCCTTCAAGGTGCGGCGCGGATCCATCACCGCGAAGACGATCTGCTCCGGCGTGTGTTGGCAGCAACGAAGTTCGTCCGGTCTGTGACTCACCGATCGCAACCACGTGTCGGTCCGCCCCGTTCAGATCGAGCATCTCGGTCGCCAACGTCATCTCGTCCAGGCCGAGCGGAACCAGCCCCGGTGCCGGTGATCCCGCCAACTGATCGTGCGGCACCACAGGCGGCAACACTCGGATGCGCGGAGCCGTCTCGACCGCGCTCGAGCGCACCCGAGCGACGAGATCGGCGAGCCCCTCCGCCACGGTCAGTCGGTCGGCTTCACCGTCGACGCGCGGCAAGGCACGTTGGGGGCAACTGTTGCCGGGTGCGGTCCTGATCGTTCTCGGCACGACCGTTCTGATCCTCGCCGTGCAGGTGCTCGCGCCGAACGAGATCACCGAACAGGTCGCCGACTACGGACTGGTGGGGGCCGCATTCATCCTGGCGCTGGTACTCGTGGCGTTCAGCACCATCCTGTTGTGGGGCGTCTTCCTCGGCCGCGACCTCAGCAGGTGGCTGGTGGCCCGCCGGTTCGACGCCGCGCACTCGAGTGACAACCCGGACGCCGCCACCGAGACCGACACCGAGACCGACACCGAGACCGACACCGACACCGACACCCACGCTGCCATCGACACCGGTGCAGCGCCGGCTGTCCTCGAAGGTCCGGTGACGCAGCCGACCGCTGCGCTCTGACCGGGCCGAGTCAACTCCCCGAGCCCTGCGTGCGGGGTCCACGTAATGCAAGGATGACCGCAGCGAGCAGTGCCGTGGCGCCACAGATCGCCCACACCGTCATGTAACCGCCCAGCGAGGCGTGGTTCGCCGCGGCGTCAGCGTCGATGCTGCCGGTGGTCGCCAGCGCGATCGCGAACACACTGCTGGCGACCGCGCCGCCGACGGTCTTGGTCATGTTGGTCATCCCGGTCACGAAGCCGGTATGGGTGTCCGGTGCCTGCGCGGCCGCAGCCGCCGGGAGCGCCGCCACCAGTAGTCCGGAACCGAAGCCGGCCACAGCCATGTTGATCATCAACTGCGCGAGCCCGTCGTGGAGCGGCAGGAACATCAGATACCCGACACCGACCAGCGTCGCTCCCAGGACGAGTGCGCCGTTCGATGACAGCAGCCGCGCCAGCCAAGGCAGAGCCAGGGCGCCGATCGCAAGCGTGATCACGTAGAGCCCGATGATCGTCGAGACGCTCGCCGCGGTCGCCCCCAGTCCGTAGCCGGTGACGTCCGGGTCGGTGCGCGCGAAGGTCGACAGCGGGATCTGGGCGCCGAGCACGGAGACTCCCAACAGGAACGCGGTCAGCTGGATCGGCCACTGCCGGCCGGCACCGAGCACGCGCAGATCGACCAGCGGTTCGTGGTGACCCAACTCGTACCGCCCGAACACGACGAACGCCGCGACCGCGGCGACGAGCAGCATCAACGGCCAAACGCTGAGCGGGCCGTGCAGACGTACCAGGATCAGACCGCTCATCATCAGCGACAACGCGATGGTGATCAGCGCGAACCCGCCGAGGTCGAGCGACGCTCTGCGCAGCACCGGCACTTCCGGAACCCCGAACCAGATCGCCGGGATCGCGAGGGTGACCACGACGGCGGGGATCGACAACAACGCGGTCATCGACCAGGTTTGTGCGAACGCCCCGGCGAACACCGCAGCCGCGATGACCGATGCCTCGAGTCCGAAGACCAGCAGCGCGGCCGCAAGGCGGGTGCGTTTCGGGTCGCCCTCCGTGCGGCGGTGGATGATCGCCACCTCCAACGGCAGCCACACCACGTAGAAACCGGCGAACGCCCAGGCGATGAGGAAGGTCCAGAAGGTCGGCGCGAACGCAACCGCCCACGTCGCGACCGCGGTGACGACCGTCGACAGCAGCAGCACCTTGCGATGCCCGATCACGTCTCCCAGTCGAGCGAGAATGGGTACGACCAGCGCAGAGACCGTCAACTGTGCCGCCTCGAACCAGTTGACGTCGGCGTCCCGGATGCGCAGTTCACGAGCGATGTCGGTGAACAACGGCGTGTAGAAACCCTGCAGGAAACCGCTGGCGATCTCGACGCAGACCAGGAACCCGACGACAGCGCCGATGCTCTTAAGCCCGGTCTTGCTCAGATCTGCGTCAGAAGTGTTGTGTACCAACGGATTCCCTCCTCGAAGGACGACACTTCCAGGCGCTCGTCGACGTTGTGCAGGCTCTCGCGCTGGCTCGCGGTCATCCGGAAAGGATTGAACCGGTAGCAGTCGGGCCACTCCCGCTGGAAGTGGCGAGCATCGGTGGCTGCCATCACCACGTACGGCGTCGGGACGACGTCCGGCATGACCTGTTCGGTGACCGATGCGATGAGTTCGTACGCGTCACCCGTCGCTGCGACCGGGCTCGGGTCGTACGAGGTCAGCACGGCCACCTCGATGTCGTCACCCAGGATGCGTCGGATCCGGGCAACAGCCTCTTCGGCGCTCTCGTCGACCGACACCCGGACGTTGACCGTGGCGGACGCGTCCGTCGCCAGGACGTTCTGCGCCGGGGACCCTTCCAGCTGGGTGACCGCGTAGGTGGTCCGCACCATGGCCGCGGTCGCCGGTCCCGTGCGAGCGAGCAGTTGGGTCAGCGGTTTCCGCATCGAACCCGCGCGGGACAGCAGCTGACGGACCGGCGTTTTCGCATGAGGCGCGATGGTCTCCAGCATGCGCAGACTCGGCTCGGTCAGGTTCGACGGTGCGGGGTGTTTCTCCAACGACAGGATCGCCTTCGCGAGGATCGCCGGCGCACTCCTGCGAGGCGGCATCGAGGCATGCCCGCCTTCCGCGCGCGCAGTCAGACGGACGACGACCAGCCCCTTCTCGGCGAGACCGATCACGGCGAGCGGAGCATCGACGCCCGGGAAGACGCCCGTGACCGCCATGCCGCCCTCGTCCAGCACGAACCACGGCTCGACCCCGCGCTGCTTCAACTTTGTGACGGCCGCGGGCGCGGTGTGCCCGGCGATCTCCTCGTCCGACGAGAAGGACAACCAGACGTCCCGGCTGGGAGTGACCCCCTGGACGATGAGCTGTTCGACCGCGGCGCAGATTGCGATCAACGACCCCTTGCAATCGAGGGTGCCTCTCCCCCAGAGGAATCCGTCGGCGGCCACTGCCTCGTAGGCCGGGTGCGTCCAGTCGTCGCAGCTGTTGACAGGCACGACGTCCTGGTGGGCCATGAGAACCACCGGCCGTTCATCACCGGATCCGCGCCAGCGCAGCAGCAGTGCATGGTCGGGAAGTTCGACGCTTTCGCACGCCTCGAACAGCCGCGGGAAGTGTGCCCGAAGGTCGCCGTGCAACCCCTCGAACTGAGCTGGGTCCTTGTCCGGCCCGGCGACCGTGCGCCACCGGACGGCGGCCTGCAGTGCGGCGAGCGCGGGAGAGATCTGCGACATGTCGGCGAGCCTAACCAGCGAACGCCCGACCCATACCCAGGTTTCCAGGAACCAGGTTTCGAAGAACCAAGAGCCCCGACGACGGGCCGTCGTCGGGGCTCTTCGAGTGCCGGAGGTTTCGGCACTCAGCGGCGTCAGAGGTTGCCGCGGCGGTCCTGCTCGCGCTCGATCGCCTCGAACAGGGCCTTGAAGTTGCCCTTGCCGAACCCGAGCGAGCCGTGCCGCTCGATCAGTTCGAAGAACACCGTCGGGCGGTCACCCAGCGGCTTGGTGAAGATCTGCAGCAGGTAGCCGTCTTCGTCGCGGTCGACCAGAATGCCGCGCTTCTGCAGTTCTTCGACCGGCACGCGAACGTTGCCGATGCGGGCCCGCAGCTCCGGGTCCTCATAGTAGGAGTCAGGGGTGTCGAGGAACTCGACTCCGTTGGCGCGCAACGCATCCACCGAGTTGAGGATGTCGTTGGTGGCCACGGCGAGGTGCTGTGCGCCGGGGCCGCAGTAGAACTCGAGGTACTCATCGATCTGCGACTTCTTCTTGGCGACGGCCGGCTCGTTGAGCGGGAACTTCACCCGGTGGTTGCCGTTCGCGACAACCTTGCTCATCAGCGCGGAGTAGTCGGTGGCGATGTCGTCACCGATGAACTCGGCCATGTTCACAAAGCCCATGACCTTGTTGTAGAAGGTGACCCAATCGTCCATCTTGCCGAGCTCGACGTTGCCCACGATGTGGTCCAGGGCCTGGAACAGACGCTTGGGCTGACCCTCGCGCTTGACGAACGTCGAGGACGCCTCGCAGTAGCCGGGCAGGTACGGACCCTCGTACTTGGAGCGGTCGACCAGCGTGTGGACGGTGTCGCCGTACGTGGCGATCGCGGCGATGCGGACGGTGCCGTGCTCGTCGGTGATGTCCTCCGGCTCACGCACGATCTTCGCGCCGACCGAGCGGGCCCGATCGATGCACTTGTCGACGTCAGGCACCTCGAGCGCGATGTCGACGACGCCGTCGCCGTGCTTGCGGTGGTGCTCGACCAGTTCGCTGTTGGGGTCGACCGCGCCCTTGATGACGAATTTGATGGAGCCGGACTTCAGCACGAACGACTTGTGGTCGCGGTTGCCGTTCTCCGGGCCGCTGTATGCAACGAGGTCCATGCCCCAGACGCTCTGGTAGTACTGCGCCGACTGGGTGGCGTTTCCGGACACGAAGACGATGGCGTCCCAACCGGTGACAGGGAAGGGGTCGTTCTTGGCGTCGTACTCGACGAGGCCGACCAACTGCTTCAACTGGTCGAAGTCGAGGTTGGCTTCGCGCTCCTGCGCAGTGAGGTCAAGGGTGTCAGTCATGGACACACTGTGACCCAAGCCACAGAGACTGTTCAACCGGGCCTTCCAAGCTTGATCATCATGTACAAACTGACACCTGCGGGCGCGTGAACTCTATACAGTTCGACCATGTTGGACCATCTCGACCGCCGCCTGCTGCACCTCCTGGACGCTCAGCCGCAGATCGGAGTGCTCGGCGCCGCCCGTGAACTCGGCGTCGCCCGCGGCACGGTGCAAGCCCGCCTGGACAAACTGCGCTCGCGCGGCGTGATCGCCTCGGAGAGCCCTTCCCTCTCCCCTGCCGCCATGGGCTTCCCGGTCACCGCGTTCTGCACCCTGTCGATCGCCCAGCGGCACGGACACGACCCGGCCATCGCACATCTGGCCGGTGTCCCGGAGGTGTTGGAGGTACACACGATCACCGGTGAGGGCGACCTGTGGATCCGGATCGTCGGTCGGGACAACGGCGATCTACAACGCGTGATCGACGAGGTGCTCGCGACGGACGTGGTCGTGCGCAGTTCGACGGTGATCGCACTCGCCGAGCTCGTCCCCTATCGCACTCAGCCGCTGGTGGAGGTCAGTGGTTGAGCGCGATGGCGAGATCGGATGCCGCTGATTGGACCGCGGCACCGACACGGTCGCCGTCGAACGGCGCCATCGCGACCAGGCCGATGGAGGCGTCCAGCCCGTGCGCGCCTATGACCGGGGCGGCCAATCCGTGTGCACCCGGCTGGAGTTCGCCGTCGCTGGTCACCCACGAGTCGTTCCCGTCGCGCCCGCCGAGGATCGCCCGGCCGGCGGCGCCCACCTCCAGCGGGTGGCGAGTGCCCTCGCGGTAGGAGACGTGCAGACCCGTCCAGCGCGGCTCGACGACAGCGATCGCGAGCGCCTCGGAGCGGTCGGCGACGGTGAGGTGCGCGGTGAGTCCGGTGTTCTCAGCGAGCTCCCGCAGGATCGGTGAAGCGACATCGCGCAGGCCCGGCCAAACCGCGTTGGCGAGGTGAATGAGCCCCACTCCCAACGAGATTCGTCCGTCGATGCGGCGAATCACGATGTCGCGACGTGCCAATGAGGCGACCAGACGGTAGATCACCGGACGCCCGACACTCAGCTTCTGGGCCATCTCGGTGACCGTGAGCCCACCTGCGTGCGCCGGGTCGGCGAGCAAGGCGATGACCGCGAGGCCACGATCCATCGTCTGCGAGGTCTCACCGCCCAGGTCGTTCTCATTCACCATGCGATGCACCGTACCTGCCGGCACGCGGAGGATAGGGTCGTTCGGCCATGACCGATCGACTCGCAGTCCTCACCGATACCGGCAGCATCAAGGATGTGCCGGGGGTGCGCGTCGGGCACCGCACGATCGTGCGCCACGACGTCCGCACCGGCGTGACCGCCATCGTCCCCACGCCTGTGCCGACACCGGAACGACCGCTGCCATGCGGGTTGTTCGTCGGCAACGGACACGGCAAGCTCATCGGTTCGACCCAGGTGGCCGAGATGGGCACGTTGGAGACCCCGATCGTTCTCACCAACACCCTCAGCGCGTTCGGTGCTGCGGACGCGCTGGTGGGATGGATGCTCGACCGTCCCGACTGTGCCGACGTGGTCACTCTCAACCCGTTGGTCGCAGAGTGCAACGACTCGTGGCTGTCCGACATCCGGCAACGGGCGGTCACGGCTGCGGACGTCCGCGCAGCCCTGGACGACGCGAGCGACGACTTCGCGCTCGGTGCCGTCGGAGCGGGCACCGGAATGCGCGCCCTCGGGTTCAAGGGCGGCATCGGCACCGCGTCCCGTGCGGTCGGAGACCAGCGACTCGGCGTGCTGGCTCTGACCAATTTCACGGGCCATCTCCGACTCGACGGACGGCCCGTCGAACCGGCCAACACGGCTGATCCGGAAGGAAATTCGTGCGTGGTTGTCGTCGCGACCGATGCCCCGCTCGATGCACGCCAACTCGGCCGCATCGCCCGTCGCGGGGTGTACGCGATGGGCACGGTCGGTGCCGCGTACAGCCACGGGTCGGGTGACTACGCAATCGCGTTCAGCACACGCCGCGCGGACGACGCCCGCTCGGGCTGCGTTCGCGAGAAGGATCTCGATCCGTTCTTCAGCGCGACGCTCGAGGCGTCTGCGCAGGCGATCGTCTCCTCGCTCTGGCACGCCGAGACCACACACGGTCGTGCGGGCCATGTGGCGTACGGGCTACGCGAGACCCTGCGCGAGCGCGGCCTGCTCGACCGTTGAGTTCAGCGCTTGCCGACGAACCAGCGTCGGATGAGATCGATGCGAGCGCCGACCTCGTCGTTGGAGGCGCGGTCCAGCGTCGGTCCGCCGCACTGCCCACGCAGATCGTTGTGGATGACCGCGTGCGGCTGCCCCGTCTTCTTGGCGTAGGCGGCGACGAGTGAGTTGAGTTCCTTGCGCCGGGCCGCGAGCGCCCGGTGAGCGGCGAGCGGGGCGTCCTGTTCCTGCTTCTTCTTGGTGCTCTTGCTCTGCTGCTTGGCTTGCCGTTCACGCAGCAGATGAGTCATCTGGTCGGGTTCGAGCAGACCGGGAAGTCCGAGGTACTCCTGCTCGTCCTCACCACCGGTCTCGCTGCCCAGACCCCACTGCTGCTTGTCGAACAGCACATGGTCGAACTCCGCCTCGGACTCCAGCGCCTCGAACGACATCTGCTCGTCGGCCAGCGCTTTCTCCTGCTGGTTCGCCTCCTGGAGCAAGCCGTCCTCCTCGGCCCACAGCGGCTCCTCCCCCTCGGGCTTGGGGCGGTCGAGCGCATGGTCGCGCTGCTCCTCCAGTCGGGCGGCGTGTTCGAGGATCAGCGGGACGGTGGGCAGGAACACCGACGCCGTCTCACCGCGTCGCCGGGCACGGACGAAGCGCCCGACCGCCTGGGCGAAGAACAGTGGCGTCGAGGTGGAGGTGGCGTAGACGCCGACGCACAGACGCGGGACGTCGACGCCCTCGGACACCATGCGCACCGCGACCATCCACCGGTCGTCGGACGCGGCGAACTGCTCGATGCGGGCCGAGGCCCCGGCGTCGTCGGACAGCACGACGGTCGGCTTGACACCGGTCAACTCCTCCAGCGTGCGCGCATACGACCGCGCGGCCGTCTGGTTGGAGGCGATGACCAGGCCTGCGGCGTCCGGGACGTGCCGACGCACCTCGGACAGTCGCTTGTCGGCGGCGCGTAGCACGGCAGGGATCCACTCGCCCTTGGGGTCGAGTGCGGTGCGCCAGGCGGCAGCCGTGACGTCCTTGGTCATGGGTTCGCCGAGGCGGGCCGCGATCTCGTCGCCCGCGCGGGTACGCCACCGCATCGCCCCGCCGTACGCCATGAACAGCACCGGCCGGACGACGCCGTCGCGCAGCGCCTCGGAGTACCCGTAGCTGTAGTCGCTGGCCGAACGACGGATGCCGTCGGCGCCCTCCTCGTACCGCACGAACGGGATCGGGCTGGTGTCGGAACGGAACGGCGTACCGGTCAGCGCCAGCCGGCGGGTCGCGGGCTCGAAGGCCTCGCGGATCGCGTCACCCCACGACTTGTTGTCGCCGCCGTGGTGGATCTCGTCGAGGATCACCAGCGTGCGGCGGGCGAGGGTGCGAGCGCGGTGCAGTGCCGGACGGCTGGCGACGCCCGCGTAGGTCACCGCGACGCCGTCGTAGTCGGCGGCGTGCTCCTCCTGGGCGTTGGTGAAGCGCGGGTCGATGTTGATCCCGACCCGTGAAGCGGCGTCGGCCCACTGCACCTTGAGGTGTTCGGTCGGCGCGACGATCGTGACCTGGTCGATGACACCGCGGTCGATGAGCTCGGTCGCCAGCCGCAATGCATACGTCGTCTTGCCGGCACCGGGGGTCGCGACTGCCAGGAAATCGCGGGGCTCATGTTCGAAATAGGTGTGCATCGCCCCGGCCTGCCAGGCACGCAATTTGCCGGCGGTGCCCCACGCTGCGCGTTCGGGGAAGGCCGGCGACAGATGGGAAGCGGCCGAGGTACTCACGATGGCAAACCCTAACCGCCCACGGTGACAACGATCGAATGCGCAGGTCAGCGCCGTGAGGCGGAACGAGCTCGCCAGGCCGCCCAGGACGCACCGCGGCGGCCGACCCCACTTCCGAGGGATTCGGCCGCCGCGACGCGCTGGTTCAGATGCGCCTCACAACCAAGGACGGTGGGTCAGGCGCGGTAGGTCGTCCACTGGTTCTGCATGCGGGTGACCTGCCCCGGGGTGAACTTGTTCATGCACACGTCGCTCGTGTAGTCCATGAAGTTGGTGATCGGGTCGAGTCCGGCAGACGACGGGCAGGAGTCGCGGCCGGTCGGGCAACCGGATGCCGGTGAAGCCTCCGCGGGGGTGTCGCTCACCTGGTCGCCCTGACCCTTACAGCCGCCCTGGAAGGTGTGGTACAGGCCCAGCCAGTGACCGACCTCGTGGGTGCCGGTGTCCCCCTGGTTGTACGGCGCGGCACTGCCGCCGGGCAGGCTCTCGTCGAGCAGTACGACGCCGTCACGAGAGCTCAGGCTGCTGGTCGGGAAGGTCGCCCAGCCGAGCAGGTCCTGGCCGAGGTCGGCGGTGTAGACGTTGAGGTCGCCCATGTCGCCCTTGCGCAACTTGGACTTCATCTGCGACTCGGCGGTCGAGCCGTGCACCAAGCCGTTGTACCAGGTGGCGTTGTTGGTGCGGTCGGTCGAGACCAGGCGGAAGGAGAAGCCCGAACCGCTGTAGGCCTGGTTGAGCACGGAGATCTGGGTCGACACCTCGGAGTCGGTCAGCGCACCCTTGGTGCCGTCGGTGATCACGTGGAAGTACACGTCGATGACCGCGGCACTGAACGTGCCGGTGCCCGGCTTTGCTGCCTTTGCGCCGGTCTTGGTCAGCTTGCCGTCGGCGTTCTTCGCCAACCCCTTGCGAGCGGCGTCCGCCTGGAACTTCTTCTCTGCGGCCGCCACCTGTGCCGGGGTCAGCTCGTTCGGGTCGTGCTTGCCGGAACCGTGCTTCACCCGGGCGGTCGCTCCGGCGCCTTCGTGGTCATGGCTGTCGGGAACACACACCGACGCGGAGTCGATCTTGGCCTGGGCGAGCGAAAGGCTCGCGTTCGCGCCGGGGGCGAGGCTGAACGCGGCGCTACCGGCGAGAGCGACGGAGGCGAGCACGGTGGTGGAACGGCGGATCATGAGCGTCCTTTCCAAGACGTCAGCCGGACGGCGGGGCGCCCGGCTCAGGGGAACCCGCTCAGGCTAGAAACAACTCGGTCAAGACGAGGTCAAGAGACGACAAAGATCGCTCCAGACTTCTGCGACTCCCGCGACGGAAGGACGACGAAGGCCCGGCGTGGTGCTTGCACCGGGCCTTGGTCTGATCTCGTGAGGTCAGTCGCCGGAGTCGTCGCCGCCGGCGCCGAACTTCTCGTACACCTCTTTGCAGGCCGGGCAGACCGGGAACTTCTGCGGGTCACGACCGGGCACCCAGACCTTGCCGCACAACGCCGTGACGGGGTCTCCGGACAGCGCGCTCTCGAGGATCTTCTCCTTCTTCACGTAGTGGCTGAACCGTTCGTGATCGCCCGGTTCCTGCAACTGCGGTTGGACCTCTTCACGCTCGAGGACACCCGTCGAGGTGCTCGGCGACGAGAGGCGTTCGTTCTCCAACGGTTCGGTGCTCATGCGTCCAGCATAGGTCGGCGCTGACAAAATGACCGGCAATGAGTCGTCCCCCGCAACGCACCGGCGGTGATAGCCGTCGCGGTCGGGGCGTTCGGTGGTCACCTGCCACAACACGTCGACCAGGGAGGGTTTCCGGATCGCCGGGTCCGATGTACCGCTCGACCCCGTGAACCGGGTCAGTTCATCGTCGGGTCGTCCGGGAAGGTGATCGACCAGGCGGCGACTCCCCCGACTCGACGCAGCACGTCCTCCCACAGACGCAGGGGCGATTCGGAGAAGGCGTCGGCAGCTTCGGCGTCCACCACGAACCAGTGACCTTCGCGGATCTCGGTCTCCAATTGGCCCGGACCCCAACCGGAATGACCCGCATAGATACGCAGTGCCGCGATCTCGGGAAGCACGACCGAGGGCGGGGCGTCCAGGTCGACCAACCCGACTCCACGGAACAGTCTCTTCAGACCGAGCGACTCCCCGCCACCGGGCATCGAGACGAGCCCGAGCGCGGAATCGAGTCCGAGCGGACCGCCCTGAAAGAGGTGGTCCGGGTCGGTGACGTGCTCCTGCCAACCCGGCAGGACGGCGTCCACGACGGCTTCGAGCGGGCGGTTCAGCACAATGCCGTGGGCACCCTCGCTGCTGTGGTTGAGCAGCAACACCACCGAGCGGTCGAACAGGTCGTCGTCGGCGACGTCCTGTTCTTCGCGCGGGACTGCGACCAGCAGTCGTCCGGTGAGGTTGTCCACCGTCCCATTCTGACGCGAGCCGATCCTGCTGTGGACGACTGCCCCGGCGCGGATGCGATGTCGCCGAGCCAGAACTGCTCAAACCGCGGATCAGAACCCCCCAGATGTGCAAACCGCGACCGATCGGCCGCGGTTTGCACCACCAGGACGTTTCAAACCACGGTTTGCACAGTCCCGCTATGACTCAGTAACGCGGACGACGTCCACCGTCACGGCCGCCACGACCCTCGCGGTCACCGCGGTAGCCGCCGCCCCCGCCGCCACGGCGCGGACCACCCCGGTGGCCACCACCGGCGTAACCGCGTCCACGACCCTGGCCGCGTCCACCGCGACCTGGCTGCAACACCTGCTGCAGGTCGTCGTCGCTCACCGGTGCACCCTGCGGGGTGCTGCCCCCGGTGGCCGCGATGACCTCGTCGCCCGGACGGGTCTTCTTCAGTTCGGTGTCGACTCCCGCCTGGTCGAGCAGACGCTCGACGGTACGGCGCTGGTGCGGCAGCACCAAGGACACCACGACACCCTGCTCACCGGCGCGAGCGGTACGCCCGGAACGGTGCAGGTAGTCCTTGTGGTCGGCCGGCGGGTCGACCTGCAGGACGACGCCCACGTCGTCGACGTGGATGCCGCGAGCTGCGACGTCGGTGGCGACGAGAACCGGCAGGCGTCCGTCGCGGAAGGCCGACAGTGCGCGGTTGCGCTGGCTCTGGTTGAGGCCGCCGTGCAAGGCAGCTGCGACGACGCCGCACTCGCGCAGTTCGGAGGCGATGCGGTCGGCACCGAGCTTGGTGCGGGCGAAGACGACCGTGCGTCCGGGTCGGTTGACGACCTCGGCGGTGACGATCTTCTTGTCCTTGGGCTCGATCAGCAGCGCGTGGTGCGCCATCGTGGTGACGGTCGCGGTGCCGTCGTCCGTCGAGTGCTCCGCCGGATCGGTGAGGTACTTCTCGACCACACCGTCGATGCCGCGGTCGAGGGTGGCCGAGAACATCAGGCGCTGGCCGTCGGCCGGCACCAGGTCGAGGATCTCCTCGATCGCTTCGAGAAAGCCCATCTCCGCCATGTGGTCGGCCTCGTCGAGGATCGTGATCTCGACGCGGGACAGGTCGGCTGCGCCGCGCTCGATGAGGTCCTTCAGACGACCCGGGGTGGCGATGAGGACGTCGACGCCGCGCTCGAGAGCCGACAGCTGCGGCTCGTAGGGCATCCCGCCGGCAACCAGCTTGTGGCGCAGGCCGATGACGTGCACCAACGGCTGCAACGCATCACTTACCTGCATGGCGAGCTCACGGGTCGGGACGAGGATGACCGAACGCGGCTGGTGTGCGCGCGCCTTGCCGCCCTTGGCCAGACGGGTCAGCGTCGGCAGACCGAACGCGAGCGTCTTGCCGGAGCCGGTACGGCCACGGCCGAGGACGTCGCGCCCGGCGAGGGCGTCCGGGATGGACGCGGTCTGGATGGGGAACGGCTGGGTGATGCCGTCACGGGCCAAGCGCGCGACCAGCAACTCGGGAAGACCGAGATCGGCAAAGCCATTGCCCTCCAACTCGATCGGCTCGGTCGTGGTGACCTCGTCGACCTCGTTGCGCTCGGACCAGCCGAACGCCTCGTTGGTCGGCTCGAGTTCCTCGAGGTGACCTGCGGGCTTCTCGGTCTCTTCGAAACGGGGACGCTCGTCCCGGCGGTCGAACGAACGACGGTCATCACGGCCCTGGTAACCACCACGGTTGCCCTGCGGACGGTCGTCACGACGGAAGCCGCGGTCGTCGCGGCGGCCGAAGTCGCGTCCACCATCGCGTCCGCCATCGCGGTCCCAGCGACGCTGACCACGGTTTTCGGAGCGGTTTTCGGAGCGGTTGTCGGAGCCACCGCGGGGACGGTCGTCACGGCGGTCGAAGGAACGTCCGCCCTGGTAGCCACCACGGTCGTTGCTGCGGTCACCCTGAGCACGGTCGAACGAACGACGCTCATCGCGGCCCTGGTAGCCACCGCGGTCGCCCTGCGAACGGTCGTCACGACGCTGGTAGCCGCCCCGGTCACCCGTGCGGTCACTGTTGCGGTCGTCGCGACGGTCGAAGGAACGTCCGCCCTGGTAGCTGCCACGGTCGTTGCTGCGGTTCCCCTGAGGGCGGTCGTCACGACGGTCGAACGAACGACGGTCATCGCGGCCCTGATAGCCGCCGCGGTTACCCTGCGGACGGTCGTCGCGCCGGTCGTACGAGCGACCCTCACGGTTTTCGGAGCGACCCTGGTACCCACCACGGTCGTTGCTCCGGTCATTGTTTCGGTCGTCGCGGCGGTCGAAGGACCGGCGGTCGTCGCGGTCGAACCGGCGAGCGCCGGAACGCTCCGGACGGTCCTCGCGGCGGGCGGGCTTGCCGCGTTCGGCGGACGTGCGACGAACTTCGCCGCGCTTGGCCTCGACCTTCTGGCTACGGCTCCAGCGGGCCTTCTTGGTTCCGTCGTTCTTCTTGGGCGTCATCGTGCAGTACCTCTTGTCGGATTACGGGCACCGCAAGAGAACCCCTACAAGGGCCGATTGTCGGCCGAAAGTGACTGCGTTTCAGGCGTATTCGCCACGCTGTGGATGGGGTGATCCGGGTGCCTCAGATCTCGGCGCCCACAAGAAAATTCACACAGATGAACGCAAGATCGCGAAAATGGATGCCCCCAGTCTAACGGCTCCCGCGAGAACTTCCGACCACGCAGGGGTTGCCGGGCGGTGACGTCGGGCACACCGTGGCGCTCCTCGCCCCGAGACACCCGGAAGTGCACGAGGGAACTGCGCCTACGCAGTTCCCTCGTGCCTTTCGCGCTACTTCGCCCGAACGTCGGTCAGTCCTCGAACGGCTCGTCCTGCTTGGTGCTGTGCCGCTCCCCTTCGAGTTCGGCGCGGGCAGCCTTCTCGACGGCGCGGGCCACGACCATCGAGATATCGGGCTGGAACACCGACGGGATGATGTAGGCCGGGTTGAGTTCGTCGGGGCTGACGACGTCGGCGAGCGCTTCAGCCGCAGCCAGCATGATGTTGTCGTCGATGCCGTCCGCTACTGCGTCGAGCAGGCCGCGGAACACACCCGGGAACACCAAGACATTGTTGATCTGGTTCGCGAAGTCGCTGCGGCCGGTCGCCACCACGGTCGCGTGCTGAGCGGCGGCGGTCGGATCGACCTCGGGCATCGGGTTGGCGAGCGCGAAGACGATCGCGTCCTCGTTCATGGTCGCGATGTCGTCACCGGTGAGGATGTTGGGCCCGGAGACCCCGATGAACACGTCCGCGTCGCGCAGCGAGTCGCGCAGCGTGCCCGAGATGCCGTCGGGGTTGGTGTGGTCGGCGACCCAGCGCAGGAACGGGTCCTTGCCCTCGACGATGTCCTCACGGTCGCGGGAGACGACCCCCTTGATGTCGGACACCACGACGTGGGTGGCGCCGGCGGCGAGCAGCAGTCGGGTGATCGCCGTACCGGCCGCGCCGGCTCCGGACTGAACGACCTTGACGTCCTTGAGCTCCTTGCCGACCACGCGCAGCGCGTTGCGCAGTGCGGCGAGCACGACGATCGCGGTCCCGTGCTGGTCGTCGTGGAAGACCGGAATGTCGAGTTCGTCGCGCAGGCGGCGCTCGATGTCGAAGCAGCGCGGGGCGGAGATGTCCTCGAGGTTGATCCCCGCGAAGACCGGCGCGATGGCCTTCACCGTGGCGATGATCTCCTCGGTGTCCTTGGTGTCGAGGCAGATCGGGAACGCGTCGATGTCGGCGAACCGCTTGAACAGCGCCGCCTTTCCTTCCATGACCGGCATGGCCGCGAGCGGGCCGATGTCGCCGAGCCCGAGGACTGCGGTGCCGTCGGTGACCACCGCGATCGTGTTGCGCTTGATGGTCAGGCGGCGGGCGTCCTCGGGGTTGTCGTGGATCGCCATGCAGACGCGTGCAACGCCCGGGGTGTAGACCATCGACAGGTCGTCACGGTTACGGATCGGGTGCTTGGACTTGATCTCGATCTTGCCGCCCAGGTGCGCCAGGAAGGTGCGGTCGCTGACCTTGTGGACGACGACGCCGGCGACGGTACGCATGGCCTCGACGATCTCGTTCGCGTGGTCGCCGTCGCGCGCGGCGACGGTGACGTCGATCTTGATGCTCTCGGCGTCGGACGAGGTGATGTCGAGGCCGGTGATGAGGCCGCCCGTGCGCTCGATCGCGCCGGTCAACTCACTGATCGCGGTGGCCCGGCCGGGCACCTCGAGTCGGACGGTGATCGAGTTGGAGACGGAAGGCATCGCAGTCATGACTCCTTTCTTACCGTGTCCATGCCTGCCGTGCGGACGGGGTCACGTGTCAGGGTGGGTTCATGCGGCAGACACAGAGCGGAATCACCGTCATCGGGTCGTCCACCGTGAGCACCGCTGCCGACCGCGTCCGCCTCCGGATCGCTGTCGAGCAGTCCGCGGCCGGTGCCGCCGAAGCACTCACCCCGGTCCTCGGAGAACGCCCGGACGTTGCGTGCCGGACTGCGCGGAGCCGGCATCGCCGAGCGGTCCATCCAGACCACCGGACTCTCGGTCGACGTCCAGTGGGGCGAGCGCCAGAAGGTGCGGCCGCTCGCGCCGCAGCGTACGACGACGCCGTGGAGCAAGCACGAGCCCTCGCGCAGAGGTCCGGACGAACCCTGGGTGAGGTGCGTTCGGTGACCACGGTGATGCCCGCGGACCGCCCGGAAATTTATAGGGGGCAGACCATGGCGATGGCCAAGGCGGGCTCGTTCGCACCCGGCGAGATCGAGGTCGCCGAACAGGTGCAGGTGAGTTGGGGCTGGGCCGACTCCACAGCGTGACGTGCCCATTCGGTGGTGGTGGAGGTGGCGGGAATCGAACCCGCGTCCGCTCACCGCGAGAAGGGACTTCTCCGGGTGCAGTGCGCTGTGGATTTTCTCGGCCCCAGGGCTCGCGCGCACACGTTCCCTGACAGGCCCAGTCGAGTAAGAGTCCCGCGTCGTCCCTCGACATGACGACGCAGCAAGTTCTCTAGCTGACGCCAGACACTGAGGCGAGAACTAACTCAGGCTGACGGACTTCGAGGCTCGCTCAGGCGGCGAGGGCGAAGTCGGTGCGCTTGTTGTTGGCACCTATTGGTTTTGCACGGAGCGTTTACGAGATAACCGTGCCTCCTCGACCCGCTTCTCCCTCGTCGGCGATCAACGTCGAAACCGATCACCCCCGAGTTCGTGTGGTGGCACACCTGAAAGTTCAGGGGTGACACCGGCGAGCACGTCACGCTGTGGAGTTGTAAGGCTTGGCCAGCCTAACGGTGTAACGGCGCCGGACGCGAACCCATTCCCGTCGGGTGTATCGGGATCACCAGCTTCCGGTGCCTCCACCGCCCCCACCGCCGCCGGAGAACCCGCCACCTCCGGAAAAGCCTCCACCACCGAACGCCGATCCACCCGAGGATCCGGGGGTGGACACGAAGGTGCCGGCCGAGACGGTGCCGAAGTCGTCGATCCCGCCGGCGATGCTGCCGAAGTCACCGAAACCGCCGCCCAGCGGGATGTACCACATCGGCATGACCAGCGGCCGGCCCGCGGCTTCGGCCGCTCGCGCCACTTGGGCGAACTTGTCGGCCCACTGCTGGGCGATCCCGAAGACGACGGCGTACGGCATGTACCGGCTGAAGATCTGCTCCGCCTCGTCGAACTTGATCTGCTGCGCCTCGGCGGTGACGAGGTACTCGCGGAAACCGAGCGACTGGTCGGTGACCGCCGAGCCGCGAGCGGTACGCGATGCCATCTTGCGCCCCATCAGCATGACGATGACACCTGCGATCGCCAGCCCGATCGGCAGGCCGATGGCGGCTGCGCTGATGCCCGGGAGCAGGAAGAATCCGAAGAACGCCGCCCCGATGAGGGCCATGCCGCCCATCTGGAAACCGGCGCGAACCGCCTCCGGTGATCGCCGGAACCAGCCGCGCTGCACGACCTCGGTGTACATCTGGCTCTGCGCCTTGGTCAACGTGGACTTGAAGTGGTTACGCAGTTGCGACAGCAGGACCGGCGAACCCAGTTGGAAGAGCCCATCGAGCAAGGTCTCCTCGTACGGCAGCAGTTGTTCGCCGTCCGGCGGGTCGAGAAGGGTGAGCTGCCAGTCGTTCTTGGCGAACAGACCGCCGCGCTCGACCTCCTCCATCCGTAAGAAGCCGCGCACCGCGAGGTCGACCACCGTGGCCGAGACGTCGACGGTGCCGGCTTCTTCATCGATCACCGTGCCCATGAGTCCAGGGCGCACACCGGCCGGCGGCTGGAACTGCACCACCACGGTGCGGCGCCCGCCCCGGACCACCGAGTCGTCCTGGCCGTCCGCCGGTTCGAGCCCGGGCGCAACAGCGGCATAGCGCTCGTCGCGGCCCCGCTTCCAGACGGCCAGACCCATGACCGCCGCAGCCAGGGCCGGCAGACCCACCGCTGCACCGGAACCCACCGCTCGCAGCGTGTCCTGCTGCTGCGGGGTCAGCGACGAGTCTTCAGCGCCGCCCTTGGAGTCGTCGACCGTGCCTTGTTCGAGGTCGGGTGCGGTGCTGGTGAAAGGCGCCGCAGGGAACGCTGCTCCGATCGTCACCTGCTGAAACGGCTGGAGGGACGAGGCGCTGAACGTGGCCTTCTGCCCGGCGGACGATTCACACTTGTCGGACGTCTTCGTGACGCCGTAGTAACACACCGCGTTCGTGACAGCGGCCGGGCCGGTGACCGAGATCCGCACCTCGTCGGTGGGCACTCCGGTCTGGGATCCTGTTGCGTTCCAATAGAGTTCGACGGTCCCGTCGGGTTGCTTGTTGACGACGGAACCGAGTTTGTACTTCACGATGTAGGTGTGGGTGCCACGGACCGTCTCGTCGGCGGATCCGACCCGGATGACGGTCATCGCACCGAAGTCGGACAGGTCGACATCGTCCGGTGCGCCGGTCGGGCTGCTCACCCGGACGTCGGTCATCGGGTAGACGCGGTACTTGTCGGGCTCGGGGTCGTAGCCCTGCGAGGTGATGATCGATCGCTTGATGCCATGCGACTGGTCGCCGGCGAACTGGTACCTGATCGTCTCTGTCACCTCGGCCGAGCCATTCGGCTGCACGTCGTAGTCGGCGGTGAACGACAGGATCCGTTCCCCACCTGCCGCTCTCGCGCTCGAGACGGGCAGGAACACAACCGCTGCCGACCAGAGGAGTACGGCCAACACGGCCCAGAACCTTCGCATGACTGAACCCTACGAGGCGGGCGCCTGGATCCGGTGGATCAGTCCTGGCCGTCGCGCGCGGCGACTTCGTGCGGGCGCGCCAGAACGGTGGCGAGGAAGGTGAGGACGGCGACGGCGATGATCAGCCATCCGGCCCATGGAGCCCCGCCGTCACCGACCGTGAAGCCGATCGGCAGGAGCAGCGCGTTCCACAATAGGGTCGGCGAGCGCGCCGCGGACCGTCCCGCGTTCAGTAGCCAGGCGAGGGCGGCGACACATCCGGCGAGCACCACCAGCGTTGCAGCGAACGACCACGAACGCGCTGAGCCGCCGTCGAACCCCGACCAGATTCCCACCCCGAACAGAGCCACTGCCTGCACGACCATGAGGGCGGCGGCCACCCGCCATGGGGTGGTCACTCCCGGGGTCGCCTCGCGCAGCGGTGAAGATGTCTGATCGGACACACGGCATCCTTCCTCCGGGGCACGGACAGAACAGGTGAAACGCTGAAAAGCGCGAGTTACGGGGCAGGTCAAGGGCGTGGTGTGACCAAGGACTCACCTTCGAAAAGAAAAGATTCGGTCAAACCCCTTGTGCAACACAGCCAGCATCTGTGAGCCTAGACAGTCGGCACGCCCAACCACAGCGTAGCCACTCGAAACGAACCGACGAACGATGGGTGCCCCGTCGGTTTCACGCGCACGACGCATGGCCCGGCACCGGGAACATCTACTCAAGGAGCAGGACGACTATGGATTGGCGCGACCGCGCTGCATGCCTGGAAGAGGACCCGGAGCTTTTCTTCCCCATCGGGAACACGGGCCCTGCCTTGCAGCAGATCGAGGACGCCAAGGCTGTCTGTCGACGCTGCGAGGTCATCGACACTTGTCTGAAGTGGGCCATCGAGAGCGGGCAGGACGCCGGCGTCTGGGGTGGACTGTCGGAGGACGAACGACGCGCCATGAAGCGGCGCAATGCACGCGCCCGCCGTGCCGGTTGAACGTACCGGCTGAACGCGCAGGCTGAGTCCGCCGAAGTCAACGCTCCACCGGGATATCCCGCAGCACCGCCGTGAACTTCACGGCGGTGCCGTTTTCTGTCCGTTCCCAGTCGATGTCGCCGCTCAGGTCGGCGACCAGCGACCGGACGATCTGCACCCCGAGTCCGCCGCTGCCCGGCGCGAAATCGTCCGGTAACCCGGCACCGTCGTCGGCCACCTCCACCCGCAACAGATCGCCGTCACGAGTCTGCTTCCGACGCACTGTCACCTGCACGTGACCGTCCTGCTGCGCGAGGCCGTGCTCGACGGCGTTCTGGACGAGTTCGGCGAGCACCATCGCGATCGAGGTCGCGTCCTCGGAACACAGCGTCCCGAAGCTGCCGTCGATCGCGCCGCTGACCCGCATGCCCGAGCGGTTGCCCAGGTCGAGGGCTGCCTGCACTCCGCGCTGCGCGACCTCGTCGAAATCCAGGTGGTCGTCCAGCCGGGATGAGAGTGTCTCGTGCACCGAGGCGATCGTCGCCACCCGACGGACCGCGTCGTCCAAGGCTGCGCGGCCGGCCGGATCGTCGACCCGCCGTGCCTGGAGTCGAAGCACAGCGGCGACGGTCTGCAGATTGTTCTTCACCCGGTGATGGATCTCGCGGATCGTGACGTCCTTGGTGGCGAGTTCACGCTCACGACGACGCAGCTCACTCACATCGCGCACAAGAAGCACGGCACCGATGCGACGACCGTTCTCCTGCAACGGAATGGAACGAACCATCACGCTTGCCGACCGGGTGCGTACCTCACCGCGGTGCGCGACGCGTCCGCGCAGCACCTGGGTGAGGTCCTCGTCGGCCGGTGAACGCGCGGGCAGCAGGTCGTAGACGGCCGAGGCCAGCGGCATCCCGATGACATCGGCTTCGTACCCGAGGCGGTGCACCGCAGACACCGCATTCGGGCTGGCGTAGGTGACCAGGCCGTCGACGTCCAGGCGCAGCACCCCGTCGCCCACCCGCGGGGTGCCGCGCCGGACGTGGGTGGCCGGCTCGTGTTGCGGAAAGGTACCGGCAGCGATCATCCGGGCGAGCGCGTCGGCGGTCGCCAGGTAGGTGACCTCGAGTCGGCTCGGCGTGCGCATCGAGGCGAGATTGGTGTGCCGGGTGAGCACCGCGACCACACGTCCGTCGCGGACAACCGGGATCGCCTCCTCGCGGATCGGCATGTCGTCGCGCCAGACGGTCTGGCCGGCTCGGACGATCTCCTGCTGATCCCGTGCGGCCTGGACCATCCGGGCTCGAGGCACCGCCACCGGCTGACCGACGAGGTCCTCGGTGAAGACGCCGACGCCGGTGGTCGGACGGGCATGCGCCGCGGCGAACCACTCCCCCGCCTGCGACTGCACCCAGAGGACCAGATCGGCGAACGACAGGTCTGCGATCAGCTGCCAGTCACCGACGAGACGGTGCAGCCAGTCCGAATCGGCCGCGGTCACCTCGTGCCGGCTCAGCACGTCGCTCAAAGTGGGCACGGCGGGAGCCTATGCGGTGGATGACCCCGGTACGGCCGAGCCCCGGGACGCGACGGCGTTCCCGGGCCCGGTGACGTGATCGGCTCAGCTGGCGGTGCCGCTACGGATCGCCCCGCGCAGCGTCCGCAGCGCTACCGACAATGGGGCGAGCCCCGGGTGCGGCAGCGTCTTGATCGCGTCCAGCGAGGCGAGGGCCCTACCGACCGAGTCGGGGTTCTGCTCCAGCCAGCTCGCGACACGGTCGGCCGGAGCCGCCGAGTCCGGCGTGCCGGCCAGGACAGCCGCGGTGAACGACTCCAGCACCAGGTACAGGTCGTCGCGGATCGCGCCACGAGCCAAGGAGTCCCAGCGGTTCTCGCGCGGCAGTGCCGAGACCGCACCGAGCATGGTGTCGATCCCTACCCGCTCGGACACCGCAAAGTACGCACCGGCCACCGTCTCGATGTCGTGGTCGCTGTTGACCGCGAGTTCGGTGATGT
Source organism: Yimella lutea (assembly GCF_006715095.1). NCBI lineage: Bacteria > Bacillati > Actinomycetota > Actinomycetes > Micrococcales > Dermacoccaceae > Yimella > Yimella lutea. The sequence continues at coordinate 3,005,370 of NZ_VFMO01000001.1, forward strand.
CGAGCACCGAGAACAGGTCGAGCAGCGCGGCAGCACGGCCGGCCAGTTCGTCCGGAATGCCCTGGTCCACCAACGACGCCTTGTTGGTCTCCCACCGCTTGCGCTCGGTACCGCGCAACAGATCGGGCACCTTCGGCGCGAGCGCGGTCACGTCGGCCGAGAACCGGTCGATCTCGCTGCCGACATCGAGCGCCGTCGGCCGGTTGTTGAGCAACCAGCGAACCGCACGGTCGAGCAACCGGCGGAACTCCAGGTACAGCGTCGTCTGGGCATCGGTCGAGGCGCTGTTGTCCAGCGCCTCCACCTGGGCCACGAAGCCGGTCAGGTCGAAGACCTCGCGGGCCACGACGTACGCCCGAGCGATCTGTGGGGCCGAGGCCTGCGTCTCCTCCATCACCCGGAACGCGAACGTGATGCCGCCCCGGTTGATCATCGAGTTGACGACGGAGTTGATGACGATCTCGCGACGTAGCGGGTGCTGCGCGATAGCGTCCCCGAAGCTGTCGCGGACCCGCTGCGGGAAGTACTCGCGGAGGGTCCGGGTGAACCACGGGTCGTCGGTGAGGTCGCTGCCGGTGAGGTCGTTCTTCAGCGCGAGCTTGGCGTAGGCGACCAGCACCGAGAACTCCGGCGAGGTCAAACCACCCTCGTCCTCGAGCCGGCGCTCGATCTCCTCATCGCTCGGCAGGAACTCCAGGCCGCGGTCGAGTTCCTTGCGTGCCTCGAGCCACTTGATCAGACGCTGGTGGACGGTGACCATCACACCGGTCTGGGCGCGCGCGTTGCCGAGCAGAGTGTTCTGCTCGTAGTTGTCACGCAGCACCTGGTGAGCGACCTCGTCGGTCATCGAGGACAGGATCTCGTTGCGCTCGTCGAGATCGAACTGACCACGCTTGACCAGGTCGGTCAGCAGGATCTTGATGTTGACCTCGTGGTCGGAGGTGTCGACGCCGGCGGAGTTGTCGATCGCGTCGGTATTGACGCGGACGCCGTTTCGCGCGGCCTCGATGCGTCCGAGCTGGCTGGCGCCGAGGTTGCCGCCCTCACCGATGACCTTGACGCGCATCTGCTTTCCGTCGACCCGGATCGCGTCGTTCGCACGGTCGCCGATCCTGGAGTTCGACTCGGTACTCGCCTTGATGTACGTGCCGATGCCGCCGTTCCAGAACAGGTCGACGGGCGCCTTGAGGATGGCGTTCATCAGGTCGGACGGCGCCATCTCGGTGATGCCCTCGTCGATGCCGAGGCGCTCGCGCACCTCGTCGGTCAGCGGGATCGACTTGGCCGTTCGCGGGTACACCCCTCCACCCGCGCTGATCAGCGAGCTGTCGTAGTCCTCCCACGACGAACGCGCCAGGTCGAACAACCGACGGCGCTCGGGGTACGAGGTCGCAGCGTCCGGGTCGGGGTCGAGGAAAATGTGCCGGTGGTCGAACGCGGCCACCAACCGGATGTGCTCCGACAGGAGCATGCCGTTGCCGAACACGTCGCCGCTCATGTCGCCGACGCCGACGACCGTGAAGTCCTGCGTCTGCGTGTCGTGGCCCATCTCGCGGAAATGCCGCTTGACCGACTCCCACGCGCCTCGGGCGGTGATGCCCATGCCTTTGTGGTCGTAGCCCGCCGAGCCACCGGACGCGAACGCGTCGTCCAGCCAGAACCCACGATGCTGCGCGACGCCGTTGGCGATGTCGGAGAAGGATGCGGTGCCCTTGTCGGCCGCGACCACGAGGTAGGTGTCATCCGGGTCGTGACGGACGATGTCCTGCGGGGGCACGACCTCACCGTCGAGGAGGTTGTCGGTCAGATCGAGCAGCCCGCCGATGAACAGTTTGTAGGACTCGATGCCCTCGGCCATCCACGCATCGCGGTCGCTCGGGCTCGGCAACTGCTTGGCGTAGAAGCCGCCCTTGGAACCGGTCGGGACGATGACCGCGTTCTTGACCATCTGCGCCTTGACCAGCCCGAGCACCTCGGTGCGGAAGTCCTCGCGCCGGTCGCTCCAGCGCAGACCGCCGCGGGCGACCTTGCCGAAGCGCAGGTGCACGCCTTCGACGCGCGGACTGTAGACCCAGATCTCGAACATCGGCTGCGGGTGCGGCATGCCGGGTACCGACGCACAGTCGATCTTGAAGCTGATCACCGGACGGTGTCCGCCGTCCTGGAAGGCGTTGGTGCGCAGGATCGCCATGATCGCTCCGCGGAAGGAACGCAGGATGCGGTCCTGGTCGAGGCTGGCGACCTGGGTGAGCCCGGCGTCGATGCGCTCGTTCACCTCGGCCTGAGCGGCTTCACGGTCCTGCTCGGCGGTCGGGTCGAACCGGGCGTCGAACAGCGCGATGAGATCACGGGTGAGTTCGACGTTGGTGACCAACGCCTGCTCGACGTACTCCTGGCTGAACGGCAGTCCGACCTGGCGCATGTAACGGGCGATCGCACGAAGCACCGTCACCTGCCGGGCAGTCAAACCACCTTGCAACACAAGCGCATTGAGCCCGTCGGACTCGCTGTGCTTGTTCCACACCGCCGCGAACGCGTCCTGGAAGCGCTCGCGCACCTGAGCGAGTTCGGCATCGGTGCCCCACACGTCCGCGTCATCGGCGCGTAGGCCGAAGTCGTAGATGTGGATGAGTTCGCCGTCGGCGCGGTTCATCGAGTACGGACGCTCGTCGGTGACCCGGACGCCGAGGTCGGTGAAGATCGGCATGACGTCCGACAGCAGCACCCCGTTGCGGCGGAACAACTTGAACCGGCGCTCCCGCGCGTCACCGGACGGGTCACGGTAGAGCGTCAGACTGGTGTCGTCACCGTCCTTCAGCGACTCGATGTGGCGCAGGTCGGCGACGCCCTGACGCGGACCGAAGTCCTCCTTGTACGCCTCGGGAAAAGCATTGGCGTACAACGACATCACCCGCGCGGACGCGTCCTCACCGTCTTCGTCGCGGGCATGCATTCCGAGCTGCTCGGACCACGTCTGGGTGGAGCGCAGCAGTTCCTCGCGCAGTGCCTCGTCATCGACCTGCGGCACGCCGGTGCCGGGATCGACACGGACGACGAAATGGATGCGTGCCATCTCGGCGTCGGTCACGTGGGTCGTGTAGTCGATCGCCGTGGCGTCGAAGGTGCGCTTGAGGATGTTCGACATCGCCAGCCGTACACGGGTGTTGTACCGGTCGCGCGGGATGTAGACGACGACGCTGGTGAACCGGCCGAACTCGTCGTCGCGGCGCAGCACCGCCGGGGTGCGTCGCTCCTGGACGCGCATGACCTGGCTCGCGATGGACTTCAGTTCCTCGGTGCGGATCTGGAACAACTCGTCACGCGGGTAGGTCTCCAGCACCTGCATGAGGTCCTTGCCGGAGTGGCTGTCGGGGGCGTACCCGGAGTTGGTCACGACCGCAGCCACGCGCTCGCGCAGGATCGGCACGCGACGCACCGACTCGACATAGGCGCTGGAGGAGAACAGCCCGAGAAAGCGGCGCTCACCGATGACATTGCCGGCAGCGTCGAAGGTGCGCAGGCCGATGTAGTCGAGGTAGACAGGCCGGTGCACCGTGGAGCGGGAGTTCGCCTTGGTGACCGTCAACAGGTGCGGGTCGCGGGCAGTGCGTCGCGCGTGCGGGGTGAGGCGCGAGAACGCCTCGGACGCCGGGGCGTCGTAGCGCAACAGACCGAGGCCGCTACCGGCGACGCCGCGCAGGACGTCCTCGCCGTCGACCTCGTCCAACACGTACTCGCGGTAACCGAGGAAGGTGAAGTGTTCGTCGGCGAGCCACCGCAGGAAACCTTGGGTGCGCTCCACGATGTCCTTGCCGACCGAACTCGGCGGGTCGGCCTCCAGGTCGCGGATGATGACATCGCACTGTGCGCGCATGCGTTCCCAGTCGGTGACGGCGTCGCGGACGTCGTCGAGCACCTCGTGGAGAACAGCGACCAGGTCGGCGTCGCCGGACTCGTCGGCAGCCAGATCGATCTGCAGGTTCATCCACGACTCGGCGATGGGATCGGCCGCGCCCGAACGGTGCTGGGGCTGGTCATCGGTGTCGAGGATCTCGCGCAGCTCGCCGGAGGCGTCCCGCTCGACCCAGAGCTGAGGGTGGATCAGCAGGTGGACGCGGCGGCCCAGACGAGCGAGCGCCGCGGTGACCGAATCGACCAGGAACGGCATGTCGTCGGTGACGATCTGCAGGACCGCGTACGACGAGCTCCAGCCGTCGGCGTCCTTGTTGGGGTGCAACACCTGGATGTTGGCTCGACCCGGCGGACGCTGCTTGGCCAGTTGTTGATGCGCGTGCAGGAAGCCGTGGAGATTCGCGGATCCCAAAGCGTTGATGTCCTCGTCGGCGACGTGCCGGAAGTAACGCTCGGCGAGCGGGTCGGTGCACCCCCCGTCGCCGCAGTCGTGCGAAGCGCTCTCGCGCAGGACTTCCTGCCGGTGGTGACCGGACAAGTCAGCAGACAAAGCCAACAAACCTCATGGGTGCGTAGCGTGGCGGCGCACGTCGTTGTGCGCCGCCCGTCGACTGTATCGCCCCTGTGAAGTACGCCACAGTCCGGTTGGGCGGGTTAGCCTGGCCCGCATGCCTTCCTCGACCCAGGTCCGCGACGACGCCCTTCGCAGACTCGCGGCGACGGTTCCACAGCTGTTGTCGGTGCGGGTCGAGACCGCCACCGACACCGCCACGGCGACGATCGGGCAGGCCATCGAACATGTCGCCGAAGCGCTGCTGGCGTGGCACGACTGGCTGGTCGGCGGGTCGGCCGTGCAACTGCGTCTGAGTGACGGTTTGGCACCCACCGGAACCTTCGGTCCGCGCGCAGGTCCAGGGGTCGACCCTGCCGCGCTGGCGTCGGCCGCCTACGACCTGCGCCGTTGTGCCGCAACGCTGCAGACGGTCGTGGACGAGGTGAGGGACGAGGCGTCGCGTGCCACCGGACAGGAGTTGACCGATGTGCTGCGCGGGCTCGCCGAGGTGTTGCAGGATCACGTCGCTCAGGTGCGCGAACTGATGCCGGGCGGTGGTGCCGCGGCCGACACCCGACAGGCGCGACTGAGTGTCGCCGAACGCGTCCTGCACCGCAGGGTGCTCGATACGCTGCGCGCATGAAGATCAAGCGTTCCTGGACCTACCCCGCCCCCGTGGCCGACGTGTACGCGATGGTGACCGACGAGGCCTACCAGCGACGCAAATCGGAGGCGACCAGCACCGACGGCGGCACGGTCGAACTCGCCCAGACCGCCGATGGCGGACACCTCATCACCGTTGCCCGGGTGCTGCCCACCGATGCGTTTCCCGAGAACATCAGGGCGATGGTCGGCAACACCATCACGGTGGTCGAGACCCAGACCTGGGGTCTCGCCGGCGACGACGGTTCGCGGGTCGCCGACCTGGCGGTCGACGTGAAGGGCACGCCGGCGTCGATGAAGGGCACGGTGACGTTGACCCCGGTGTCGGACACACAGACCCGACTGGACGTCGACGGAGACCTCAAGGGCGGCATCCCGATCATCGGCGGCAAGATCGAAAAAGCCGCCGCACCGTCCTTCATCCACGCACTCGAGCAGGAAGAACGCATCGGCACCGAATACCTCGCCGGCAACTGAGCGTAGACAGATCGGTCTGGGAATCACGTTGGTTCCCAGACCGACTCGCGTTGTTGTCAGTTGGAGTTGAGCACCACACTGGCTTCAGTGGTTCACCCGGAAGGCGAAAGTCCCCTGCAGGTGCAGTGATCGGGTGTGCCCGCCGAACCTCCGGGCCCAGGACTGCGCATGTTGTGCTGCAGGTCAGCCCATGTGCGGGTACTCGTAGGAGGTCGGCGGCACGAAGGTCTCCTTGATGGAGCGCGGGCTCGTCCAGCGCATCAGATTCGCGGGTGAGCCGGCCTTGTCGTTGGTGCCCGATGCACGGCCCCCGCCGAACGGCTGCTGGCCGACGACGGCGCCGGTCGGCTTATCGTTGATGTAGAAGTTGCCGGCAGCGAACCGCAGGCGACGGGTGGCGTCCGCGATGACCACCCGGTCGGTGGCGATGATCGAACCGGTGAGGGCGTACGGCGCGACCGACTCCATTTGGTCGAGCACCTTGTCGAACTGGCGGTCGGGGTAGACGTGCACCGCGAGGATCGGACCGAAGTACTCGGTGGAGAACATCTCGTTGTCGGCGTCGCCGATCTCCAGCACGGTCGGGCGCACGAAGTAGCCGACCGAGTCGTCGTAGGTGCCGCCGGCCAGCACCTCGATGTCCTTGTGCGCATGTGCCATGTCGATGGCGTCCTTGTGCTTGGCGAACGCACGATCGTCGATGACCGCACCCATGAAGTTGGAGAAGTCGGTGACATCACCCTGGGTGAGCGAGTCGGTGATCGAGACGAGGTCGGCCTTGATCTTCTTCCACAGGCTCGCCGGCACGTACGCGCGGCTGGCGGCCGAGCACTTCTGGCCCTGGTACTCGAAAGCGCCACGGATCATCGCGGTCCGCAACACGTCCGGGTCGGCGGACGGGTGGGCCAAAATGAAGTCCTTGCCGCCGGTCTCCCCCACCAGGCGCGGGTAGGTGCGGTAGTCGGACAGGTTGGCACCGACCTGGCTCCACAGGTGCTGGAAGGTCGGGGTGGATCCGGTGAAGTGGATACCTGCGAGGTCGCGGTCGGCCAGTGCGACCTTGCTCAAGTTGAGTCCGTCGCCGGTGACCAGGTTGATCACACCCGGGGGCATGCCGGCTTCTTCGAGCAGTTCCATCGTCAGCTGCGCGGCGCGGTTCTGCGTCGGGCTCGGCTTCCAGACGACCGTGTTGCCCATCAACGCAGGAGCGGTCGGCAGGTTGCCGGCGATCGCGGTGAAGTTGAACGGCGTGATCGCATAGACGAAGCCCTCGAGCGGACGGTGGTCGGTGCGGTTCCACACGCCGCGCGCGTTGGCCGGCGGCTGCTCGGCGAGGATCTGTCGGGCGAAGTGGACGTTGAAACGCCAGAAGTCGATCAGTTCGCAGGCGGCGTCGATCTCGGCCTGGTAGCAGGTCTTGCTCTGCCCGAGCATGGTCGCTGCATTCATGCGGGAGCGGTAGGGGCCGGCCAGCAGGTCGGCAGCCTTGAGCAGGATCGCTGCGCGGTCGTCGAAGCTCAGTTCACGCCAGCCCGGAGCGGCGTCCTTGGCCGCCTGGACCGCCGCCTCCGCGTCGGCCACGGTCGCGTTCTTGAGGGTGCCGAGCACCTTCTTGTGGGCGTGCGGCTGACGTACGGCAATGGCCTTGCCACCGCCCATGACTCGCTTGCCACCGATGGTGTGGGGCAGGTCGACCTGCTCGCCGCCGATCTGCACGAGGGCGAGTTCGAGCGAGGCGCGCTCCGGACTTCCGGGTGCGTAATCGAGGACCGGCTCGTTGACCGGTGCGGGCGGATTGGTCACTGCGTCCATGAAGGGTGGCTCCTGTCGTGCTCGGAAGTGTCCGGCAAAGATGCGGACGTTCGTCCGGCCATCGTCTCAGACGCTCGGCGACCGCAGTCTTTCGACGTCGAACTGTCCGGTTACCCGTGAACGCCGTGGCCCGGAGAAGTCGGCCTGCTCGATCACCAGCGTCCATACCCCTCGCAGACCGGGCAACGAACTCGTCCAGCACCAGCCCTTTCCCGCATCAAGTCTCCGGCTCATCCGTGTGGACAACTCGTCACTGTCATCAGGGCTGTGGATACCCGTCGGTAGCGAATTTCGCTGTCAGCGAACGAAATCGGGGTGTGGAAAGGCTGCCGTACGGGTCCGAACACATGTACGATGAAACCATGTTCGAGACCACCTCCTACCCCGGTGAAGCAGCCGAATGCGCTGCCGTCGCGACCGACGCGTTGGCGTCGGTGCGGCGCCTTGGGAAGGTGTCGTCGAACCTGACCGATGTCGAACTCACGGCCACTGCGCAATCGCTGGTGGTGATGATGCAGCAGGCCGAAGCCTCCCTCGTCGCGCTCACCACGGACGCGATCGGGCGGGGTGTGATCGACCGGTCCACCGCCGCGAACGCGGCGCAGTGGGTGCAACGGTTGTCGACCGGTGAACCCGTGCCCGGGTTGTTGGGTGCGGAAACCCTGTCCGTGGCCGGACCACTGGTTCCCGAGTCCCCGCCGGCCAGTGACCCTGCCAGCGCCACCAGTGAACCCGGCGATCTCGGGCAGGAACCTCTGCGGTCGGGGATCGAGCCGGCGCACGCCGCCCGGATCAGCAAACTCGCGGATGCGTGCCGGTCCCCGTTGAACCAGGTGCTGGCGGACGCGGTGTGCACCGGATCGGTGAACACCACCATCGCCAAGACCGCGCTGGACAATATCGACACGATCAAAGCCGTGCTCCCCACGGCAGGCCGGGGTGAAGTGTTCTCCTGGTTCCTCGGCCTGGAACCAGGCTCCGGCGCCAAAGCAGTCCACGAACTGACCAAGCGAATCATCGCGATGTTCGGTGATGAGGTGTTGGACGAGAAGGAAGACGCGGTCCGGGCACACGAATCGTTGACCTGGATCGACCTGCCTGAGGGCATGGTCCGCCTGATCGCGGACCTGTCCCCGGATCACGCGGAGATCGTGAAGCACGCCATCGGTGCGTTGTCCGCACCGGCGCCGGTCACCGACTGCTGTGACGAGCCGAACCACCGCCACCACCAGGGTGCTGCGAAGACGGGGGAGCCGGATACCCGGTCACCGGGCAAACGACGCGCGGACGCGCTGCTCACGCTGATCACCATGGGCGCCCAAGGAATCGACGGTGACGGCAGCATCCGCACCTTCGGCAGTGCCCGGTTGGTCGTCACCATCGACTACGAGGTGCTCGCCAAAGCCCTTGCCGGACTCGGGGTCACCGACACCGGGGTCGGTGTCACCCCCGACACGATCCGACAACTCGCCTGCGATGCGGAGATCATCCCGATGGTCCTCGGCTCCAAGTCCCAACCGTTGAACGTCGGACGCAAGGTCCGGCTGGTCGACAAAGAACTCCGAAGAACCGTGATCCAACGCGACAAACACTGCACCTACGACGGATGTGACCGACCACCCGTCATGTGCGAAGTGCACCACGTGACCCCCTGGTGGGCCGGCGGTGAAACGTCCCTCGCGAACTCAGCCCTGCTGTGCACCACCCACCACCGCATCGTGCACCGCGACCACCTCACCGCCACCGTCACCGACCACACCGTGACCTGGCACCACAGCAAGGGTGTCAACGCCGCCTGAACGGCGCGCAGACGACCCATCCCCACCCCGCGCCAGCACAGTTTCTGCACGAACTCTTTGCTGATCGGCGATTCAGGCGATCTGCCGTCCTTTTCAGGGGAGTGTCAGAATTTCGGTGTTTCTGGTCCTGTTGATTAGTACTTCTCTGCGGTGGGCCAGCGGCCCTCGAAGACGGTCGCGAACACGTTGAGTGCTGGCTTCCATCGCATGGTCCATCGTGCCTGTCCTCGCCCGGTGGGGTCCAGCGACCTGGTCACCAGGTACAGGCATTTAAGCGCTGCTTGCTCGTTCGGGAAATGCCCGCGAGCTCGCACCGCTCGTCGGTAGCGGGCATTCAACGACTCGATCGCGTTGGTACTGAAGAAGATTCGCCGGATCTCGACGTCGTAGGCCAGGAACGGGGTGAACTCCTCCCACGCGCTGTCCCACAACCGGATCAACGCCGGATACCGCTGGCCCCAGCTGTCGGTGAACGTCTCGAACTGTGCTCGTGCCGCCTGCGCAGTGGGCGCGGTGTACACCAGCTTCAACTCCCGGGCGATCTGATCCCAGTACTTACGCGACGTCAGCCGGAAACTGTTGCGCAGCAAGTGAATGACACACGTCTGGACGGTCGCGTCCGGCCAGGTCGTGGCCACCACCTCCGGCAAGCCCTTCAGGCCGTCACAGACCACGAACATCGCGTCCTTGATGCCGCGGTTCTTCAACTCAGTCAGCACCGCCAGCCAGTACTTGGCTCCCTCCCCGTCGCCGGGGGTGCCGGCCCACAACCCGAGCAGGTCCTTGCAGCCGTCGACGGTGACCCCGATCGCGGCATAGAACGGCCGGTTGGCGACCTGCCCGTCACGCACCTTGACCACGATCGCGTCGATAAAGATCGCGGCGTAGACAGGGTCCAGCGGCCGCGACAGCCACTCGTTCATCTCCTCGCCGATCCGGTCAGTGATCCGGCTGATCGTGTCCCGGGACACGCTCGCGCCGTAGATCTCCTCCAAGTGCGCGCTGATCTCACCAGTCGTCAAATCCTTCGCGGTCAGCGACAGCACGACCTGCTCCACGCTGCCGAGCTTGCGGTGGTGCTTGGGCACGATCACCGGTTCGAACGTGCCCGCCCGGTCCCGTGGCACTTGGATCTCGACCCTGCCGACAGTGTCCGTCAACACGGTCTTGGTCCGGGAACCGTTGCGAACATTACGAATCCGCTCGTCCGTGGTGCGACTCCCAACATCATCGTGGTCAGTACCAGCGGCCGGGGCCGGCGGATCGTGCTTGCCGTGGCCGAGGTGCTCGGTCATCTCCTCTTCCAGGGAGACCTCCAGCACCATCTTGGTCAGGTCCTTCAACAGTCCTGACGGGCCGGTCAGCGAGTCACCGTTGGCGCGGGCTTCCTGCACCAGTTCGGTGATCGCCGCCAGTCGGCGAGCCTGCTCCTCGGACTTGCTTGGCAGACGATCGGCCGGCTCACGCCGCCGAGACAATTCCTGGGCTTCGGTCCGGTCCTGGTTGCTGTTGTTCACGTCCTGCAGCGTCATGCGCTACACCTCCGACTGCGGCAGCGACGAAGTCGAGACCGGGCACGGCCGGATGCGGCTTCAATGGGAACCCGTCTGGCGGCCGTACGATCGGTATCTCACTTGATCCGGGCGACACCACGGTGCTCGCGGGCCCGGTCTCGCGGGACGCCACCGGCTATCGGATCGATGGCCGCACGATCGCGACCGAACCTTTCCCTGACCGCGCACACCTGCCCGCCGGTCGCTTCTTCGTGTACGTCGCCGAGAACACAACCCCGGGCCACGGACCGCACCCACGGCTACCCGGTCGACAGCAGCGGGCAGCGGGCACCCGAGCAGGACTTCGACTGACCGCCGGCGTCCTCAGCCGGTCGTGCCCTCGACCCGGTGACCTTCCCACAGCGGACCACCGCAGTGGTCGAGAGCACGACGAGCCAGCCTCACGACAGCGATCTGGTCGGCACCGTCCCAAGCGGCCTGCCAGTCCTGACGCCAGCGAGTCCACGGCTCCGGGCGGGTCTTCGCCCACTCGGCGACGGCGGCCTCGAGACCCTTGCCGGTGCCCTGCCATGCCCGATCGTGGGCCAGCAGGAAACGAGTCGCTTTCTCGTAGACGTAGAACGCGAGGTAAGCGTTGTACTCAGCGCCCTCGAGGTCGTCGATCAGGTCTGTGAGTCCGTATCTCTGATGCTCTGTTTCACTCTGGGACAACGGTTTCGGGCCTGCAGCGATCTCGTGCAGACAGTCTCGTCGCAGTCGTTCACCGGATCCGTCCCGATCGACCAGGACGACCGATTCGCCTACCAGCCGCTGCATCGTCGGCTGTCTACGATCCTGATCCGTCGCCCGGTAGAACGCCAACGACGATTCGGTATGGACGAACAGTTCGACCGGAACGCCGTCGGCCCGCAGCGACTCCCGCATCGGTGCAGGTGGCCCGTCCAGCAGGACAGTGATGTCCAGGTCCGACAGGGCGGTGGCCGTTCCTCGAACGACGCTCCCGCCGAGCCAGGCCGCAACCGGGGAGGAAAACCGTTGTGCCACAACCTGCGTCGCGAGGCGGACAGATTCGTCCAGGGCGAGCGGGAAGGGTTCGGTCACTGGTTGTCGATCACGTCGAGAAGCACACCCAACTCCGTGGCGTCGAACCAGGACAGTTCGATGTCCTGGTCCGGATGCTCGGCGGCCGCGTCGCCATCGATCAGGTGAAAGCTGGCAAACCGCTTGAGCGGCAACGGTCCACAGGCGACCACCTTCGCGTCGGCATTACCGTCCGTCACCGAGCCTTCGGCGACGTCAGCAGCGGCGACGACCTGCGCCCCGAGCGCGATCGCGGCCAGCGCGGCGTCCTGGCTCGCGGCGTACTCGTGCACCTCGTCGTCGTCGACACCAGGGCGTCCGGCGCGAGCTGCGTCCGTCACCGCGAATGCGTCGAATCGCTCGTCGGTGAGTTCACGTCCGTCGCGCAGCGCGAGGAGTTGCTCGGTGGTCAGCTGAAGGTAGATCCGGCGCATGGTGGTCACGGGTGCCTCCTCAGCTCTCGGACACGAGTTCGGCAAGTGCTTCCTCGACACATTGGCCGAGCATCTCGACGTCAGGCATCGAGTCGCGGTCTGCGGTGAGGCCGAAGAACACCTTGCCGTTGTACGACGTGAGACCGATGGCGAGCGCCTGACCTTTGGCGATCGGGATCACCGGATAGGAACCGATCATCTCGGCGTCCGCGGCGTACAGCTCGTGCTGCGGCCCGGGGACGTTGGTGATGACCAGGTTGAACATCCGGCGGGACATCACACCACCGAGGCGAGCCCCGAGAGAGTGCAGGGTGGGCGGCGCGAACCCGGACAGGCCCGACAGCGACCGCGCTCCGACGGCGGTGCGCGAATCAACCTGCTGTTGCATCGCGTACGCGACCTGGTGCAGTCGCATCCGTGCATTCGGCTCCCCGACGGGGAGGTCGATGAAGCATGCGGTCACCTGGTCCTGGTCCGGGTCGTCGTCGACGGAGTGCGTGCTCACCGGCACCATTGCGCGGATCGTCGCACCGCTGTCGACTGCCTGCCCACGCGACATCAGCCACGCCCGCAGACCGCCCGCGACCGCAGCAAGCACGACGTCATGGACAGTGACGTGCTCATTGGAGCTGTCGGCCGTGATGCGGGTACGCACCTTCTGGTAATCGGCGAGCTTACTCTCCAGCATCACGTACCGCCGGTACCCGCTGACCTGCGCATTGAGCGGGCTGCTCGGCGCCCGCAGCGCGGTGCTCCGGGCCAGCACACCCAACAGATCGGTTGCCGTGCCCGCGACTCGCCGACCCAGAGTGTGAACGTCGGTCAGTACCTCGACTCCCTCGCGGATCACTCGCCCCGGGCTGCGCAGCATCGAGAAGATGCTGTCGGCGACGAGTTCGATCGCCGACGGCTCCGGACGCGCCCGCCAGGTGTGCGGGATCTGGTCCTCGCGGCCCGCGTCGGAGTCGACGATCACCTGGCCGATGTCGATCGCGTTCACACCGTCGACGAGTGCCTGGTGGGTCTTCGTGACGATCGCGAAGCGTCCGCGCTCAAGCCCTTCGACGAGGTACAGCTCCCACAGCGGACGATCCCGATCCAGCGCGCGCGACTGGATACGTCCGACGAACTCCTCCAGCTGGGCGGTGTTGCCCGGTTTCGGCAGTGCGGAGCGACGTACGTGATACGTGATGTCGAAGTCCTGGTCGTCGACCCAGACCGGGTTGCTGATGCGTCCGGGGGTGTGCCGAACCCGCTGGCGGTACCGCGGCACGTAGGCGATGCGGTTGCTGACAAGGTCGATGATGTTGTCGTACTCGAACCCCTCCGCCGGCGGGTCGAACACCATCACCGAACCGACGTGCATAGGCGTGGTGGCGTCCTCCAGGTACAGGAAGGACGCGTCGAGTGAGGTCAGTCGATCAGCCACGCGGCTATGTTCTCATCCCTGGTGGTCAGCCCGCTCGCTTACGCAGACCTCGTCCCCGGCGCGCGGGACGGCCCTGCGCCAGACCCATCCGTTCGTGCGCGAGTGCGCGGATCGCTGCTGCCGCCGGCGACGACGGGGCGGTTTCGGCAAGTGCCCTGCCGGCGAGCAGCGCAGCGTCCAACGCGTCGCGGTCGTCCGGGATCAACACCGGTTCGACGCCGGCGAACCGCTGCAGCGCGTGCTCGATCTCCTGGCGCGGGTTGCGACCGGCGGCCGATGCACGAACCTTGGTGACCACCACCGTCGACCGAGCGACGGTGAGTTCCTTGACCTCGTCGATCGCGCGCACGAGCCTACCGATTCCGATCGGGTCACCGGCAGCCACGACCAACACCTCGTCCGCGTTGTCGAGCACTGCACGAGTGGCCATGTTCCGTTGTGGCGCAACGGTGTCGAAGCTCAACTCCTCGTCCAGATCGGTCGGTGCCGCAATGTCGACGATGGTCCATCGATGCATCCGTTTCGAGGTTTCAAGTACCGATTGCAGTGCAGCAGAACGAACTTCCGGCCAACGGTCCGGGCGCGGCAGGCCGGTCAGGATGCGCAACCTCTCCCCCACCATCGGCGCCAGCCCGGCGAGCGAGACGGTGTCGAGGCGTCCGGCTTCAGCCAGCCGTGTCGCAGCGGCGACGCCCGGTGCTTCATCCAGCACGCCGAACAGTTGGGCCTGGCACGCACCATAGGTGTCGGCGTCGATCAGCATCGTGGGTTCTCCGGCAGCCGCGAATTCGACGGCGAGGTTGGCTGCGAGGACCGAACGTCCGGGTGCGCCCCCGGTGCCCCAGACCACGATGACCTTGCCGTCCTCGTCCTGCTCGTTGGGTGCCGGAGAACCGGCATCCTCCTCGGGCAGGGCTGCCACACGCGGTACGTCGGTCGTCGCCGCCGCGTGCACCTGCTCGAGGAGTTCGTCCTGGGCAGCTCGATCACCGATCAGCCAGCTGACACCCCACTCACGCAGTGTGCGCTCCTGCGACTCGTCGGCGAACACGCCGATGACACGTACGCCCTGGTCGCGTAGTTCGCGTACGGACGACAGATCGAGACCGGGCAGGTCCGCCGAGACCAGCGCCACCTCCGCACGACCGGCGGCAGCGACGGCGAGCACCTCAGCGAGATCAGCACAGCGTCGGACCAGATCCACCCCGTTCGCCGCGCCGAGCACCGCAGCGATCTCCGCCTCGGCGTGCGCACTGACCCCGGTGATGACCGCGATCGCCATCAGTTGCCCTTCATCGGTGAACCCGCGGCGGGGATCAGCGTGACCTTCGCACCACCGTTCACCGATTCGATGATCGTGGCAACCTTCCCATCGGGCACCAGGACGTAGACCTGGTCCCCGCCGGACGACACTCCGAGGCCCGATCCTGACATGGGCACACGATGCACGGTCGCCCGTTGTACCTCTTTGGTCGGACGCTGGAAGTCGTTGGTACCGGTCGAACCCGGCGTGCGTCGCGCGACCCACACGTCGACGACCGAGCCGCGCACCAGTGCGGCCGCCTGCGAGCCGGCGACCGGCAGACCGATGCTCTTCGCGTTCACCTCGCCGGCCGACCCGATGGCGCTCGTCGGCACCAGTTCCCCTTCGCGGACCTCCCGCAGCACGGTGCCTGTCGGCTTCTTGCCGGTGCCGAAGTAACCTTCTCGCCCGTTGTCGATCCGCACCTTGACCACCTCGAGATCGGATGCCGCCACGGAGTCGCCCGGCAGGAGCGTCCGCTTCGCACGGAGCACCTCGACGGACGAGTCGAACTGCTTGAGGGTCAGCGCGCCCGCGAGCATCGCCAGGATCACCAGCAGCACCCCGGCGATGAGGCGACCGTCCTTCCACGACGGTTTCTGCAGGCGTTGGGCCGGACGCCCGTCGGCAGCCGACTGCGACGTCGCGCGAGGCGTCATGCGAGACGTCGTGGTGTGGGTGTCGCCCATCGGTCGTTCTCCCGTCGATACGTGTTGTCCGCTTCATCTTGCGTTCGGATCCACGCCAAGGCGAGTTGTCCACAGGTAAAAACTTGTTCAAACCTGCGATGCGCCACAATGGCCACAGCACGTGCTCAGCCCGATGACCACCACTTCGGCCGACCGGAAAGGACGCCTCGGTGCCTGCCCGCTTTCTGCAGATCTCGGACGTCGCGGAGACATTGAACATCTCTGCGCGAGCCGTGTACGGCCTGATCAGTTCAGGGGATCTACCGGCGATCAAGGTGGGCAAGTCGTGGCGTATCGAAGCCGATCAACTCGAGGCCTACATCCAACGGGCGTACGCCGACACCCGCTCGAAGGTCGAGTCGGGCACCGTGACCGAGTGATCAGCCGATCCGCCGGATGACCGCGATCGCCGCCCATGGCAGAACCCGGCGGCCGGTCACCGCGCCGCCTCGGCGCACCGCATCCGCTGGGTGCAGCACCACCTCGACGTGGTCACTTCCGACGAAGTCGATCGTGCCCACCCACACCGATCCGGCCGTGTCGTGGACAGCCACCGCTGAACGGTCTCGGGAGATTCCGCGCAGGGCGACACCGAGCCCGAACCGACGGGTCACCGAAGGCGCCTGATCACTGCGGCGGCCCAGTCCGCCGATGCTGACGATCGCCGTCGCCGGAACGATCGCACTCGAACGGCCCGGCTCCTCGACGACCACCCAGTCGCGGCCCAGGTCGGTGAGTTCTCCCTCGACCGGACCGGCCACCGTCGACAGGACGATCTTCGTGCCGACCCCCGCTGCCACCCGGTCGAACCACGAGACCTGAGCCCGCTCATGGCGGGTGCGATCGGGTACCTGGGCCAGTACTTCCTGGCGTTCGCGCTGCGCGAACTGTGCTTCGAGGTCATCGAACAAGTGGTCCCACCGCATGCCGGGAGAGTACCCGCGCAGAACTTTACTCACTTCTTACTTTTGCAGACTGTTGATGACGTTTTACTACGTTTACTGTCATCTCATGATCGATGAGTCCACCCGCAGGAGAGCACGAGCTCTCGCACTCCTGCTCGCCGCTGTCGCAGCTTCCGCGTCGTCCTGGTGCGTGCTGACACTCCTGAAGCAGGGTCGCGAACCGTTCGTGTCCTTCGATTCCCTGTGGTCGACCGCGCTGTTGACCGCGCTGGCCATCACGTGCGCGTGGGCAGGCGCCGTCGCGCTCGTGGCGCGGACCGAGATCGCCCGTCCGCGGATGCGCGTCGACGGCGCCACCCGCCTCGTTGCCACGGCGCTCATCGCGATCGCCGGCTGGACGGTGTCCTTCTCAGGAGTACCGGCGTCGGCATCACCGATGGGCCCGGACGCAGTGGCCACGGCACCGGCAACTGCGTTGTCCACGAACGGTTCTCCTTTTCCGACCCCCGACTTCCGGACGGCTCCGAGTGCAATGTCCGACGACCCGGCACCGGACCCCGGGTGGCTGCCGACCGCACCGAAGGCGGTCGACCCGGCCGACCGGAGCGCGCTCGTAATGCCCGGTGCCGCGAACGATCACTCGGTCGTCGTGCACCGGGGCGACACACTCTGGGCGATCGTCGGACGAGCTCTCGGCCCTGACGCGTCCGCCGCGCAGATCGCGCGGGCTGTTCCTGCCTGGCACGAGGCCAACCGAACGGTCATCGGCGACAACCCGGACCTACTGCTCGCGGGCCAGATCCTTCACCCGCCCACTGATACCGATTTCACTGCCAGACAAGGGAGTTCCCGATGAGCGCCGCACCCGTCCACGTACCCACGCCGGTCCACTCCCGTCCGGCGCCGAGCCTGCTGCCGGCTGCTCGACCGCGCCGCCATCTGCAGTCGGTCTCGTTGGACCAGTCATCGCTCGCCGTCGATTTCCGGTCGGGACGGCACGACGTCGAGTTCGGTCCGCAGCACTCCAGTACCAGTGACCTGCCCGACCCGACGGCGTGGGGTACGCGGCTGGTGCACGGCCTGCTCGAGGTGATGAGCGGGGTCCGTCCACCGTCGCAGATCGAGCGCTGTCTGACTCTCGAACTGCGCGAACGGGTCCGCCGTGCGTACGCGACCGCGGTTCGTCGCGGCGCACGACCGGGACGCCCTAGTCGCGTACTACGCGTGCGCGTGTGTGATGCCGTTGACGGAATCGCCGAGGTGAGTGCGGTCGTCTACGACCGCGGTCGTGTCCGCGCTGTCGCGATGCGGCTCAGCGGATGCGACGGACGCTGGTTGCTCACCGAGCTCGAAATGGGTTGACGTGCAACGAAAGACGAAGGCGGCCGACCAGAGGGACGGCCGCCTTCATCGTGCAGGTCACTTCTGGGAAGAGGCCTTCGCCTTCTTCGCCCTGCGCGCGTTGGCACGGCGCTGCGCACGCGGCAACTGGCTGTCGTCCTCGTCATCGAGAACACGACCGTCGTCCGTGATCTCGTGCTGGTGCGCCTGGCCGTCCTCGCCCGGTGCGGTCAGCGTGAGCTTCTCGTTGGTCTTCTCCGGCAGGGATGCCTGCACCTCGTCCGGGTCGACCTCGACGTGGAAGAGGTTCTGAATGGCCTCCTCCTTGATCCCGTCGTTCATCGCGGAGTAGAGCTGGTAACCCTCTCGCTGGTACTCGACCAACGGGTCACGCTGGGCGAACTGGCGCAGGCCGATGCCCTCCTTGAGGTAGTCCATCTCGTAGAGGTGCTCGCGCCACTTGCGGTCCAGAACCGACAGCATGACGCGGCGTTCGACCTCACGAGCCACATCGGCGCCCCAAGCCTTCTCGCGGGTGTCGTAGGCGTGGTGGACATCGGAGCGGATTTCCTGCACGAGGATGTCGCGGTTCAAACCGGCTCGGCCGCCGACCTCGTCCTCGATCTCCTCGATCGTGATCGAGACCGGGTAGAGGTCGCGCAACGCCGACCACAGTTCGTCGAGGTCCCAGTCGTCGGAGAAGCCCTGCGCGGTCGCTCCGTCGACATACGCGTCCACCACGTCGTTGATGAAGTGACGCACCTGGGGCTCGAGGTCCTCGCCCTCGAGGATGCGGCGGCGCTCCTTGTACAAGGTCTCGCACTGCCGGTTCAGCACGTCGTCGTACTTCAGGACGTTCTTGCGGATCTCGAAGTTCTGCGCCTCGACGCTGGTCTGCGCCGACTGGATCGAGCGGCTGACCATCTTGGACTCGATCGGGACCTCGTCCTCGATCTTCGCGGTCTGCATGAAGCGGTCGACCATGCTCGCGTTGAACAAGCGCATGAGGTCGTCCTGCAACGACAGGTAGAAGCGACTCTCGCCCGGATCGCCCTGGCGGCCGGCGCGACCACGCAGCTGGTTGTCGATACGGCGCGACTCGTGGCGCTCGGTGCCGAGCACGTACAGGCCTCCGAGTTCGAGCACCTCCTCGTGCTGCTGCTCGACCGCCTTCTCCGCCTTCGCGAGCGCCTCGTCCCAGGCAGCCTCGTACTCCTCGGGCGTCTGCTCCGGGTCGAGACCCTTGCGCTTCAGCGCGGCGACAGCGATGTGCTCGGGGTTACCGCCGAGCATGATGTCGGTGCCTCGACCGGCCATGTTCGTCGCGACCGTGACGGCGCCCTTGCGGCCGGCCTGCGCGATGATCTGGGCTTCCTGCTCGTGGAACTTTGCGTTGAGGACCTCGTGCGGAACTCCCTTGCGCCGCAACTGTTCCGAGAGGTACTCCGACTTCACGACGCTCGTCGTACCGACCAGGACCGGCTGTCCCTCGCGGTGGCGGTCAACGATGTCGTCGACGACGGCGCGGAACTTCGCCTCTTCGGTGCGGTAGATCAAGTCGGCCTGATCTTTACGGACCATCGGCTTGTTGGTGGGGATGGTCACGACGCCCAGCTTGTAGATCTGGTGCAACTCGGCGGCCTCGGTCTGGGCCGTACCGGTCATGCCGGCGAGCTTGTCGTACATGCGGAAGTAGTTCTGCAGGGTGATCGTGGCCATGGTGTGGTTCTCGTTCTGGATCTCCACCTCCTCCTTGGCCTCGATCGCCTGGTGCATGCCCTCGTTGTAGCGACGGCCGGAGAGCATGCGTCCGGTGTGCTCGTCGACGATGAGGATCTCCCCGTCCTTGACGACGTAGTCCTTGTCCTTCTTGAACAGTTCCTTGGCCTTGATGGCGTTGTTCAGGTAACCGATCAGCGGGGTGTTCTCGGCCTGGTAGAGGTTGTCGATACCGAGGAGGTCCTCGACCTTCTCGATACCCGACTCCATGATGCCGACGGACTTCTTCTTCTCGTCGATCTCGTAGTCGCCGTCGCCCGGCTTGTTCTCGCCGGCCTTCTTCGGCGCACAGGTGAGGTGCTCGACGATCTTGGCGAACTCGGTGTACCAGCGGGTGGCCTCGTCGGCCGGACCGCTGATGATCAACGGGGTGCGCGCCTCGTCGATGAGGATCGAGTCGACCTCGTCGACGATCGCGAAGTTGTGGCCGCGCTGCACCAGTTCGGTGGAACTCCACGCCATGTTGTCGCGCAGGTAGTCGAAGCCGAACTCGTTGTTCGTGCCGTAGGTGATGTCCTTGTTGTACTCGGCGCGACGTTGGTCAGGCGTCATCGAGGACAGGATGCACCCGGTCTCGATGCCGAGGAAGCGGTGCACGCGTCCCATCAGCTCGGACTGGTACTCGGCCAGGTAGTCGTTGGTCGTGATGACGTGGACACCCTTGCCGGACAACGCGTTGAGGTAGCTCGGCAGGGTCGCCACGAGGGTCTTGCCCTCACCGGTGCGCATCTCGGCGACGTTGCCGAGGTGCAGCGCGGCGCCACCCATCAGCTGGACGTCGAAGTGACGCTTGCCCAGCGTGCGGACGCTCGCCTCGCGAACGGCGGCGAACGCTTCCGGCAACAGGTCATCGAGCGTCTCGCCGTCAGCCAGGCGCTCCTTGAACTTGTCGGTCTCTGCTCGCAACTCCGCGTCGGTCATCGCTTTGAAGTCGTCCTCAAGCAGGTTCACCTGCGCCGCGAGACCCTGCAGCTTCTTCAGCGTGCGGCCTTCACCGGCCCGCAGGACCTTCTCGACTACCTTCGGCACTGTTGCTCCTCGTTCGTGTACAGACCCACCAAGACTAATGGGCGACACAATGACGATTCGGTGGCGTCCGATCCTCGCCTGTTGCACCAACGGGCGAAGTTAATCGGAGGATCCCATCGCCGCGTTCTGATTGGCTCGTTACATGGTCAATTTCCCGGCGGACGTCCCGACGCTCTCCGACGACGTCGTGACGCTGCGAGCGCACCACCCCGGCGACGCCGACCGGATCATCGAATTCGCGAACGACGAGCGCTCGCGGCGGTTCATCCCGCTCCCCGATCCCTACGGACCGCAGCAGGCGCAGGAGTTCCTCGACTCGGTCGCGATCAACTGGGCTGCCGATCCGGTGCACCCGGTGTGGGCGATCGAGGTGGACGGGCAGTTCGCCGGCGGGATCAACCTGCACCCTCGGGGCTCGCGGACGTGGGAGGTCGGTTACTCGATGCACCCTGAACTGCGCGGGCGCGGGGTGATGACCCGCGCCGTCCGGTTGGTGGTCGATCACGCGTTCGGCGATCTGGACGCGTTGGCCGTCACCTGGCGCTGCGGCGCCGGCAACTTCGCGTCCTGGCGCGCGGTCTGGGCGGCGGGTTTCGCCTTCGACGGCGTCTGGCGCCGCATGCACCGTGGGTCGTTCGGTGACTCGGACAACCTCTGGTTGGGCTCGCTCACTCGCGCCGAATGGGGGTTGTCGCTCGGGCGGGAGCACCGTGCAGCACATCCGTGGTGGGAGGCGAAGCTGCTGCGCGGCGAGCGCGTGGTGCTGCGTCCGTACCGGGATCACGAGGGGTTGTCGGACGGCCCGGACGAGATCGCGCAGCGCTTCAACGCCGACATGCAGCCGCGAGCCGGCGACTTTCCGCGATGGCTGCGAGACCGGCGTCGGCGGATGGCGATCGGCGACGGTGTCTTCTGGTGCATCGCCGATGCAGCGACCGATGAACTCCTCGGCCACATCCAGGTCACCCGCCTCGACGTCGACTTCATCCGCGGCACGGGGTGGGTCGGCTATTGGCTGCTCCCGTCGGCTCGAGGACGCGGAGTGCTGGCCGAGGCTCTCGACCTGCTCATCCCGCATGCCTTCGCCGATCGGACGGATTCTGCCGGCGTCGACGGTGGGTTGGGTCTGCACCGTCTGTACGCCGGCACGGACGAGGACCACCGTGCCTCGCAGCGTGCGCTGCGACGGGCCGGCTTCACCGAGTGCGCCACCGAGCGGGCTGCGCTGGCCCACGACGACCGACCGCATTCCGGCGCGATCAGCTTCGAACTCCTGGCGTCCGACGATCGCGCGACCGGGCGCATTGCACCGTTCTCGATCCCCACGCTTCGCACCGAGCGGTTCGTGCTGCGTGAGTGGACGTACGCCGACACTCCGCGTCCGGAGCATGTCACCGACCCCGACGCCCGGCGATTCATGGCGAATGAACTTCCGACCGAGCAGACCTTCCCCGACTTCATGCGTCGCCACCGTCTCGGGCTGGACCGGCGCACGTCGCTCAACTGGTGCATTGAGGACGCCAACAGCGGCGAACCGCTCGGCAACGTCGGGTTGTTCGACATCGGAGCGGGCACCACCGGCAACGCCGAGGTCGGTTACTGGCTGTGGCAGAGCGCGCGTGGACGACGGGTCATCGCGCAGGTACTACCTGCCGTCCTCGACCACGGCTTCGACGAACTGGGTCTCACCCGCATCCATGCCGCCACCGACTTGGACAACATCGCCTCGCAGAAGATCCTGCTGACGGCGGGCTTTCGTCAGTGGGGCGCCGATCATCAGGCCTACACGAACGCGGACGGGTCGGTGACCGACGGCGCGTACTTCGAACTGCTTGCCACCGAGCGCCATCGCACGGTCGACGAGCGCCTGCCGCACCCGGTCCGAACCGATGATGTGCGGCTGCGTCCGCTGCAGCCGTCCGATCTCGACCGCGCGCACGAGGCGTCCGTCGATCCGTCCTGGGTGCTGTGGCTGGACGGGTCCGCCGACCGCACCCTGCAGCAGACGCGCGAGTGGCTCAGCCGAGAACGTCAGGTCACCGCCGACCGGCAGCGGTGGGCGATCTGCGCACCGGACGGCGATGAGTTCCTCGGCTGTGTCACGGTCCAGAACATCGATCAGCGCACCCGGTCGGGCGAGCTCGGTTACTGGGTGCACCCGGACGCGCGCGGTCGCGGCCTGGCCGTCGCAGCGGTGAATGCTGCTGCAAGATATGCCTATTCACCCGAAGGTCTCGCGCTGAGACGGCTCTCGATCAATGTGGCCGAAGGTAACGAACCGTCGATCGCAGTGGCGCGGCGGACGGGCTTCCGGCAGACCGGACGAGACAGCCTGACCGAGCCGCTGGGCGACGGCCGCGTCGTCGACCGCCTGCGCTTCGAACGCCTGGCCCTGACTGACCGAGTGGCCGGGCTATGAACAAGCGGCCGGGCTATAGGGCGGCCACCGGTTCATAGCCCGGCCACTCGGTGAGTCAGACGGGGTCGGGGATGGTGGGCTCGAGTTCGGGGACGGGCTCGCCGAGCTTGACCAGCACCACACCACCGAGGATCAGAATGCCGCCTGCCAACTGGAGGAGCCCGGGCTGCTGGCCGAGCAGGATCGCACCGAACATCAGCGAGAACAGCACCTCCATCAACGCGAAGAACGAGGCCACCCGGGAGCCCAGCGCCCGGGCAGCAGCGATACCGGTCGCATACGCGAGCGCAGCAGTCACCAGGCCGAGCACGAGCAGCACGATCCACCACGGGACGTCGCCGACGCTGAAGTCGACGGTGCCGGTCGCCGTTGCGTAAGGCACGACTCCGGTCGCGCAGGCGAGGCCCATCGCGAGAGCACCGACCCACAGCCCGGCACCAGCCAGAACCAGCGGCGGCAGGTGCGTCTCCTGAGCAGACAGGATGAAGTAGACCGCCGCACCACACGTCGCCAGCAACGCCCAGGTCATCCCTGCCACGTCGACGCTCGCGCCCGACAGCAGGTCGAGAACCAGCCCGAGCCCGACGATCGCGACCACCGCCCCCACAACGGTTGTGCGGGAGGGACGCTGACCGTGCCGCACCCACAGGAACGCCACCACCGCGATCGGCGCGGCGTACTCGACCAGCAATGCCATTGCGACCGGCATGGTCTGCACCGCATTGAAGTAGAACAACTGCGTGCCGGCGACCGCGACCAAGCCGTAGGCGACGACAAGTCGAGCGTCCTGGCGCAGCAGATGCCACCGTCCACGAAGGGCGAGCGCGGTCGGGATGCTGAGTGCCAGCGAAGCGACCAGGATCCGGTAGAACACGGCGGCACCGGGTGTCCAGCCGAGCTCGATGAGGCCGCGTCCGAGCGCTCCCGAACCACCGAACGACAGCGCCGACAGGAGGGCGAACATCAACCCACGCGAGTTCTTCACGGTTGGGGCGACGTGCGTGTCGTCATGAGTCAAGGTGGTCATGACTCATGACAGTAGGACGGCGGGATGTAAGGTGTCAACATGCGCTTTGCTCATGACACCGAGCCTGCCCTGCGTGCCGCCGTACGCTTGGTCAATTCGGCATCGGAGCCGGATACCATGACTGAACTCGAACAACTGCACGAGTTCTACCGCAGCGAGGGGTACACCGGACAGGCCCCACGAACGCGGGCAGACCTGGATGCCGTCCGCGCGCTGCGTCCGCGATTACGCGCGATCCTCACCGCCGATCGGGACAGCGCGGCCCACCTGGTCAATGACGCGCTCGCGCAGGTGCAGACGCAGCCCCGCCTGGTGCGCCACGACGACCTGGACTGGCACCTGCACGTCGTGGCCGACGACCGCCCCCTGGATGTGCGCATCCTGGTCGAGACGGCCATGGCGATGATCGACTTCATCCGCGCCGACGAGCTGTCGCGACTGTCCGTGTGTGAGGCGGACGATTGCGACGGCGTCGTGCTCGACCTGACCCGCAACCGGTCGAAGATCTTCTGCTCCCCCAGTTGCAGCAACGCCGCGGCCGTTGCCGCCTACCGCGAGCGGCAGCGACGGAACGACTGACCGAGGATCAGTCGGTCGGCATCGCAAGATCGGTGAGCTCGAGCCAGTCGGCCATCGATCGCAGATTGCGCATCAACGCTTTCGCGGCGGTCGGTGAAGCTTCCGGTTCCCAGGAAATGCGTTGTGCCAGAAGCACGCTCGACTTGCGATCGGCCTTGAGGTCGACGCGGCCGACGAGTTCGCCGCGGTGCAGGAACGGCAGCACGTAGTAGCCGTGCACCCGATCAGCGGCCGGCGTGTAGATCTCGATGCGGTAATGGAAATCGAACAGGTCGTGCGTGCGTTCGCGCTGCCAGACCAGCGAATCGAACGGACTCAGCAGAGCCTCGGCTTCGGTCCGCCGCGGACGAGCCGCATCGACGTACAGAAATGCCGGACGCTTCCAACCGCGCACCTCGACCGGGCGCAACTCGCCCGTACGCACCAGTTCCGCGATGGCGGGGCGGGCCTGTTCGGTCTTGAGCCGGAAGTAGTCGCGCAGGCACAGTTCGCTGCCGATGCCGTGGGACCGCGCAGCGATGCGGACGAGTTCGATGAAGGACTCCTGCTCGGCCGGCCTCGCCTCAGGCCCGGCGGCCGCGCGTGCTGCCGGCGGGAAGGCCGTTTCGATTGCCGCGTACCGACGCTCGAACTGGGTCGTGCGTCCGGCGCTGGTGATCCGGCCCGCCCAGAACAGATGCTCGAGTGCGTTCTTGACCAAGCTCCAGTTCCAGCCCCACTGATCCTTGCTGCGCGGCACATCGTGCTTGAGGCGAGCCTCCACCTGACGCGCGGTGAGCGGCCCGAAGCGCAGCACCTCGGTCTCGACCGCAGCAACCACCTCAGGATGCTCGTGGGCCACACTCTGCATCCCACGCCAGGCCTCCGACTCGGCACGCCGCATCCGGAACGTGAGGTGCGGCCAGGTGGTCGGCGGGATCAAGGATGCCTCGTGAGCCCAGTACTCCACGAGCCGTCGTGGCGCGGTGTCGCGAGCACGATCGAGCAATGAGGTGTCGTAGGGCCCGAGACGGGAGAACAGCGGGAGGTACTGACTGCGCGCCAGCACGTTGACGCTGTCGATCTGGATGATGCCGACCCGGTCGATCACTCGCTGCACGTGCCTCATCGAAGCCGCGAAAGCTTCCGGGCGTCGGTCGTGAAAACCCTGCGCGGCCAACGCAATTCGTCGCGCCTGCGCTTTGGTGAGCGTCTCGGTGACAGCCGTGAGGTCTGGTTGGTCGGTCATCGGTTCGAGCCTAGACCGCGTCACCGACAACAACCCGTAGCCCGGTACGCGGGAGCGGCGGACCCGCCAGGGATCCGCCGCCCGTCGCTCGACTTGTCAGGCGCTCTGCTCCGTCTGCTCCTGAATGTCCAGGGTGATCATTCCGTACGACCAACCGCGCCGCCGGTAGACGACGGTGGGCTTGTCGGAGTCGACGTCGTGGAAGAAGAAGAAGTCGTGTCCGACGGCTTCCATGGCGCTGAGCGCGTTGTCGACCGTCATCGGAGACGTACTGTGCACCTTCTCGCGCAACTCGACCGGGCAGTCTGCGTCACCGCCGAGCTTCGCGATCGACTCGGGCACCGGTGGCTCCTGCTCGGCCCCACCCTGTGCGGGCGACAGGTCGAGGTCTGCGAGCGGTGCAGTGGCGTCGTGCACAGACTTGGGTGCCTTGCGTCCGCCGCGATGCACCCTGCGCTTGTCGTGCTGCCGGCGCAATCGCTCCCCGAGTCGGGTGGTCGCCAGGTCGAGCGCTGCGTAGGTGTCATCGGCACTGGCCTCGGCGCGAATCACGGCCCGCTTGCCGAAGCAGGTGATCTCCACGCGCTCGGCTTCCTTGGCCTGGCGTGGGTTGGCTTCGTGGGAAACTACGACCTCACAACGGGTGACCCGCGGGTCGAGCTGGTTGACCTTCGCCAGCTTCTCCTCGATGTGGCGCTGAAAACGCTCGGGCACGGACGTGTGACGTCCGGTGACGGTGATCTCCATGGAATCTCCTCGTGTTCTACAAGAGTGTCGTGCGGACTTCAGCGTCCTGATCTCCTGATGAACCACCTGCCTTTCCGGTGGCGACACAAGGCCGGCTGCGAACTGAGATTTCGCAAGGCCTCTCCATGACCCAACGCTATGCCACCGCGGGCGCCGCGTCCACAGATCGACGCACCCATCGCGCACCGTCCGCCAGTCGGTCACGACGGTGAGACAGAGCGCTGCAGTGGGAACCAAACGAACACGAAGAACGATGAGGTCCAACGGTTTTCGCCTGGTCGACCGTCAGCACGGCACGCATCGTCAGCGTCGACGCAGCACGGCAGCAGCGGCAGTCAGGGCCACGACGTCGTCCGCTCCGGCGACGCGCAAGGCGCGACTTGCCTCCGTCAAGGTCGCGCCCGAGGTGATGACATCGTCCAGGAGCAGGCAAAGTCGTCCTTGGACGTCGGTGGCGCGCATCGAACCCGACAGATTGCGGGCCCGCTGCGTCACCCCGAGACCTGCCTGGTCGCGCACGGCTCGACCGAAGCGCAGTGCGCCTGGCGGGGCCACCTGCATCGAGGACCCTTCGAGGGCTCGACGAACGAGGTCCCGCAGCGGCAGTCGACCCCGCAACCGCACCGACGCGGCTGTCGACGGCGCACACACGACGACCAGGCGACCGGTGTGCAAGGCACGCTCCAGCGCAGGCTTCTGGTCGAAGACTCCCTCCACGGCAGCCCGCACCGCCGCAGCCAACGGTGGCAGCAGATCGACTCGGTCGTCGTCCTTGAACGCGGGAAGCATGCGCGTGACCGCACCCTCGTAGACGAGGTGGGCCCAGCACGGCGGACTACCCGGCAGCGGGCGCTCGACCCAACCGAATGCGGGCTGAGCCAGACGCCGTTCGAAACCCACCCGACACGGCTCGCACAGGCGCTGGTGGCGCAGACCGCATCCACCACACGCCTGCGGCGCGGCGAGTTCCCCCAATCGCTCCAGACCGAAGGCGGCATGGCGGAGAGCTCGGGTGATTCGCTGCACGGTGGCCAGCCAACCCGATGCACGCGTGCCGTCGGAGCGACGAGCAAGCGTTGTGGACGACACGCCGAGCAACTGTCGGCGTGTGGAAAGTCAGCTTCCCGGTGCCACCACGTCGAGGACGCCGGGGACGCGCCGCCAGCCACCGCCAACCCGCTCCTGCACGCCCGGATCGCCTGTGACGACGAACAGTTCGCCGGTGCCGCGGCCCGTTCCCACGATGTGTACGGCACCCGGTACGGCGCCCATCGGGTTCACGAACCCGCTCAGTGGCACCTCGATGATCTGCTGACCGTCGTCCGGTCGCATTCGCCCGATGACGGCAAGGGTGACGTCGTTGGCCCACGCGACATCGCTGACATCGCTGACGGCTTGCCCGACCTCGATCGGTTCGGTCAACGCCGTGGCCTGGCCGTTGGCATCCCGGATCACGAACGCGAGCAGCAACTTGGTGACGCCCCTCGGCGTCCGGGTCAGGACTGCCACCCGTTGGCCGTCGCGTGAGGACTTCAGTGACAGCACCTGCGCGTCGCGCAACCAGGGAACCGACACCGCCTGAGCCCGCGTCGTCGCGACGAAGTTCGTGGTGTCCATGACCCAGACGGCGGCGCCGCTGGAGACTTCGCGGTCGGGACCTGCATTCGACAACGACAGGCCGGCGAGCCAGAGTTCGTCGAGTGAGTTGAAGCTCGGGCGCGTCAACTGTCGTCCGAACGCCGGAACCTGGTAGGCCTGGCCACCACTGACCCAACGTCCGAGCAGTTTGCGATCGCCGCTGATCCCCGCGACCTGTCCGCCGTCGGCATCGGCCGCCAGCATGTACCAGTTGCGGTTCAATGTCGGCAGAGTTGGTCGCGCTCGACCACGTGGCTGCGCCGCGCCGGCGTCGGCACGCCATTGCAGCGTCTGCCCCGACCGCGTGATCACTCCGTTGTCCTTGGTCGCCGGCACGGTGAACCCTACGTCCGTCGGCGTGACCGGCATGTCCGGAAGATCAGGAGTGTCCAGACGCGAACCACCGACGGTGATCGCCACCCGGTGGATCCTGGGCACCTGGTTCAAGGTCGCCATCATCGCCGCCCACAGCGCATTTCGAGTGGCGGAGTCAGCGGTGCGGACGCCCTCGGTCAGGTCGACGGTCGCGACTCCGTCCTGATCGATCGGGACGGCGTCGACCGCGAGGCGCGTACCGCCCGGCACCTGGTTGAGGTCGGGCGTCGTGCCCTGCGCCCGTGCCAGCCATTCCGGCGCGCCGCGCAGCACGGCGCGGGCGAGGGCTGCAGCGAGTCCGGTGCGAGGGAACCACTGCTGGTCGGGCACGAGGGTGCGGGTGCGGCGCTCGGCCAGGTAGACGGTGTAGGGCGTGTACATCCGGTCCCGGAAGTCACGCATCGACAGGTACGGTCCGAAGTCGGCCGGCAGTTGCGAGATGCGCCATTGTCCGTCGACCTGTTTGAGGCCGATGTCGACGGTGCGGTGGCTGGGCACCGCCAACTGACGAAGGTGTCCGCCGGCGTCGAGTTCGGCCCACTGCGTCGCGGTGAGCGAGACGCGGCCCGGGGTCACCTGGGTGACCGCGAAGTCGCGTTCACCCTGGTTGATCGCGACACGCCCGCCGGGCGCCCAGCCGCGGCTGGCGTCCGTGGTGAGGAATTGCCGTGCGACGGCGAAGTCCTCGTCGACGCTGCCGTTGGCGCGCAGGAACCCCTTCACCGTCTCGACCGGATCGGCGTTGCTGCGCGGTCCGTAGAACTCGACATTGGCCGGGGGTGCACTCGGTGCGTCGGAGATCGGTCGACGAGCCTCGACATCGCTGGACGTCGGAAGGCCGGCACATGCTGCCAGCACGAAGGCGACAACGGCGACCAGGATCGAACGAAGGACACGGCTCATGTCTGGCTCCCGGAATTCGTGCCCAGGGTGAGTGAGTTGCCGGCCGGCATGACCCGTCCGACCTGGGAGTCGTCGGGCGCCAGAGGCAGCGGCGAGCGACCGATCGGTTGACCCGGCCGACGCGGAAGGGTGAGTCGGAAACAACTGCCTTCACCGGGCGAACCCCACGCCTGCAACCAGCCCTCGTGCAGTCGGGCGTCCTCGAGCGAAATCGACAGGCCGAGGCCGGTACCTCCGGTGGTACGTGCACGCGCCGGGTCCGCGCGCCAGAAACGGTTGAACACCCGGACAGCGTCACCGGGTTCGAGCCCGACACCATGGTCGCGCACGGTCACTGCCACGGCACCGGAGTTGGAACCGATGTCGATCTCGATCGGCTTGCGCTCACCGTGCTCGATCGCGTTGGTGACCAAGTTACGCAGAATGCGCTCGATGCGTCGGTGGTCCATCGGGACGACGACGCCGCGCTTGCCGAGAACGGTGATCTCGGTGCCGTTGCGTTCGGCGAGAATCTGGACGGAGTCGACGACGCGATCCACCAGGTCACGCATGTCGCCCGGCCCGAGGGTGAGGGCAGCCGCCCCGGCGTCGAACCTGCTGATCTCGAGCAGATCGGACAACAGTGCCTCGAATCGGTCGAGTTCGGCGCTGAGGAGTTCGGCCGAGCGGGACAGCGGCTGGCTGAAGTCGGCGCGGTGCGCGTGAATCATGTCGACGGCCATGCGGATCGTGGTGAGCGGCGTGCGCAACTCGTGCGAGACGTCCGAGGTGAACCGTTGCTGCAGTGAGGACAGATCCTCCAGCTGCCGGATCTGCCGTTGCAGGCTGTCTGCCATCGCATTGAACGAGGTCGCGAGGCGGGCCAGGTCGTCCTCGCCGGACACCTGCATGCGTTCGTTGAGCGCACCTGCGGTGAGCCGTTCGGCGACGTGCGCGGCCGACCGCACCGGCGTCACCACCATGCGCGTCACCAGGTAGGCGAGAGCGGCGAGCAGGGCGAGCAGGGCGACACCGCCGGCGGCGAAACTGCCCTTGACGATGTTCAGCGTCGTGACCTCGTCGTCCATCGGGAAGATGAAGAACAGGTCGTACGGGCCGGCGTTCGGCACCGACACCCGCGAACCGATCAGCACCGCCGGCACCGAATCCCCGTCCGGTTGCGGGACGGTGATGATCTGCACCTGTTGGTGATCGGGGTCGTCCTTCAACGCCGTCCGGATCGCTTCAGGGATCATCTCCGGACTCGCCTGCGCGGAGGAGACTTTCGGGATCGGCTGCGCGGTGTTGTCGGCCGCCTGCATGAAGACGACCCGGCGGGACAGGTCGTCCCCGGGCGAACTGACCTGCTGAACCATGTCGCTGGCGAGCTGCCGCAACGAGCTGAGGTCGGTGTTCGGGGTACTGGCGAAGATCTCCTGCGCGTCGGCGCGGCGGCTCTGGCTCTCGGCCTCGGCGGACGATGTCCGCGACTCCACCAGGTCCGTCGCGATCCGGTGGTACATGTAGGAACCGAGCACCAGCGTCACGATCGCGCCGGCGAGCGCGGTCGTGGTGACCACGCGGGTGTGCAAAGAACGACGCCAGGAGTGTCGGACGCTGCGCGCGGTGGCGAGCAGAGCCGCGCCGAGCGCGGCGAACCACCGGCGAGCAGCGGACTGCTGCGCGTGCGGCTCGCCGAGGTCAGGCACTCGGTCCGGCCTTATAGCCGACTCCTCGCACGGTCAGGACGATCTCGGGGTGCTCGGGGTCGCGCTCGACCTTGGAGCGCAGACGCTGCACGTGCACGTTGACCAGTCGGGTGTCGCCGGCGTGTCGGTAACCCCAGACCTGCTCCAGCAAGACCTCCCGGGTGAAGACCTGCCACGGCTTTCGCGCGAGCGCCACCAGCAGGTCGAACTCCAACGGGGTCAGCGAGATCTGCGCGCCGTCGCGGACGACGGAGTGACCGGCGACGTCGATCGTGAGGTCGCCGAGGCGCAGCTGCTCCACCTCGGGTTCGTCGCCACGGCGCAGCCGAGCACGGACGCGGGCGACCAGTTCCTGTGGCTTGAATGGCTTGTTGACGTAGTCGTCGGCGCCGGCCTCGAGTCCAGCGACCACGTCGGTGGTGTCGGTGCGGGCGGTCAGCATCACGATCGGTACGTGCGACTCGGCACGGATCTGTCGGCAGACCTCGACGCCGTCGGTACCGGGCAGCATCACGTCGAGCAGAACGATGTCGGGCTTGGCATCGCGGAACGCCGCCAATGCGCCGGACCCCGTCGAGCAGTGGGCGACCTGCATCCCTTCCCCGCGCAGGATGATGCCGAGCATCTCCCCGAGCGACGGGTCGTCGTCCACCACAAGCACTCGGGCACTCATTCAGATCCAGCCTTTCTCGCGTTCACCTCGAATTATCTTCACACAGCAGGCAAACGGATCCGCAACGAGAATGCGCGTGAGTTCGTGCCCTTCGCCAGGCCTGGCGAAGGTCACGAACTCACGCCGATTTCAGATGCTCCCGGATCAGTACCGGTAGTGCTCGGGCTTGTAGGGGCCCGCCACGTCGACGCCGAGGTACTCGGCCTGGTTCTTGGTCAGCTCGGTGAGCTCGACACCCAGGGCGGCGAGGTGCGCACGGGCGACCTTCTCGTCCAGGTGCTTGGGCAGCGTGGTGACCGTGGGCTTGCCGTCCTCGTCGACGTACTCCTCGGACTTCTCGAACAGCTCGATCTGGGCGATCGTCTGGTTCGCGAACGAGTTGGACATCACGAAGCTCGGGTGACCGGTGGCGTTGCCGAGGTTCATCAGGCGTCCCTCGGACAGCACGATGATCGAGTTGCCGTCCTGCTTGGTCCACTCGTGGACCTGCGGCTTGATCTCGGTCTTGGTGATGCCGGGAAGCTTGGCAAGGCCGGCCATGTCGATCTCGTTGTCGAAGTGACCGATGTTGGAGACGATCGCCTTGTTCTTCATCTTCGACATGTGCTCGGAGGTGATGACGTCGTAGCAACCGGTCGTGGTGACGAAGATGTCGCCGTACTCGGCGGCGTCGTCCATTTTGGCGACCTGGAAGCCCTCCATCGCGGCCTGCAGCGCACAGATCGGGTCGACCTCGGTGACGACGACACGTGCACCCTGACCGGCCAGCGCTGCGGCGCATCCCTTGCCCACGTCACCGTATCCCGCGACGACGGCGGTCTTGCCGGCGATGAGGACGTCGGTCGCACGGTTGAGGCCGTCGACCACCGAGTGACGGCAGCCGTACTTGTTGTCGAATTTGGACTTGGTGACCGAGTCGTTGACGTTGATCGCCGGGAAGAGCAGTTCGCCGGACTTAGCGAGCTCGTACAGGCGGTGGACGCCGGTGGTGGTCTCCTCGGTGACGCCCTTGATGCCGGCGGCGATCTTGGTCCACTTCTGCGGGTCTTCGGTCATCGTCTTGCGGACGAGGTCCTTGAACACCGAGAACTCCTCGGAGTCGTCCTCGGTGGTGGGCGGCACCTGACCGGCGGCCTCCCATTCCTTGCCCTTGTGGACGAGCATCGTGGCGTCGCCACCGTCGTCCAGGATCATGTTCGGGCCCTCGCCGCCCGGCCACGTCAGGATCTCGTTGGTGCACTCCCAGTACTCCGGCAGCGACTCGCCCTTCCAGGCGAACACCGGAACACCCTGCGGGTTGTCGACACTGCCGTTCGGCCCGACCACGGCGGCCGCGGCGGCCTCGTCCTGTGTGGAGTAGATGTTGCAGGAGGCCCAGCGAACTTCGGCGCCGAGCGCGGTGAGGGTCTCGATGAGCACACCGGTCTGAACGGTCATATGCAGCGAACCGGCGATCTTCGCCCCCTTGAGCGGCTTGGAATCGCCGAACTCTTCCCGCAACGCCATCAGGCCGGGCATCTCGTGCTCGGCGAGGCGGAACTGGTGACGGCCGGCCTCGGCGAGGCTGAGGTCCTTAACCTTGTAGTCGAAGGACATGAGTGTCCTGTTCTCCTTCTGCCGCGTGGACGCGGCTTTGACTGCAGTAGCGGACGCTGGCATCGCCCATCTGAGCTTCTCGGGTCATCACCCATGCCGGCTCCCGCGAGGATACCGGCGCCCGCCGACCATCGCGAAAGTCCGCGCAATCCTCCGCCCGCGTACAGCCCATCGGGGCCCGCGACGGTGCGTTAATGAGTGTCCGAGCACCTCGCAATTCATCGTGGCAAAGGAGCAGCAGATGTCGGATCAGCAATCGGAGCGTGACGGCCGCACCACCCAGGACTCGGCGGTGGATGGTTCGTGGCAGGACGCCCAGCACCGCAACGACCACGGTGCGACGGGATCCGACCCGACAGACACCGGTGCCGACAACAGTGGACAGGGCGAACCCGGTTCTGCCGCGGCGGATTCGGACTCCGAATCGGACAGATCGGGTGACGGGCGTTCGGACGAACTGACCGAGGGCAGGCCCACCGTTGCCGACGAGGCCGGTCTCGACCCGGACAACGACGGTGAGGTCGACTCCCCCACCCCGGCGGCGGCCACGTCCGGTGCCGCCCCGACCGACGACGGCGCTCAGGACGAGGACAAGCCGTTGGAGGCAGTCCATCCGGAAGACCGCGATCAGCAGGGGCCTGACGAAGCCACCCGCGAGCAGCGGGCCCAGCAGATGCCCGACGAGCTCAAGATCGACATCGACGAGGACAAGCTCAAGGCATGGGACGACGTCCGCGGCAGTTACGGCGTGAAGGACGAGAACGCTGCCGAGCGTCCGATCATGACCGGCGAAGGCAACCCCGAGCCGGCGCGTGAAGTGCAGGACGGTGACGACGCCGGCAGTGACCGACGCGACGACCGTGCTGACGACCGTGCTGACGACGCGTCCTCGGACGGCGGGTCGGAGCAGCCCCGCGACGAGCACGAGCACGACGACCGCAGCTCGGAGGAACCGACCGACGGTCAGACCACCTGATCGCATTTGCATCGCGAACGAAGAGCCCACCGGATTGTGTCGGTGGGCTCTTCGTCGCGCTACGACGTCACTCGGACGACGTCACGGACGCGCGGTGGTACTCGCTCGGCAGGCCACGCTTGACGTCGCCGCGGTACCGGCGGTCGCGCAATTCGGCGACGTAGAGCTCGTACTCGGGTGCGTCGACCTGCTTCGCGTGGGCGAGCTCCGCCTCGATGTCGTAGGGCACCCGCACGAACTGCACACCGAACGGCGCCGGCTCCTCGCCGTCCAGCACGCCTTCGAGAATGACGTAGACGGGGATGTTGTCGTCGAGCGCGTTGCCGACGCTGCCGGCGTTGATCAGCGTCAGCCCGAACTCGGTCTCCAGGAAGGAGTCGTGCGTGTCGCCGTACGCCACGACGGTCGGAGTGGGGCCGTCGCCGGTGGCCGGGGTGTTCTGGAACATGCCGAAGAACTCGCCGGCGTCGTGGTCGAACCGCACCCGGTTGTGCACGCTGGTCGCCGACGCGTGGAAGAGCCGGATGCGCCGGCCGCTCATCGTGAAGTCGTGACTGAACGGCAGGGCACGCAACCACTCCCCCTGCCCGGGACCGAGTTCGTCGCGCCACCACCGCAGCGCGGGATTGTCTGCAGCGCTGCCGAACTCCTCCAGGGCGGGCAGGAAGTCGTCCCAGTTGCCGAGGATGTTGACCTCGCACCGCTGCCGACACAGCTCGATCACCTCGCGGCCGCGGTGGCCCTTGCCGACGTAGTCGCCGAGGTTGTAGATGCGGTCGATTCCGCGTGCGTCGATGTCGGCCAACACCGCCTCGAGCGCCGTGAGATTGCCGTGCACGTCCGAGATCAGCGCGATGCGTTCCATGCCCGCCACGATAGGCCGCGGGCCTGACGGTCAGGGCTTGCGCCAAACCGATACGTGGCTCTCGCTGTCGGTGGTGAACGGAGCTTTCGACCAGTCGGCGTACCTCGCTTCGATCTCAAGGCCGGCGAGCTGTGCCATCAGGTCGCATTCTGCGGGCCAGATGTAGCGGAAGTTGCTCGCGCCGTAGCGCACCGATCCGTCGTCGCCGCGGGTGTAGTGGTGCGAGGTGCCCTGCTGCGTGGTCATGTCGTAGGTGTCGAAGCCGACGTGGTGCTCGCCCATGTGGAACGGCACGGCTGCCTGGCCCGGCGGGAAGCGGCGGATCCCCGGCACCCACAGCTCGATGACGAAGCGACCGCCCGGCTTGAGATGGCGCGCCGCGTTGCGGAAGCACTCAACCTGCTCCGACTGGGTGCGCAGGTTCCCGATGCTGTTCCACACCAGGTAGACGAGGTCGAACGCGCCGGGACGAGTCGCGGTCGCCATGTCACCGATGGAGACCGGAAGGTCGGCGTCCTTCGAACGGAGCTGCTCGACCATCGGCTCCGACAGCTCGATCCCCGCGACGTGGACTCCTCTGTCAGCCAACGGAATCGCGACACGTCCGGTGCCGATGGCGAACTCCAGCGCCGAGCCACCGTCGGCCAGCGCGGCCAGGAAGTCGACGGCCGGATCGAGCACTTCGGGCTCGAACATGAACGCCGACGATTCGTCATAACGGAGCGCCGCCTCGCTGTCCCACAGATCGCTGCTTGTCATGCGGCAATTCTGCTGGGCTTCCCCGACGGGCACTACCGATTTTCGCCACCGGCCAGGCCCGGCGTCGCCGGCTCAATCAAGCCGAAGGTGGGGCCGCCGGATCAGTTGCCGTGCGGCTCCGGGTCGGCCTTGTCGAGGTCGACGCCGTCCGCCTCGCCGTCACGACCTTCGCCATGACCCTCAGCATGACCCTCGGCATGGCGTTCTCCGTGGTCCTTGTGGAAGAACTTCAGCACGATCGCGGTGATGATGCCGCCGACCACAAGGCCGACCAGAGCGGACGCGAGCGTGTTCGCGAACCAGCCGAGTACTCCGCCGAGAGCACCGGTGGAGTCCTTCACCCACTGCTCGAAGTGGTGCACCTGGCCGTAAGGCCAATGCCAACCGATGTCGTCGAGCGCGATCAGCAGGATGTGCCCACCGACCCAGATCATCGCGGCGATGCCGACGACCGACAGCACCGACAGCACCTTCGGCATGGCCTTGACCAGCGCGTTGCCGAACTTGCGCGCGCCGCTGGATTCCTTCTTCGCCATGGCCAGGCCGACGTCGTCCATCTTCACGATGAGACCGACGACGCCGTAGACGACCACGGTGATGAAGATCGCGACGACGATCAGGATCGCCAGGCGGGACAGGAACGGCTCATCGGCGACCTCCTTCAGCGAGATCACCATGATCTCGCTGGACAGGATGAAGTCGGTGCGGATGGCGCCGGAGGCGATCTCGTCCTCGGACTTGCCCTCGTTGCTGTCTTCTTCGTGCTTGCCGGTGAGCGCCTCGTACAGCTTCTCCGCACCTTCGAACGCCAGGTAGGCGCCACCGACCATCAGCACGGGCATGATGATCCAGGGCAGGAACTGCGAGGCGAGCATGATGGCCGGCAGGATGAACAGCAGCTTGTTGCGCAGCGAACCGATCGCGATCTTCTTGATGATCGGCAATTCGCGCTTGGGGTCGATGCCCGTGACATAGCGCGGGGTCACCGCGGTGTCGTCGACCACCACGCCGGCGGCCTTCGCGCTGGCCCGTCCGGCCGCGAGGCTCACATCGTCAACGGACGCGGCGGCAGCGCGAGCAAGGGTCGCGATGTCGTCGAGAAGTGCAGCAAGTCCTCCGGCCATGCGCGTAATCGTACGGGTGGATCAGGCCTGGTTCGGACCAGCGCGCAACGCATCCGGGTCGGTGACCGGAAGATCACACGTTCGGCCCCGGCAGACGAACGCCGCGGGCTCGGTCACGATCCCTCGTTCGGCGAGTACCGACAACCGGGCATCGTCGGACGCACCCACCGCGACCGGTCCCCCGAACCGCCGGACGGCGGCCGCGACGAGTCGGTCGCGATCCCGCCCGGGCGAACCCACCACCGCGACCTGCTCCGGGCCGTCGGCCAACCGCTGCGCGGCGACCAACGCCCACCCGGCGAACCGGGGCGCACGGGTCATCACCTCGTGGGCGGTGGCGAGAGCTTCCCGCGCTGCTTCCTCGTACCGACCGGACCCGCCGAGAGCGGTGGCCGTGACCAGCGCGTTCACGGTGGCGGACAGACCGGACGGGCTGGCATTGTCGGCCGCTTCCCGCGGGCGGGCGATCAATTGCTCGGCATCGGTCGCGGTGTCGTGGAAGCCGCCGTCGTCCGCCCGGAACCTGGCCAGCGCGTCGTCGAGCAATTGTGTGCCCGCCTCGAAGTAAACGCTGTCGTCGGTGGCCGCTGCGAGGTCGAGCAGGCCGGCAGCGAGGCACCCGAGGTCCTCGAGCACGGCGTCCGGATTGCCGACGACACCGTCGCGGGAGACCCGCCGCAGGCGTCCGTCGACCAGGTGCACTTCGAGCAGGTGATCGGCGATCGCGCGCGCCGCGTCGAGGTACTGGGAATCGGCGAGCGCCTGCGCCGCCGCGACCAGTCCGCTGATCGCCAGGCCGTTCCAGGCGGCGACCACCTTGTCGTCGCGTTCGGGGCGGATCCGCAGTTCGCGCGCGTCCAACAGTTTCTGCCGGACGTCGGCGAGTCGTGTCTCGTCGACGTCGTCGCTCAGTTGCAGCACCGAACTGCCGTGCTCGAAGGTGCCGGTGCGCGTGACCCCGAAGGCCTCTGCCGCCCACCGGCCGTCGTCCTCACCGAGCACTTCGAGGAGTTGTTCCGGGGTCCAGGCGTAGAACTTGCCCTCGACGCCTTCGGAGTCGGCGTCCAAGGAACTGGCCAGGGCACCATGGTCGGTCCGCAGTTCGCGCAGCATGAAGTCGGCGGTCTGCCGCGCGACCCGGTCGCCCAGCGGCGTGCCGAGCCGGGCGTACACACCGAGCAGCTGTGCGTTGTCGTAGAGCATCTTCTCGAAGTGCGGCACGACCCAGTCGCTGTCGACGCTGTAGCGGGCGAAGCCACCACCGAGCTGGTCGTACATCCCGCCGCGCGCCATGGCGTCGCAGGTCTGCTCGAGCATCGTCGCCGCCGACCCGTCACCGTGCGTCGCCCGTAGGCGCAGGAACTCCAGGACCATGGACGGCGGGAACTTCGGTGCACCCCCGAATCCCTTTGATCGGCGGTCGAATTCGCGTTCGAACAGCGCGACCGCAATGTCGAGTTCGGCACCCGTGACGGGGCGTGCTGCAGCGGACTCGCGGTTCAGGTGCTGGCGCAGGGCATCGGCCGCGCCGCGGATGTCGTCCTGCCGGTTCTCCCACGCGTCGGCGAGGAAGCCGAGCACCTGTTGGAAGGCGGGCTGACCGTGGCGCGGCTGCGGCGGAAAGTAGGTGCCGGCGAAGAAGGGCGAGCCGTCGTGGTCGAGGACGCAGGTCATCGGCCAGCCGCCGTGCCCGGTCATCGCGGTGGTGGCGTTCATGTAGATCGCGTCGATGTCCGGGCGTTCTTCGCGGTCGACTTTGATGCTGACGAAGTGCTCGTTCATCAACGCGGCCGTGGCGTCGTCCTCGAACGATTCATGGGCCATCACGTGGCACCAGTGGCAGGCCGCGTACCCGACCGACAGCAGCACCGGGACGCCGCGGCGCCGAGCCTCGGCGAACGCGTCCCGCCCCCACTCCCACCAGTCGACCGGGTTGTCGGCGTGTTGGAGCAGGTAGGGGCTCGTCGCGTGCTGCAAACGGTTGGACATGCCTCGACCGTACGTGCCGGGTGTCAGACGGTTTGAGTCACGGACGAAGCAAACCGTCTGACACTCGGCGCGTCAGCCGACGTCAGCCGACGTCAGCCGACGTCAGCCGACGTCAGCCGACGTCAGCCGACGTCAGCCGACGTCGCGGCGGCGGAAAGTGACCAGGCCGATCAGAAAGCCCACCACCGCGACGACGAGGAGATAGCTCGTGGCAGGCCAGAAACCGAGCCAGTGGATGACCGGTCTGCAGTCGGCTCCACCGCTGTAGCACGGCGGATAGGTCTCCCATTCCTTGCCGTGGTCGACGAACGCACTCAACGCAGTGCCGATGGTCCAGCGACGAGCGTCGGCGATCGAATTCCCCCCGATCAGTTCGACCGCGATGAGCCAAACGGCAGCGAACCCGAGGACGGCCGTCGTGTGGCGCAGCACGAAGCCAAGGGCTGTGCCGACCAGACTGCAGAACACACCGACGCCGAAGAGCCGTCCCAAGGTCGCGAGATAGGTCGACTGTTCACCCGCAGCGAACTCCAGTTCCCCGGACGAGCCGGCCAACCAGAAACCCGGGCCGGCGATCGCCACGAGCACCAGGACCGGCAGCAGCCCCATCAGCGTCGCCACCAGCACCTTGGAGGCATATACGGGGATGCGTTGGGGCTCGAAGGTCAGCCAGGTCATCATCGATCCGGAGGCGAACTCGGCGCACGCCAGACTCGCGCCTAAGACGAGGGCAGCAAGTGCGGCCACCATCAGTAGGCCCGAAGTCCCCTGTTTCAGTACCCCACCGAGGGTGCCGTTCTGACCGACGAAGTCCGACAATTTCGGTTCAGGGAAGTCGCAGAAGTCCGTCGGCGCGTTGTTTCGCTCCGACTCGGGAGTGCTCGCAAGGCAGTCCTTCTCGTACCTCTGGTGATTCTTCGCCCAGTCGTCGTGGGCGAACCTGAAGGTCTGCTGCACCTCGGCCTGGGTCGGCATGTTCGACACCTGCTGGCGCATCGCGAAGATGGTGAACCCGGCGAACAGCAGCGCCAGCAACAGCACGCCTTTGGTGATGCCCCGAGCGAACGCACGCCGGAACTCCGCCTTGATCAATCGGGTCATCGCACACCGCCGGTCGCCTCAAGGCCTTC
Source organism: Yimella lutea (assembly GCF_006715095.1). Classification (NCBI taxonomy): domain Bacteria; kingdom Bacillati; phylum Actinomycetota; class Actinomycetes; order Micrococcales; family Dermacoccaceae; genus Yimella; species Yimella lutea. The sequence goes on from NZ_VFMO01000001.1 coordinate 3,045,805, forward strand.
GGAACGGGTGAGCTCGAGGAACACCGACTCCAGATCGTGACCGGTAGGACGTAGTTCCCGCAACCAGATCCGGTGTGCGGCAAGCATTTCGGAGATCACCGCAGGATCAGCGACGTCCTCGAGGGCAAGATGTCCGTGCTCGGTTCTCACCGGCAGACCGGCTCCCGCAAGCACCTCGCGGGCCTTCTCGTCGTCCGTCGTCCGGACGGTGGCGCCCCCACCGCCCTGCGCCATCAGCTCGGCCACCGATCCCTCGGCCAGAAGCCGTCCCTGACCGATGATCGACACCGTGTCGGCGACCTGCTGGATCTCACTCAGGATGTGACTGCTCACCAGCACCGTGCGCCCCTCGTCGGCCAAGGACCGCATGGTGCGCCGGATCTCGTGAATGCCTGCCGGGTCCAAGCCGTTCGTAGGCTCATCGAAGATCAACAGTTCGGGCGACTTCAACAGCGTGGCGGCGATCGCCAGGCGCTGCTTCATGCCGAGCGAGTACGACTTGAAGGGGTCACCGGCGCGCTCCTTCAGCGAGGTCTCCTCCAACACCCGGTCGACCGCGCGGCGATCGGCACCGATGGCGTCGGCCAGCAGCGACAGGTTCTGTCGGCCGCTGAAGGCAGGGAAGAACTTGGGCGACTCGACGATCGCGCCGACGCGCGAGATCACCTCCGGCAGGTGATCAGGCACCGAGCGTCCGAAGATCTCCATCGTGCCGCCGTCGGCTCGGATGAGTCCGAGCAGCATGCGAAGCGAGGTTGTCTTGCCCGATCCGTTCGGTCCGAGGAAGCCGTGCACACCTCCGACCGGCACGTTGAGGTCGAGCCCCTGAACGGCGACGTGCCGGCCTCGACGACCTCGATAGACCTTGCGCAATCCTGTTGTGCAGACAGCAAATTCGGCGCCCATGCGCTCCCCCGAGTCGATGACGATCGGAAGTGACCGCCGGCTGGGAGACATTCGATCACGGCCGACCTTCGGACCTCGGGACCTTTACGGAATCTTGACGATGTTCCGTCGGGAGTCCTGGTCTCCGAGGAGTACCCCACGGGGCTCGCACCTACTCGACCAACGTGGAGGTTTCGGCGCGCGTCGTGCCAGGTTTCGATCGCGGCACTAGTGGGCTGCGTTTGAAGTCTTCTGACGGTTGGCCTTCGCGAGGATTTGATCGGCGGTCTTGGTCCAGACGAACGGGTGGGATCGGTTGCTCCAGCCGGTGATGAAGGCGCGAATCTTGGCGTTTAGGTCGGGCACGGAGGTGAACGTGCCGCAGTGGATCGCTTGGCGTTCGATGATGCCGAACCAGATCTCGACCATGTTCATCCAGGATGCGTGGGTCGGGGTGAAGTGCACGACCACGCGGGGGTTGACCGCGAGCCATGCCTTGACGTTCTTGTGCTTGTGCGCGGCGTAGTTGTCCATCACCAGGTGCAGTTCCTGGGCGGGGTAGGCCCGGGCGATCTGCTTCAAGAACGCCAGGAACTCCTGGTGGCGGTGCCGGTTCTTACACGCACCGGTGACCTGCCCGGTCGCGATCTCCAAGGCGGCGAACAAGGTGGACGTGCCATGCCGTTTGTAGTCGTGGGTGCGCCGCTCGGGCAGCCCAGGTTGCATCGGCAACATCGGCGCGGTGCGGTCCAACGCCTGGATCTGAGACTTCTCGTCCACGCACAGCACCACCGCGTTCTCCGGCGGATTCAGGTACAACCCGACGACGTCAGTCACCTTCGCGACCAGCTCCGGGTCGGTGAAGAACTTGAACGTCTGCGACCGCCACGGCTGCACCCCGTACTCACGCCAGGTCCGGGCAATCGTCGCGTCCCCCACGCTCAGATGCTTGGCCAGCAGTCGCGTCGACCAGTGCGTGACGCCGTACTTCTTCGGCGGCGGAGTCAACGTGGCAGACACGATCTCCCGGTGATCGATGTGCCTGACCGATGAGAAGTCCTACCCGAAGCTCCCGCAGGGCGATGGCGTGGTGTTCAAGCGCAACAACGGTGCGGGGTGGGCCTTCCGTGTCGAGGGGGCGGCGTTCCGCATCTACAAGGCACCCTCTCCCTCAGCAGGGTGGAGCCAGGTCACCGTTCAACCCAACCCTCCCGTTCCCGCTGGCGACGGAGTGCAAGTTGATTGGGTTCGACCGGCCCAATGAACGCCATCGCGCACACGCGGCATTGAGCCGGACTCTCTCACCCATTGGGGTGATACAGATCACCTGCTCGCCCACCTACGGCCACCGTTGGCCGGTGATCTATCCTCACAGCAGCTCCGGTCTACCTCGTTCCGACAGGCACCTTTCAGAATCTAGGGGGATTCGTGAAGTCAGGCCCACTTGCCACGGTTTTGACCCTCACTCTCGGGAGCATCGCGTACGCACCTGCCGCATCCGCCTCAAGCGCGGCCGAGACTGCCGTGACAACGGTAAGTGAATGCATGTCTCAGGTGACAGCCGACGGCCAATCCCATGCCACGCGGTTTGTGGAAGCTCGATCGACCGCCGAGGCCATGGCCAAACTGGATTCCTTGGAGTGCGGATCTGGGGCTACCCAAATGATGGCAACCCCCAACTACGGGCCATGCACACTAAATCCTGGCGCGATCTACCTCCGAGCGTCATACGGCCATAATGCGGCAGGAAACAAGCCCATTACGACCTGCACCGTTCCGGTATCAAAAATTACTCACGCAAACGACATCCGCTACAAGTGGTACACACTGTGGACAAAGGCCGGTGGCACGACGATGTCATACGCGAGCAATGTAGCCCGCCTGGAACAGAAGAACGTAAACAAGACCTGTCAGGGTAAGACGAACACCACGTTCATCGGCGTCACTCTGGGCACTATCGTGTACGGAGGCAAGACCTACTATGCACGTGCATACACACCGTCACGGGTGCTGGCGTGCAAGATGTAAGCACCACACTTCGCTTCCTTTTCTCCGATTCAGAAGAGCGCAGTCCCATCGAGGGCGTGTTCACCGACGAGAAGCTACTGCACGAGGCTGCGAAGAGCATCGACTCGCGCGCGGATGCGTCCGCCACGTGGGAGGAGGTCATCGTCTCCGAGCCGGGGCGAGTCGCAGACACGGTCCACGCTTGGCTCGCGGCATGGCCGGACAGCCCGGCAGTAGCAAGCGCACATCTCTCACTCCGCGCTGCGGAAGCTTGGATTAGCGACGACCCCCGCCGGTCGAGCGGATACACCCCAGAAGTTCTTGAACTCGTGAAATTCACGGTCGACACCCTGGACGGTGGAACCCGCGTTGACTTGGACGCGACCTAGCCGCGAGCAACAAATGAGGGCGATCCATTGGATCGCCCTCATTTGTATTCCCGCCAAGAAGAACTGAAATCTCGGGCGCTTCAAAGGGGCTCATCACAGATGAGGGTGTAGGAGTTCCTGGCGCGTCGGTCCGGGGGTGAGGGTCGAGGTCTCCCGATGATGAGAGTTCTGACGCAACTCATCTGGAAGACCTCGACGTGCACAACGCTACCTTCACGACGCCTGACCTGACTACGTTCTGCCGCCTGGATGAGCTTGGTCTCCTCGCGACGGGTCAACGTCTTGAACCAGGCCGGGCGGTGCTGACGTGCCGGGTCGTTGAGGATGACCGGTGGTGTCACCGGTGCGGCTGCGAAGGGACCCCGCGGGGCAGCGTGGTCCGCCGGTTGGCCCACGAACCGTTCGGGTGGCGACCAACGACACTGCTGGTCACGGTACGGCGGTACCGGTGCACCGAGTGTGGGCATGTGTGGCGCCAAGACACCAGCCTCGCGGCCGAACCGCGAGCCACCTTGTCGCGGCGTGCGATGGCGTGGGCACTTGCCGCGATCGTGTGTCAGCACCTGACCGTCGCCCGGGTCGCTGAAGGACTCGGCGTTGCCTGGAACACCGCGAATGACGCGGTCCTCGCCGAGGGGTACCGGGTGTTGATCAACGACCCGGCCCGGTTCGAAGGTGTCACCGCGATCGGGGTCGATGAACACGTCTGGCGCCACCTGAGTTGGGTCACTTTGATGGATTCGAGGGGTTTGAATCGCTGTGACCTGCGGGGATGCCGACGATTAGTGTGTCGCTAAGGCACTAATTCGATGGTGAGGGTCGCGCGGTGGTGTGGATTCGGCGGGTGCGGACGGCCTCGGGAGCGACCGCGGTGCAGATCGCTGAGTCGGTCAACGGTCGGCGTCGGATCGTGCGTCATGTCGGGTCCGCCAGGAACGAGGCCGACCTCGGGTTGCTGATGGAGCAGGCGCGGGCTCTGCTCGCCGATGACCGGCAGGGGGTGCTGGACCTCGGGATCACGCCGGTGGCCGCGAAGGCGGTGATGGTGCCCGCGGCGCGGCCGTCGGGGCTGTTCATGGACCCCGAGCCATCGTCGGCAGTGTCGGCAGTGCCAGCGGTGTCAGCGGCTCGGCCGATGGTGTCGAGGTCACGGGTGCTCAAGACGTCCTCGGGGCTGCTGTACGGGGCCCTGGCCGGGGTGTACACGGACCTGGGTTTCGATGTCGTGGCCGATGACATCTTCCGGGACTTGGTGATCGCTCGGGTCGTGGAGCCGACGAGCCTGCTCGATGTGGACCGGGTCCTGGCCGAGTTGGGGCGGCGAGCGGTGAGTCTGTCGACGCGGAAGCGGACGTTGCGGCGGGCGCATCAGGGCTCGTACCGCGACCAGGTCGCGGTGGCCTGTTTCGAGCACGCCTGCACCAGCGGTGATGTGTCGTTGGTGTTGTACGACGTCACCACGCTCTACTTCGAGGCGGAGAAGGAGGACGGCCTGCGTAAGGTCGGGTATTCCAAGGAGCGGCGGGTCGACCCGCAGATCGTGGTCGGGTTGCTGGTCGACCGGGAAGGGTTCCCGCTGGAGATCGGCTGCTTCGAAGGCAACAAGGCCGAGACGGCCACGATCATCCCGATCGTCAAGCAGTTCCAGGAACGCCACAACATCGCGGACATGGTCGTGGTCGCCGACGCGGGGATGCTGTCCACGTCCAACCTCACAGCCCTCGACGAGGCGAACTTGCGGTTCATCGTGGGCTCCCGGGTGACCAAGGCACCCAAGGATCTGGAGTCTCATTTCCGGTGGCACGGTGACGCGTTCACCGACGGGCAGCTCATCGATACCCTCACCCCACGGACCGGGCACACGGTCGAGAACGACCCGAACCTCAAGGCGGAACCGGTGTGGGATCGGGAGCAGCATCCCGGGTCGTGGCGGGCAGTGTGGGCGTACTCCGCGAAACGCGCCGCCCGGGACAGCACCACCTTGACCCTGCAGGAGAACCGCGCCAAGGCCGTCGTCGCCGGTGAAAAGGCCGCGCGGACACCACGATTCGTCAAAACCACCAACGGTTCACGCACGCTGGATGAGGCGTCACTGGCGAGGGCACGCCGGCTGGTCGGGCTCAAGGGGTACGTCACCAACATCCCGGCCGAACTGATGCCCGCGAGCGAAGTGATCGCCAGCTACCACGACCTGTGGCACGTCGAGCAATCATTCCGGATGTCCAAGACCGACCTGCGCGCCCGGCCCATGTTCGCCCGCACCCGCGACGCGATCGAGGCCCACCTCACCATCGTGTTCACCGCCCTCGCCGTCAGCCGCGAAGTACAAGCCCGGACCGGGCTGTCCCTGCGCCGTGTCCTGCGCGCCCTCAAACCACTGCGCTCAGCCACCATCGAAATCAACGGCGTCGTCACGACCATCCCACCCGCACTGAACAGCGACGAAGCCGAGATCATCGAGGCGCTGGAACGCCCGCCCTCAAGGCACTAAGCGTTTGACCCAACTCAGGTAGGAGTTCCTGGCGCGTCGGTCCGGGGGTGAGGGTCGAGGTCTCCCGATGATGAGAGTTCTGACGCAACTCATCTGGAAGACCTCGACGTGCACAACGCTACCTTCACGACGCCTGACCTGACTACGTTCTGCCGCCTGGATGAGCTTGGTCTCCTCGCGACGGGTCAACGTCTTGAACCAGGCCGGGCGGTGCTGACGTGCCGGGTCGTTGAGGATGACCGGTGGTGTCACCGGTGCGGCTGCGAAGGGACCCCGCGGGGCAGCGTGGTCCGCCGGTTGGCCCACGAACCGTTCGGGTGGCGACCAACGACACTGCTGGTCACGGTACGGCGGTACCGGTGCACCGAGTGTGGGCATGTGTGGCGCCAAGACACCAGCCTCGCGGCCGAACCGCGAGCCACCTTGTCGCGGCGTGCGATGGCGTGGGCACTTGCCGCGATCGTGTGTCAGCACCTGACCGTCGCCCGGGTCGCTGAAGGACTCGGCGTTGCCTGGAACACCGCGAATGACGCGGTCCTCGCCGAGGGGTACCGGGTGTTGATCAACGACCCGGCCCGGTTCGAAGGTGTCACCGCGATCGGGGTCGATGAACACGTCTGGCGCCACACTCGGCACGGCGACAAGTACGTCACGGTGATCATCGATCTGACCCCGATCCAGGACGGCACCGGGCCAGCACGGTTGTTAGACATGGTTCCCGGCCGATCCAAGGCCGTGTTCAAGACTTGGCTCGCCGACCGTGACCCAGCGTGGCGTGAGACGGTGCAGGTCGTCGCGATGGATGGGTTCACCGGCTTCAAAACTGCTGCTACCGAAGAACTCCCGGACGCGACCACGGTGATGGACCCGTTTCATGTCGTCCGGTTAGCCGGTGACGCCCTGGACAAGTGCCGGCGCCGGGTCCAGCACGAGCTGCACGGCCACCGGGGTCGGGCCGGTGACCCTTTGTACCGTGCGCGGCGCACGCTGCATACCGGAGCGGACCTGGGGCCCTACCCCCGGATCTTGGACACGGGGTGTGATTACGCAGCAGGTCGCAGCGTAGCGGTGTAGCCGGTCTCGAAGGCGACCGGCGAGGTGTAGCGACACCACGAGTGGCGTCGCTTGGTGTTGTAGCGGACGAGCCATCTGAAGACCTGCCGACGGCAGGTCAGCTCGTCACTCCAGCAGGCGGCGTCTTGGAGGACTTCACGCTTCATCGTGGCGTTGAACGACTCTGCGAGGGCGTTGTCCGCGCTGGATCCGACGGCGCCCATGGACTGGGTCACGCCGAGCTTGCGGCAGAGCTTGGCGTAGGCCTTCGAGCAGTAGACCGACCCGTGGTCGCTGTGGAACACAGCGCCCTTGAGGCTGCCCCGGGTCGCGGCGGCGGCCTTGAGGGCGTCCTCGACGAGTTCGGTGCGCATGTGGTCGGCGATGGCCCACCCGGCCAGCCGACGGGAGTAGCAGTCGATCACGGTCGCCAAGTACAGGTTCGTCCCGTCGGCCAGCGGCAGGTAGGTGATGTCGCCGACATAGCGCTCGTTGGAGCGCTCGGCGGTGAAGTCACGCTGGAGCAGGTCGGGGTACTTCTGCCCCGACGGCTCGGGGATCGTGGTGCGGACCCGGCGCTTCTTCATGTAGCCGCGGATGCCCTCAAAGCGCATCACCCTCGCGACACGCTTGTGGTTGACCCGCTCACCGGCAGCCGCGCTGTCACCGAGTTGAGCGTTGAGCTCGGCGGTGATCCGCGGCGCGCCCTGAGTGTTGTCCTCGGCATGGACCGCTCTGATCCGCTCAGCCAGCGCTGCGTCGTCAGCTGCTCTGGCTTCGCGGGCCGGCGCGGCCTTGAGCCAGGCGTAGTAGGACGAGCGCTCGATCTCGACGAGCTCGCACAGTCGCTTCACCTCGAAGGTGGCGGAGTTGTCGGCGACGAACTGGAAGCGACTCACCAGCGCGTCTCCCCGGCGAAATACTTGGCCGCCCGCTGCAGGATCTCCCGCTCGGTCGTGAGCTTGGTGGTCTCCGCTCGCAACGCCGCGTTCTCGGCCTCGAGCCGGGCGATCCTCTGCTCCGGCGTCTCGTCCGTCGGTGCCGACGAGCTCGCGGCGGACGTCTTGGCTTGCAGCGGGCTGGAGGTCAACGTCCCGTCAGCGGCGGTCTTCTTGCCGGTCCCGTAGACCTCGAGCCAACCCCGCAGCGTGCCACGCACGATGCCGAGGTCCTCGGCGATGCCGCGGACCGTGGCGCCCGGGGTGGACTCGTACAAGTCGACGGCCTGACGACGGAACTCCTCGGAGTAGTTCTTCCTGGCCATGATTCTCGGATCATCTCGCTTCCCCAGCACCAGGTGCTGGATTCAGCGTGTCCAAGAACCGGGGTCAGGCCCCCTGCTCACCGACCGGCAGCAGGACCGCCTCACCGCGTTGTTCGCGGTCGAGGAGCATGTGGAAGTTGAGTGCACCTGGGGCATCTACCAGCGGATGATCGCGGCGTACCGGCACCGCGACCGTGCCACCGGCAAGAAGCTCATGACCGCCCTCATCGATTCGATCAGTACCGGTGTGCCCAAGGCCTTGACCGAGATCACCACCCTTGGCCGCACCCTGACCAAGCGGTCCGCCGACGTGCTGGCCTACTTCGACCGGCCTGGCACCAGCAACGGACCAACGGAGGCGATCAACGGTCGCCTCGAGCACCTACGCGGGTCGGCCCTCGGCTTCCGCAACCTCGCCCACTACATCGCCCGATCCCTCCTCGAAACCGGCGGCTTCAGACCTCAGCTACACCCTGGTTTGTGATGAGCCTTCAAAGGCCCAGCACTTCCTCGAACCTGGGAACATCCGCTGGGCGGTCACTGAGCAGCCTGAACATCGCCGCCCGCACCATCGCCTGCCGGCCTGCGCCGGAAGCAAACTCCTCCATCGCCCCGCATTGGCGCCGAGCCACATCACCGAGTCGAGCACCCACACGGCCTCGGCCCACAACGCCGGACGCCAGTAGGGCGCGACGTCGATGACCACCGGGGCGCCGTCGGCGTCGAGCAGCAGGTTGCCGGCGAGGTCGCCGTGCACGAACTGGTCGGGCCCGAGGTCGGTGTCGTCGCGCTCATCGGCCAGGGCATGCACCAGCGGCGGCGCGTCGTCGGGCACCGGCTCGTTACCGAACGCGATCCGCTCGGCGACCTGCCAGCGGTCGTCGCTCACCGGCGTCCAGGTGAGACCGGCCCGGGCGAGCTCAGCATGGAAGACCGCACCCGCGGCGCGCGTCGGCGGCAGGTCGGTCAGCGCACGTGTGCCGGGCTCGAATCTGCTTGCAGCCCAACCGTCCACGACCCAGGAGAGGTCGCGCGCGGGCACCGGCATGGCGATGCGTAGGTCTCGGCGGTCACGCCCCGGACGCGTGTCGAGCTCGGCGGCCAGCCGCCAGCATCGGACTCAGCCGGCTCTGCAGCTGCGGGTTGCGGCCGGGGGAGAGCACCAGATCACCGGCACGGACGCTGTTCCCCTGGCCGCCGGCGAGGGGTTCGAGAGCGCCGGGGACGGCGAACAGGTCGAGCACGTGGTCGGTCGGAATCATCGCCGCCCAGACTACGGCGCGCACGCCCGCCTACGCGGAGACTGTGAAGGAAACCCACGATCTGCTGGTAGCCGGCGCTCGCAACGACTTCTTGGCCGACGCGATCGCCCCGCTGCAGGGGCTGTCCCTTCGGTTCTGGTTCAGTCGGGTCGAGTCTGCCGAGATCGCGATGGGGTCGCGGCTGCACGCGATGATGCTGCAGTCGGTGCTCGACAGCGACTCGGACAGCGCGGAGAAGGCCTCGCTCGCACTGAATGACTATCTCGCGCACGCTGCAGGTCTGACGGTTGAGTGTGTGGGCGTCGTGGACGTCGGCCATTCCCCGTAAGAGCGAGTCTCAACTGGTGGACGTTGGTGGAACCGTCCCGCCGATCGTTGCGTCCCCGGTCTGGCAAATCATCGATAGCCGGGTTCTGCCCGGCGCCAGGAGGGGCAGCAATGCACAAACACACGATGAAGCTGGCCGCAGCAGTGACGTGCGCGCTCGCGCTCACGGCGTGCGGGTCGGACGGCGGGTCCGACTCCAGCACGCCATCCGAGGCGGCTTCGAGCAGCAGCACCACGTCGGCGAATGGCGGTGCGACCAGCACCTCCGAACAGGCAGGCGGTTCGTCGACGAACGGCGGTTCGTCGACCGCTGCCGCAGGCAACTCGCTCACCGTGAAGGAAGTGACGGTCAAAGACGGCGGCCCGACCGGAGTGAAGACCTGGCCGGTGCCGGCCGAGGCGACGCTCGATGAACTTGCCGGCCCGTTCAACGGCTCGTGGCAGTTTTCGCTCAGCGGCGTGCCCAGCGACCAGATCATCTCCTTCTACGAGAAGGAACTGACCAAGCGCGGGTACAAGGTCGTCAAGAACTACAAGGCGAAGATCGGCGTCAACGAACTGCCGGTAGCGCTGGGTTGGTCAGGCAACGCGGCCCAGAAACAGCCCTACGGCACCGTCACGGAAGACAAGCTGGCCGGTGGCGTCATGGTGGCGATCACGTCGCGTCCGAGTGACCTCTCGCCGAAGTAAGCAGATACAACATCGTGAAGTGCCCGGACGGAATCGTCCGGGCACTTTCGCGTGGGATCCCCGAACTCAGCGCGTCGACCCCGACTCCAACCCGTGGTTGCGCGTCTGGTGGTCGTCGAGATGCGTCGCGAACGTCACCCAGTCGCCCCGCAGCGCGTCATCGAGCAGCCGCCGATGCTCGGCGATCACCTGGTCGATGTCGCCGGTGATCGTGCCCGAACTGCGCGCGATCGCGGCGGCCTGCTTGTCCTGCAGCCGGTCATATACCGACAGCATCACGGCGTTGCCGGCCAGCTCGACGAACCCGCGGTGAAACCGCATTGCCAGGCTCATGAATGAAGCAAAGTCGTTGTCCGACAAGGCAACCCGCTGCGCTTCAAGGTTCTCAGCCAGCTCGCCCGAAAGTGCATCGCGCAGCGACGGAACACCACGACGCACCCCGGCCGACTCCAGCGCGTGCCGCACCGCCGCGGCGTCCCACACCTCCTGCTCGCCGACCTCGCGCACCAGCGCGCCGCGCTGCGGATAGATCGTCACCCAGCCCTCGTCCTGCAGGCGGGTGAGCGCCGCGCGTACTGGAGTGCGGCTCATCGACAGGCGTCCGGCGAGCTCCGATTCGCTGAGCATCGTGCCGGGCGTGATGCGGCCCTGCAGGATCTCCTCGCGGAGGTGGGTGTGCGCACGGTCGGCGGCGGTGGTGGACATCGTGACTGGCTCCTCAAACTCGTATACAAGTAGGATACGAGTTATGCACACAGTTGGAAAGGTCACCGAGGCCGAGCGCGACCGGGTGCAACAGCGGACGCTGCGCGTGGTGATGCTCGGGCAGGTGCTCGGCGGCGCCGGGCTCGCGGCCGGCGTGACCGTTGGCGCGCTGCTCGCCGAGCAGATGATGCACACCAAGGGGCTCGCGGGCGTGCCGGCCGCGCTGTTCACGCTCGGCTCGGCGCTCGCGGCCTACCTGGTCGGACGCATCAGCCAACGTTCCGGACGCCGGCTCGGCTTGGGTCTCGGGTTCGCTGCGGGCGGGCTCGGCGCGGCCGGCGTGGTGTTGGCGGCCGCGCTCGACAACGTGCCGCTGCTGTTCGTCGCGCTCTTCGTCTACGGCGCGGGCACGGCCACCAACCTTCAAGCCCGTTACGCCGGAGCCGATTTGGCAACCGCGGCCGCCCGTTGAACGTCTGCGACCGCCACGGCTGCACCCCGTACTCACGCCAGGTCCGGGCAATCGTCGCGTCCCCCACGCTCAGATGCTTGGCCAGCAGTCGCGTCGACCAGTGCGTGACGCCGTACTTCTTCGGCGGCGGAGTCAACGTGGCAGACACGATCTGCCGGTGATCGATGCGCCGGGGGCGACCGGACCGGTCCTGATCGACCAGCCCGTCGATCCCCTTGTCCTGGTACCGCTTGCGCCATGAGATCACCGTCGGTCGGCTCATGCCGACCTTGTCAGCGATCTCGGTATTCGAGGAACCGTCGGCAGCCAACAGCACGATCCTCGCCCGCTGTGCCAGGCCAGCACGTGTCGACGATGACCGCGTCCACCGGGCCAGCTCCTCCCGATCACCATCACGCAACGACAACGCCGGGGCAGGTCGGTTTGCCATGCCCCAGTCTCCCAAACCGTCAAACGACTCACGACGCGCCGCACTAGCCCTTGGGGATCGCAGCTGCTCGACCGCTTGCAGTAGGTCGCGATTCCGGGCTCGCGCTGGCGGGTCCGCTTCAGTCCTGGTCGAACTCGAGGCCGAGCAGCGCGTTCTCCACCACTTCGGCAAGGGCCGGGTGGATCCAGTACTGGCCGCGGGCGAGGTCCTTGGCCGACTGCCCGAAGCTCATCGCCTGGATGACGATCTGGATCAACGAACTGGCGTCCGGCCCCATGAAATGGGCGCCCAGCAACTGCCCCGAGCTGCGGTCGGCGATCAGCTTCACGATGCTCGTGGTGTCCTCCATCGCCCAGCCGTACGCGGTGTCACCGTAGTTCTGCACCTTCACGGTGATGTCGTGTCCGGCCTCGGACGCCTGCTGCTCGGTGAGCCCGACGGACGCGACCTGCGGGTGGGTGAACACCGCCGCCGGGACGAACCGGTGGTCGAAGGTCTGCAGGTCGCCCGGGTGGGTCAGATTGTGCGCGACGACCCGCGCCTCGTGGTTGGCGACGTGCTTGAGCTGGTAGTCCGAACTGACGTCGCCGAGCGTCCAGACGCCGTCCGCGGTGGTGCGTCCGTACTCGTCGACGACGATGCGGCCGTCCTCCCGGGTCTCGATGCCGGCCAGCGAAAGGCCCTGCGGCACAAGCGGTTTACGACCGGTGGCAACGAGCAGCAGGTCAGTCTCCATTCTCGTTCCGTCGGACAGCGACAGCTCGATGTGGTCGTCGTTCTGGACGACGGACGACACTGTGCAGTTGAAGCGGACGTTCCACTGCTCACTGGCGAGCGCGCTGAACTCCGTGCTGATCAGATCGTCCTGCTGGCTCAGCATCACCGGACCCCGGGTGACGATCGTGACCTCGACGCCGAGCGAGCCGAAGACGTGCGCGAACTCGGCCGCGATGTAACCGCCACCGACGATCGTCATGCGCTGCGGGAGTTCATCGATCCGCATGACGTCCTCGTTCGTGTAATACCGCACGCCGCAATCGGAAATGCCCTGGGGCACAACCGGAGTCGAACCGGTGGCGACCACGATCTGGTCGGCGGTGATCTCCTGCTCGCGCCCCTGGACGTCGACCACGATGGTCTTCGGGCCGGTGAACCGCGCCGTGCCGAGAAATGCAGTCGTGTTGTCGCCGTTGACCCGGTAGTTGCGCCCGCTGTCCTCGATCGCGTCGATCCGGCCGAAGACGCGGTCACGGATGTCACGCCAGCGGACGCCGTCGATCCGGGCATCGACGCCGTAGCGTGATGCCCCCCGGATCGTGGTCGCGACCTCGGCCGCGTACACGAACATCTTGGTCGGGATGCAGCCGACGTTCAGGCAGGTACCGCCGAACAGTCCCTTCTCGATCACCGCGACCCGCTTGCCGTCCCATTCAGGGGTGACCAGAAAGTTGCCTGAGCCCGTACCGATGATCGCGAGGTCGAAATGCATTCTGCCATTGTCACCCGACGGCGCACGACCGTCGTCCAGGGGCCGACCGGCAGCGCCGAATCACCCGCCGTCGCAACGCCCGTGACAAACTCAGGGTCGACATCATTCGTGAAGTTCAGGGAGAGACCTCGTGAAGAAGTTGAATGCGCTCGTCGCAGCAAGTGCCTTGGCCGTGACGATCGGCCTGTCCGGTTGCGGCTCGGACGACAAGAAGTCCGAGGAGACCGGCACCACCTCGCAGACCTCGTCCACCACCCCGCAGACCCAGTCGTCCAGCGAGTCGACTCCCGCCCAGAGCAACAGCGAGTCGCCCGCGAGCGAGACCACCAGCTCCGACGGCGCTGTCGGCGGGGTACAGAACTGCAAGCTGGAGCGCAAGGGCGAACAACTGCAAGCTCAGGCGGTGGGCATCAGTTGTGAGGACGCCACTCAGATCTGGGGCAAATTCTCCCAGAAGGACCAGGCCATCGCCTCCGGCGATGTGAACCACAACGGTGAGACTTGGAAGTGCGGCATCCTCACCCAGGGCAGCACGGTCACCGGCGGTTGCACGGTCGGTCAGAAGGCGATCAGCATCGGCGGTATCTGAGCCGCACCACGCACATCCGAAGGCCACCCGCACCAGCGGGTGGCCTTCGGTTCATGTCGTGCGGTGCGCCACGTCGGGACGTGCTGCACTCACTTCTTGAGTTAGGAACGCTCCCAGGCGCGGGTCGTGGACGTGACGCGACCGCGCTGCGTGTCGCGCGAGCGGTAGACGATGTACGGGCGCCACAGGTACTGCAGCGGTGCACTGAACACGTGCACAAGCCGGGTGAACGGCCACATCGCGAAGAGCGCGAACGCCACCAGCGCGTGCAACTTGAACCCGATCGGTGCCTGCGCCATCAGGTCGGCGTCCGGCTGAAATGCCAGGAACGAGCGGTACCAGACCGACACGCCTTCGCGGTAGTTGTATTCGCCGCCGACGGTGAAGATCGAACCGGCGATGGTGTTCCACATTCCCAGGACGATGGCCGCTGCGAGGAAGACGTACATCACCTTGTCGTTGACAGTGGTCGCGGAGAACACCGGTCCCGTGACCCGGCGACGGTAGATCAGGATCGCGAGGCCGACGATCGTCATGATGCCTGCCAACAGACCGCCGATGACCGCGACCAGGTGGTACACGTGGTCGCTGATGCCGACGGCTTCGGTCCACGAACGCGGCACGAGCAGACCGATGATGTGGCCGCCGACCACACCCAACATGCCGAAGTGGAACAGCGGGCTGCCCCACCGCAACAGGCTCGATTCGTACAGCTGGCTGGAGCGGGTCGTCCAACCGAACTTGTCGTATTTGTACCGCCACCAGTGCCCGACCACGAAGATCGCCAGGCACATGTAGGGCACGATCACCCACAGGAAGGTGTTCATCGGGGGGCTCCCACCGGAATCTCGTTGCCCAGGAACTCGGGCGCGTTGGCAATGGTCGGCGGCGTGAAGGCGCCGGGTGAGGGTGCGTCGAGGGCGGGGTCCATTCCGTAGCCGTCCATCCCGACGTCCTCCTGAGGAGGACCTTGTTCGATCAGGAGAGCTACCGCCTGCACCTCGTCGTCGCCGAGGGGCGGGAGCGTTGCGCACAGCGCGATCAGCACGTTCGCCCAAGCAGAACCCTTGTCCTGCAGCGCGATCCGCAGCATCTCGACACCGGCGCGGTAGTCACCCAGCAACTTCCAGGAGGTCTGGACGTCGACCGTCGCACCGAACTCGAGCACCACTGCGATGTGATCGGGCAACTCATCGGACTCGAACTCGGCTCCGCCCTTGCGGTAGGCCTGCTTGAACTGCACCAGCACCACTCCGCGACGGCGAGTGTCGCCGTACGCGAAGTAGGTGAGGTACAGACAGCCGCGCCGGGTGTGATCGAAGGTCTCGACGAAGTCGGCCTGCAGGTCCTGCAGTGGTACCTGCTGCGCATGGTCGAGGAAGGCGTTCAACGGATCCCGCACTGTCGCAGGCAGATCCGTGATGGACGCCCGGATCATCGTGCGCTGCTCGGCGGAGTCGTCGTGCGGGTATTCCAGCAGCAACGACACTGCCTGCCAGACGACGCGCAACTGACCCTCGGGCAATCGCGAACGGTTGCTCTTGGCCACCCGGCGGAAGATGTTCATCACTTGTCCTTCCGGCCCGGGAAGAGCCCGCGCGGGCTGCCCTTGCCATCCCAGTTGAGCAGGTTCACGCGTCCGCGTTTGGTGCCTCCACCGACGAGTTCCTCGCTGGTCTGACGCTCCTGCAGCATCCGGAAGTTCTCCACCGCGACCGGGGTGAGCTCACCGGATCCTTCGCCGAACGGGTCAATGCTGTCACCGTCGTAGTCGTAATTGACCGGGCAGTCCGTCGCGAGTTCTTCCAGTCCGTGCGCCTGCTCGGCGTGGGCGGTCGGGATGACGTAGCGCTCGTTGTATTTGGCGATCGCGAGCAACCGGAACATCTCGTACATCGACTCGGCGTCCATGCCGACGGCTTCGGCGATGGACTCGTCCGGGTCGCCGCCCAGGTTGATGTCGCGCATGAACGACCGCATCGCGGCGAGCTTGCGCAGGACGTCGTTGATCGGTCCGACGTCACCGGCGGTGAACAGGTTGGCGAGGTACTCGACCGGGATGCGCAGGGTGTCGATCGCGGCGAACAGGTTGTTCTTGTCCTCGCCGTCGTGACCGGTCTCCTTGATCACGTCGACCACCGGCGACAGCGGCGGGATGTACCAGACCATCGGCATGGTGCGGTACTCCGGGTGCAGCGGCAGCGCCACCTTGTAATCCTGGATCAGTCGGCGCACCGGCGACTTCTTGGCTGCTTCGACCCAGTCGCCCGGGATGCCCGCTTCCTCCGCGGCGCGAGCGATTTCGGGGTCGTTCGGGTCGAGGAAGACCGAGCGCTGTGCCTCGTACAGGTCGTGATCGTTCTCGACGCTGGCCGCTTCCAGCACTCGGTCGGCGTCGTACAGCATCAGGCCGATGTACCGCAGTCGTCCGACGCAGGTCTCCGCGCAGACGGTTGGAATGCCGACCTCGACGCGCGGGTAGCAGAAAGTGCACTTCTCGGCCTTGCCGGTCTTGTGGTTGAAGTAGACCTTCTTGTACGGGCATCCCGAGACGCACATGCGCCAGCCGCGGCAGCGGTCCTGGTCGACCAGGACGATGCCGTCCTCCTCACGCTTGTAGATCGCACCGCTGGGACAGCTGGCCGCACACGACGGGTTGAGGCAGTGTTCACAGATACGCGGCAGGTAGAACATGAAGGTCTGTTCGAACTCGAACTTCACCTTGTCCTCGATGCCCTTCAGCATCGGGTCCTTGACCGCGATCTCCTTCGAGCCACCGAGGTCGTCGTCCCAGTTGGCCGACCAGCGGACATTCATGTCCTTGCCGGTGAGCAGCGACTTGGGCCGGGCGACCGGGAAGTTCTTGGTGGCCGGCGAGGTCAGCAGCGTCTCGTAGTCGTACGTCCACGGCTCGTAGTAGTCGTCGATCGAGGGCATCTTGGGGTTGCTGAAGATGTTCGCCAGCTTCTTCAACCGACCGCCGGCCTTGAGCTGGAGCTTGCCGTTCTTGCCGAGGGTCCAGCCGCCCTTCCACTCCTCCTGGTCCTCGTAGGTGCGTGGATAGCCCAGGCCGGGACGGGTCTCGACGTTGTTGAACCACACGTACTCGGTGCCGGCCCGGTTGGTCCATGCCTGCTTGCAGGTGACCGAGCAGGTGTGGCACCCGATGCACTTGTCGAGGTTCATCACCATCGCCATCTGAGCCATGATTTTCATGTCTTCGTCTCCTCTTCTTCGCGCTGGCTCAGTACTCGACGGGGGTGGTGCGCTTGCGGATCATCGTGACCTCGTCACGGTTGTTCCCAATCGGCCCGATGTAGTTGAAGAAGTAGGCCAGCTGGGCGTAGCCACCGACCATGTGGTTGGGCTTCAACAGAATTCGGGTGAGGCTGTTGTGGATTCCGCCGCGCTTGCGGTCACGCTCGGTGAGCGGGACGTCGATGAGCCGGTCCTGTGCGTGGTGCATGTAGACCGTGCCCTCGGGCATGCGGTGGCTGACGATCGCCCGCGCCGCCACGACACCGTTGCGGTTGACCATCTCAATCCAGTCGTTGTCCTTGATGCCGACCTTGTCGGCGTCGCGGTCGCTCATCCAGACCGACTGGCCACCGCGCGACAGCGACAGCATGAACAGGTTGTCCTGGTACTCGCTGTGGATCGACCACTTGTTGTGCGGCGTGAGGTAGCGCACCGAGACACCGAGTTCGTTCTGCTCACCGATCGGTGCCTCACCGAACAACTGGGTCATGTTCAGCGGTGGCCGGTACACCGGCAACGCCTCGCCCATCCCGATGAACCAGTCGTGGTCGACATAGAACTGTTGCCGCCCGGTGAGGGTGTGGAACGGCTTCTTGCGCTCGATGTTGATGGTGAACGGGCTGTACCGGCGTCCGCCGGACTCCGAACCGGACCACTCCGGTGAGGTGATCACCGGAACCGGTGAGACCTGGGTGTCGGCGAAGGTGATCTGCTTGCCCTCGTGCTCGGCCGACAGGTCGGCCAGCTGGGTGCCGGTGCGTTTCTCCAGGAACTTGAATCCCTGGGTGGCCAGGTGACCGTTGGAGACGCCCGCGAGGTGCAGCATGGCGTCGGCCATCTGGACGTCGGTCTCGACCTTCGGCTGTCCCTTGCCGGCGCCGCTCATCGCGACCCCGTTGCGCTGCCGCAGGATGTCGACCTCGCGTCCGACCTGGTAGGCGACGCCCTTGGTGAGCATGCCGACCTTCTCCAGCAACGGGCCGATGGTCGTCATCTTGTCGTAGACCGCGGTGTAGTCACGTTCGGCGACGGCGATGACCGGCATCGTCTTGCCCGGGATCGGCTCGCACTCCCCCAACTTCCAGTCCTTCACCTCACCGTGCACGGTGGCCATGGCCTCGGGGGTGTCGTGCCACAGCGGCTTGGCGATGACGTCCTTGCGCGTGCCGAGGTGCTCGACGGCGAGTTCGCTGAACTTCTTCGCGACAGCCTTCCACGCCTCCCAGTCCGACTTCGTCTGCCACGGCGGGTTGATCGCCGGGTTGAAGGAATGGATGAACGGGTGCATGTCGGTGGTCGACAGGTCGTGCTTCTCGTACCAGGTCGCCGCCGGCAGCACGACGTCCGACAGGATCGTCGAGCTGGTCATGCGGAAGTCGATGGTCATCAGCAGGTCGAGCTTGCCCTCGCCCGCCTCGTCGGCCCATTCGACGGACGTCGGACGGTGCTCCGGCGAGGCCTCGAGCGCCGTCGCGGCACTGTCGGTGCCGAGCAGGTGACGCAGGAAGTACTCGTTGCCCTTCGCCGAGCTGCCGAGCAGGTTGGAGCGCCACAACGACAGCACGCGCGGGTAGTTGACCGGGTTCTCCGGGTCTTCGACCGCGAATTTCATTGCACCGGATTTCAATTCGGACGCGACGTACGCAGGAACCTCCATTCCGGCGGCCTCGGCCTGGTCGGCGATGTCGAGGCTGCTGCGGTCGAAGGTCGGGTAGCTCGGACTCCAGCCGAGGCGGGCCGACTGCGCGAGCAGGTCCATCACTCCCTTGCCGGCGAAGATGCCGGTGCCGGCGTCCAGGTCGTCGGCGTTGTGGGTGTCGTAGCGGTACTGGCTGGTGTGCACGTACCAGTAGGAGGTCTGGTTCATGTGCCGTGGCGGGCGGTGCCAGTCGAGCGCGAACGCCATGTGCTGGAAGCCCATGATCGGTCGGATCTTCTCCTGGCCGACGTAGTGCGCCCAGCCGCCGCCGTTGCGTCCTTGGCAACCGGTGATCGTGGTCAGCACCAGCATCGCGCGGTAGATCTGGTCGGAGTGGAACCAGTGATTCACGCCTGCGCCCATCAGGATCATGCCGCGGCCGCCCGTGTCGATCGCGTTCTGCGCCCACTCGCGCGCCAGGCGCTCGACCTGCTGCGCCGGCACACCGGTGTGTTCCTGCTGCCAGGCCGGAGTGGCCGGTGCGGACGGGTCGTCGTAGCCGGTCGGCCACGAACCCGGCAGGCCCTCACGTCCGACGCCGTACTGCGCCAGCATGAGGTCAAGGACGGTGGTGACCAGACGTTCGCCGACGCGGCGGACGGGGACACCCCGGCTCTCGTAGGCGACCTTTCCGTCGCCGGCGTCGAAGCGCGGAAGCTCGACCTCGACGGCGTCGTCACGGGTTTCGTAGACGCTGAGCAGCGGGTCGATTCCCTCGAGTTCGAGGTTCCACCTGCCCATACCCTCCTCGCCGTAACGGTCCCCGATGGATCCGTTCGGGATTGCCAATTCTCCTGTGTTGGAGTCGAATACGGCGGTTTTCCACATTGCGTTCTCGGAGTCGGACTTCGGTCCGCCTTCGACATCGCCTGCCACCAGGTACTTGCCCGGCCGCAGCACGCCGTCCGGGCCCTGGGTCAGGGCGACCAGGTTCGGCAGGTCGGTGAAGCGCTTGTTGTACCCCTCGAAGAACGGCACCTGCTGCTCGACGAAGAACTCCTTGAGCACGACGTGGCCCATCGCCATCGCGAGCGCCCCGTCGGTGCCGGGCGCGGCGGTGACCCACTCGTCCGCGAACTTCACGTTCTCGGCGTAGTCGGGGGCGACGGCGATGACCTTCTGGCCGCGATAGCGGGCTTCGGTCATCCAGTGCGCGTCGGGCGTACGGGTCAGCGGAACGTTCGAGCCCCACATGATCAGGTAGCCCGCGTCCCACCAGTCACCGGACTCGGGGACGTCGGTCTGGTCGCCGAACATCTGCGGCGAGGCGTTGGGCAGGTCGGCGTACCAGTCGTAGAACGACAGCATGGGCGCGCCGACGAGTTCGAGGAAGCGAGCACCGGAGGTGTAGGACACCGGCGACATGGCCGGGATCGGTGAGAAGCCGGCGATGCGGTCGGGACCGTACTGCTTGACCGTGTGGACGTGGGCGGCCGCCACGATCTCGACGACGTCCTCCCAGGTAGCCCGCACCAGGCCGCCCTTGCCGCGAGCGCGCTTGTACCGGCGGGCCTTCTCCGGGTCCTCGACGATCGAGGCCCAGGCCAGCACCGGGTCGCCGCCGTGCTCGGCCTTCGCCGCACGGAACATCTCCAGCAACACACCGCGCACGTACGGGTAGCGCACCCGGGTCGGGCTGTAGGTGTACCAACTGAACGCAGCGCCACGCGGGCAGCCGCGCGGTTCGTACTCGGGCTTGTCGGCCCCGGCGCTGGGGTAGTCGGTCTGCTGCGCCTCCCAGGTGATGATGCCGTCCTTGACGTACACCTTCCACGAACAGGACCCGGTGCAGTTCACGCCATGGGTCGAGCGGACCACCTTGTCGTGCGCCCAACGGTCGCGGTAGAACGCATCGCCCGAACGGCCGCCCTCCTTATAGAGGGTGCGCAGGTCCGGCGACACCTTCTGCGGTTCGAAATGACGCCGCGTGCGCAACAGCGCATTGGTCATCGGGTCGTCGATCGACATCGGATCAATTCCTCACACTCGGCACAGCTGTCCCAACTCCCTTGACACTAGGGAGGGACAGAACCGTCCGGAAGAGGACCAACGTCCCTATTGCGGACGCGTCCATCCTCCTAATTTGTGTGATGCACGGTTGTCTACCGTGCGCCCCGCATGATTCAAGGAGCACACACGCGATGTCCGCTACGGCATCCAGCACCACCCCGGCCGACACGTCGCGGGGTTCCACCAGGGTCCTGGTGATGTCCACGATCGCCTTCACGCTGATGTTCGCGGTGTGGCTGATGTTCGGCATCCTCGGTGTGCCGATCCAGAAGGAGTTGAAGCTCAGCGACCCGCAGCTGGCCTGGATCAGCGCGGTAGCCGTCCTGAACGGTTCGCTGTGGCGCCTGCCCGCCGGGATGCTCACCGACCGCATCGGTGGACGCGTCGTCACGATCGCGATGCTGCTGCTGACGGCCATCCCCTGCTACCTGGTCGCGCACGCACACAGCTACGGCATGTTGCTGATGCTGGCCTTCCTGGTCGGTTTCGCCGGCAACCTGTTCAGCGTCGGCGTCGCGTGGAACTCGGCGTGGACGCCGAAGGAACGCCAGGGCTTCGCGCTGGGGGTCTTCGGTGCCGGCAACGTCGGCGCATCGGTCACCAAGCTGATGCTCGTCGTCTTCCCGACCGTACTCACCGCCACGGCAGGCGCGACCTACTTCGGCTTCATCGAGGGCGGTTGGCGTCTGTTCCCGGTGATCTACTCCTTCGCCCTCGTGGCCGTCGCCGTCCTCATCCTGGTCGTGACTCCCCGCACGGACCGGATGGCCGGCGCGGGCAAGCCGATCGGCGAGATGCTCGAGCCGCTGAAGCAGATGCGGGTGTGGCGCTTCAGCCTGTACTACGCCGCGGTGTTCGGTGCGTACGTCGCGTTGTCGGCTTGGTTGCCGAAGTATTACGTCGACAACTTCGACGTCTCGCTGCACGACGCTGCTCTGCTGACCGCCACCTTCATCTTCCCGGCGTCCTTGTTACGTCCGGTGGGCGGCGCGTTCTCCGACCGCCTCGGCGCCCGCAAGGTCATGTATCTCACCTTCGGCGTCATGCTGGTGACCACCGGCATCCTGATGATGCCGAACGGACACTTGGTCATCGCGCACCCGGACGGACACACCAGTCAGCACCTTGCCTGGAACCTCGGCATCGCCCCGTTCGCCGTGCTGGTGTTCCTGCTCGGCTGCGCGATGGGTATCGGAAAAGCCGCTGTTTACAAGCACATTCCCGAGTACTTCCCCGACAACGTCGGTTCGGTCGGTGGCCTGGTCGGCATGTTCGGTGGTCTCGGCGGATTCGTCCTGCCCCCGCTGTTCGCCTACACCAAACAGTGGTCCGGCTTCCCGTCCAGCACCTTCTTCGTCCTCTTCCTGCTCACGGCCCTCTGCGCGATCTGGATGCACCTGACCGTCCTGCGTATGCACCGCGAGCACTCCCCCGAAATCGCCGACCGCATCGAGCGGCCCGAAACAGTTGGAGCACACCGATGACCAGTACGACCGCGCCCGCGCCGCAACGCCGCGGCAAGGAGTGGCTCGAGGAATGGGATCCCGAGAGTGAGCAGTGGGACTCCGGCCTCGCCTGGCGCACCCTGTGGATCACGACCTTCTGCCTGACCCTGGCGTTCATCGCCTGGTTCCTGCCCAGCGCGATCATCCCCAAGCTCAATGCCCTCGGGTACAGCTGGACGAAGTCCGAGCTGTACTGGATGGCCGCGATGCCCGGCCTCGCCGCCGGTCTGCTGCGCCTGGTCTGGATGGTGCTGCCGCCCATCATGGGCACCCGCAAGATGGTGTCGCTGACCACCCTGCTCCTGGTACCCTCGACCCTCGGCTGGGGCGTCCGCGTCCAGAACCCCACCGCTCCGTACTGGGAGCTGATGGTGCTGGCCTTCCTCGCCGGTATCGGTGGAGGCGCCTTCTCCGGCTTCATGCCGAGCACCTCGTTCTTCTTTCCCAAGTCCAAGCAGGGCACCGCGCTCGGCCTGCAGGCGGGCCTGGGCAACTTCGGCGTCTCGATCGTCCAGCTGACCACGCCGTACCTGATCGCGATGAGCGGCCTGGCCATCTTCGGCGGCAGCCAGATGATGAAGTCGCCGGGCAAGGCCAGTCAGCAGGTCTGGTATCAGAACGCCGCGTTCGTCTGGATCCCGCTGATGATAATCGGCGCGATCCTGGCCTGGACGATGCTGAAGTCGGTGCCGATCCATGCGAACGTCAAGCAGCAGTTCGACATCTTCAAGAACCAGGACACCTGGTGGATGACGTTGCTTTACATCATGACCTTCGGCACGTTCGCCGGCCTGTCCGCGCAGTTCGGTCTGCTCATGGCCGACTTGTACGGCACCGGTAACAGCGAGATCGTCAGCGGATCCGGTGCTGCCGCAAGGGTTTTGGTCGAGGGGTACACGCTGCCCGACCCGGTGAAGTTCGTCTTCCTCGGCCCGCTCATCGGTGCCGGTGCTCGCGTGCTGTTCTCGCCGCTCACCGACCGCATGGGCGGAGCGATCTGGTCGCTCATCTCCGGCATCGGACTGGTCGCCTCGATCATCTACACGATCCCGAGCCTGACGCCGGACACCTCGTCCGCTGCAGCCCTGGACTCGGGCTTCAACCAGTTCCTGTTCGGGATGCTCGCGATCTTCTTCTTCTCCGGCATCGGCAACGCATCCACCTTCAAACAGATGCCGATGATCTTCGAGCGGCGCCAGGCCGGCGGTGTGATCGGCTGGACGGCTGCCATCGCGGCGTTCGGTCCGTTCCTGTTCGGTATCGGCATCACCACGATGGGTGGCCCGGCCTTCTACTGGCTGGGTGTCGCCTGGGCGGTCATGTGCATCGCCATCACCTGGTGGCGCTACGCACGTCCGGGAGCTCCCAAGAAGAGCTGACGCTCGGTCCCCGTCGATTCGAACTCGCGGCCTGCAGTTGTTCTTGTGTGACAGCGTCGTGCTCGGAAAGAAGTTTTCAGTGTGTTGTCGATTTCGGACGTCTCCGCACGACATGGTGTCGAGATCGCGAATCGCGCGAGACTCACCCACCGAGAGGAGCTCGACATGAAGTACCTGGTGTTGCTGATGGGCGACGGCGAAGAGATCCCCTGGAACGAGCAGTCGCCACAGCAACAAACCGCCTCGATAGAGAAGTTCGGCGCATTCGACGCCGCGTGCGCCCAGCGCAGCGGCGTCCAGATCCTCGCCGGCGAGGCACTGGGCGCGCCTGGAGATGCGAAGGTGATGCGCTCGCGTGCCGGTCAGGTCTCGATCACCGACGGTCCCTACGCGGAAGCGATCGAGGGGATGGGCGGTTTCTACCTCGTCGAGAGTCCCGATCTCGACACACTGTTCGAGCTGCTGCGTCTGTTGCCCGCCTACGACATCCAGGTCGCGCCGGTGGTCGACCCGGTGTGAACGATGCAGACGCCGCCGACGCACTCGCCGAGGCAGTGCGCTGCGACTGGGGGCGCCTGACCGCGCTGCTGGTGCGACGCACTGGGCGAGTGGACCTCGCCGCGGACGCGTTGGCGGACGCCTGCGAGGCGGCAGTGCGGACGTGGCCACGAGACGGCCGTCCGACCAACCCGACCGGTTGGTTGATGACCGTCGCGAGCCGTCGCCTGATCGATGCGCTTCGGGCCGAGAACACTGCCCGCAGCCGGTCGGACGAACTGCTTCGACAGGCCGAGGACACCGAGCATCGCCATAGCCGGCGGATGGACGAGGCGTTGCTGGCGTTGATGCTGCTGCAGCACGCGCGACGCGATGCTCGTGTCGTGGACGGCACGCTCGTCCTCCTCGCCGATCAGGACCGGAGCCGTTGGCACCACGACGAGATCGCCGAGGGACTCGGTCTCCTCGATCACCCGGCACTCGCATCACCGGTCGTTCGGCACGGACCGCCTACGACGAAGCAATCGCCCACTGCGACAACCCTGTCGAGCGCGCTCACCTCGAAGGCAGACGAGCCGAGTCGGCGGAGTGAAAGGTCCGCAGAACTCGCGGGTCAGCTGACCAGTCCCGCGGACACTCGATCTCGACTGTCCGCAGGACGCGCGGGTCACCTATGCCAAGTTGCGGACGTTCGGTGCTGATAAGGCGTGGGTGCGTAACCGCTCGACGAGGACGGCCGCCTGGGTGCGGGAGCCGAGGCCGAGTTTGGCCAGGATACTGGTGATGTAGTTCTTCACCGTCTTCTCGGCGAGGAACAATTCGCCGGCGATCTGGCGGTTCGTCATCCCGTCGGCGACCAGCAGCAGCACCCTGCGTTCCTGTTCGGTGAGTTTCTCCAGCGCCGGGTGATGCGAGATGTCGGTCGCGGCGATCCGGTCACGCACCTCGCGGGCGGCGCCGTCGTCCAGCAGGTTCTCCCCTGCGGCCACGCGCAGCACGACATCGACGAGCTCGTTGCCGCGGATCTGCTTGAGAACGTACGCCTGAGCCCCCGCCAGGATGGCTTGCATCATCGCTTCGTCGTCGTCGTAGGACGTGAGGATGACGCAATGGATGTGCGGGTCGATCGAGCGCACCTCGCGGCAGACGTCCATTCCCGAGCCGTCACCCAGGCGGCCGTCGAGCACCGCGACGTCCGGGCGCAGGGCGGGGATCCGCGCAATGGCTTCGACGGCGGAACCGGAGTCGCCGATGACCTCGCAGCGGCCGTCCTGCGACAGCACCTCGGCCAACCCCCGGCGGACGATCTCGTGGTCGTCGACCAGGTAGATCTTCACGGGAGTGTTCGTCAAGGTGCTCACGCTCCCGCATTCTGCCAGGCCCTCCTCGGGACCTTGGTCCCTGGAGATCTCCACCGTGACTCACAACACTTGCGTCATGGCTCAGCAGACGATCCTGCCCGCGCAGAGCCGGTCGTTGATCGACACGCTCATCAACACCGTCGGTCTCGGCCGCGTCGCGTTGTCGCGCGGCGCTCTCCCGGTCGTCCTGGTCGTGCGTTGTGAAACCGACGACGACCGCATCTTGCTGCGCAGCGACGACCAGACACTCGCCCGCGCCGCAGAGTCCGGCGACGTGGTCGCCTTTCAGGTCGACGACGTGAGAACGGACGGCGGCGGGTGCAGCGTGGTGGTGACCGGCGTCCTCGCGCCTGAATCCCCTTGTTCAGTGTGCCTTTTCCCGACGATCATCACTCTCACCGAGCTTCACCTCGGCCCACCGGTGAAGGGCACCACGGTGGGCACCGCCTAGGGTCGGACGCATGCCCGAACGGTTGCTGCCCACCGCTGATCCGATCCGGCGGGTTCTGGACGCGGTCGCCCAGGTCACCGGGGAACTCGAGCTCGAGAGCGTCCTCGACAACATTGTCCGCACCGCATGTGAACTCGTCGGAGCCCGCTACGGCGCGCTCGGAATCGTCGACACCGCAGGCGAGTTGCACGGGCTCATCTTCCACGGTGTCGACGCGTCGAAGTGCCCGATCCGGGAGACTCCGCACGGCCGGGGAATCCTGCGTCTGCTGATCGACGACCCGCGTCCCATCCGGATGGCGAAGATGACCGACCACCCCGTGTCGGTGGGCATGCCTGCCGCGCACAAACACATGGAAAGCTTCCTCGGTGTTCCGGTACAGGGTCGCGGCAAGGTGTTCGGCAACCTCTATCTGACCGAGAAGATCGCAGCGAACGAGTTCTCCGACGAGGATCTCGCGATCACCCAGTCCCTTGCGGCGGCGGCATCGATCGCGATCGACAACGCACAGCTGTTCCAGGCAGCCACCGCGCGGGAACGGTGGCTGCAGGCGGGAGTGGACGCAGTCGACATCATCGAAAAGGAGGGCTGGACGCCGGACGTCTGGCAACGACTGAGCCAGCATCTCCGGTCGGTCGTCGGCGCAGACCTGGTACGCCTGCGTGACGCACCCGACGAGTCGACCCGCCTGCTGACCGACGACGAGTTGAGCGCCTGGGGACTCATCCCGGCCCGCGACACCGGACTATTACTGGTGATCGAGGCGGGTGGCGAACGTCTGTGCGCGATGGAACTGGCCTGGCGGGGCGGCAAGGACACCGTGCGCGACCCGATCGTCGAACAAGGACGTTCGCTGGCCGATCGCGTCGCCGGAGCCTGGTTGCTCGGCCGTCGGCGTGCCGAACTGGAGCGACTGGCGGTGCTCGAGGACCGCGACCGTATCGCCCGCGACCTGCACGACGTGGTGATCCAACGCCTGTTCGCCACCGGTCTGTCGGTGCAGGCCACGCTGGGTTCGCTTCCGGCTGCCGCTCAGCCACGCATCAACCGGGTGGTCGACGACCTGGACGAGACGATCAAACAGATCCGCCGCACGATCTTCGAGCTGCAGACCGGACCGGTAGCCCTGACCCTTCCCGCCCAGCTGAATGCGTTGGCGAACGACAGCGCGACCGCGATGGGACACACCGCGCAGATCGAACTGCACGGCGATATCTCATGTCTGTCCGACGAACTCGCCGCCGACATTCTCACCGTGCTGCGTGAGTGCTTCGCCAACGTGGCAAGGCATGCTCACGCCGACGTCACGACCGCACGCATCGGTGTCGACCCATCAGGTGTGCGAATCACTGTGCAGGACAACGGAGTCGGCATCGACCAGACGGTGTCCAGGCGCAGCGGCCTGGCGAACATCCGCGACCGCGCCGTTGCCCGTGGCGGCAGTTGCAAGGTGGAACCCCGCCCCGAAGGCGGTACCCGCGTCGACTGGCAGGCACCGACGGGCTGAGGTTCAGTCCTGGGCCGCGAAGACCCGCACCGGACCCCGGACCGTCAGCGCAACGTGCTCGCCCGGCTCCATCGAGTCGGCACCGACCACTCGAGCCTTGACCGTGTCGCTGTCCCCGATGCGTAGGTTCATCAACGCATCGTGGCCGTAGTAGACACACGACTCGACGACGGCGTCCACCGCCCCGGTGCCGGCCGGTGACACCTGCACCTGCTCGGGACGCACCATGACCTCACAGGCGCCGGAGGGCATGAATCCGGCGACCGTCAGATCGCCGAGCCGGCAGTGCACCTTCCCCTGCGACGGGGTGCCCGGCAGGATCATCGCCTCGCCGAGGAAGGTGGCGACGTGGGGATCGACCGGCGAGCCGTAGACGGTGCGCGGTGGCGCGACCTGGCGGAAGCGTCCATCGCGCAGCACGGCGACCTCGTCGGCGAACGACAGCGCCTCCGGCTGGTCGTGGGTCACCAGCAGTGCAGTCGCGCCGGTCTCGCGCAGCGCCTGCGCGGTGGCTTCGCGGGTTGCTTCCCGCAGCGCGGTGTCGAGCGCGGAGAAGGGTTCATCGAGCAGCACCACCGTGGGCGAGAGTGCCAGCGCGCGCGCCAGCGCGACCCGTTGCTGCTGTCCACCCGACAGCTGATCCGGACGACGGTCTGCGAGTTCGGTTGGCAGACCTACGATTTCGAGCAGTTCCAGGACGCGTCCACGGTGCTTACGGCGCGGGAACGGTAGTCCGAAGGCGATGTTTCCGGCAACCGACAGGTGGGGGAAGAGTCCGCCGTCCTGGCGCACATAGCCGATACCACGCTTTTCCGGTGCGACGAACGTCTTGCCGTCGGCGGCCACCTGGCCGTCGATGAGGACCGACCCGGCCAGCGGTACGAGGAAGCCGGCGATCGCCTTCAGCAGGGTCGACTTTCCGCTGCCGGAGTCGCCGAGCACGGCGGTCGTGGTGCCGGAACGAACCAGCAGGTCGATGTCGTGCAGCACCGGCGTCGAACCGTAGCCGGTGCGCAGACCTCGCACCTCGACGTCGCTCACGCCATCTCCTTCGGGCTCACACGGCTGCTCGTGCGGCGCAGTTGCCGTCGCAGCAGCAGCGTCATCGGCACGGACAGCGCGATCATCATGACCGCGTAAGGCGCCGCGGCCACGTAGTCTAGTTCGTCACTCGCACCCCAGAAGGCCAGAGCAAGTGTCCGCGTGCCGGTGGGAGCCAGCAGCAGGGTCGCAGTCAGTTCGGTGGACACCGCGAGCGCCACCAGTACGAACCCGGTCAGAAAGGACGGCAGCGCCAGCGGAAAGACCACGCGCGCGAACGTCCCGGCACCGCCGACACCGAGCGAACGGGATGCCTCCGACAGTTCCGGTGGCGCCGCCGCGAGCCCGGCACGCAGCGTGACCATCGCCCGTGGCACGAACAGAATCACGTAAGCAAGCACCAGCAGCGCGACCGACTGGTAGAGCCAGTCGGCCCAGCGAACACTGAGCGTCACCAGCGCCAGCGCCACCACGACTCCGGGCAATGCGGACGCGACGAACGTGATCCGCTCCAGGCTCATGGCGGTCAGATCACGGCGGCGACTGAGCAACCAGGCCCCCGGCAGCGCGGCGAGCACCGCGAGGAGCCCGCCGGCGACCGCCAGGCCGAGGCTCGTGCCGGTGACCCGCAGCAGCGCCGGCACGTCGACGGCGTTCCTGCCGATCGCGGTGAGCATCCAGCGGGCGACCAGCACGACGGGGACGACGACGGACACCGCGACGACCGCGGACAGGGCCAAGAGCGAGGGAATCTTCCACAGCCCCAGCGGGACTCGCTGCGGACGTTCAGGCGCTCCGCCACCCACACGAGCCACGCGTGCGCGTCCGCGCAGCACCACCTCGAGTGTCAGGACGACAACGCACAGCAGCAGCAGGACAGCGGCCAGCAGACTTCCCTGTGCGTCGCTGAACCCGATCGCGTACTGCTGCAGGATCGCGGTGGTGAAGGTTTGGTAGCGCATCATCTCCAGCACGCCGTACTCGGCGAGCAGGTGCAGCGCGACGATGAGTGCTCCGCCGCAGATGGCCGGACGCAGGCGCGGCAGCACGGTGCGCAGCACGGCCTGCCTGCGGTTCAGCCCGAGCGATCGGGCGATGTTCTCGTCGGCCCCGTCGAGCACGCGAAGCAGCGCTGCGACAGGCAGGAAGACGAACGGGAAGTAGGCGAAGGTCGTGACCAGCGCGGCTCCGGTGAACCCGCTCAGTTGCGGGCGCACCGAGACCCAGGCGTACGCACTCACGAACGCCGGGACAGCCAGGGGGGCGAGCAGCAACGTCCGCCACATCCCGGCGGCCGGCAGGTCGGTACGTTCCACCAGCCATGCGGCGCCGACTCCGATCAGGACGGCGGCCGGCACGGTCACGACCATCAGCAGGCCGGTGTGCTGCAGCAGTTCACCGATGCGAGGACGCACCAGGAACTCGACGGCGGCGTCCCAGCCGAGCGAGAACGCCTGCACCGCGATGACGATCAGCGGCAGCACGATGGACGCCGCAACGAGGGCAGCGAGCAGCGTGACGAGGGGGCTTCTAGAGGATGCCCGCATCCGTCATCATCTGGATCACGATGTCGGAGTTGAGGTTGAAGGGGTCGACCTTCGGCGCCTGCAGCGAGTTGAGCGCGGGCAACGCCGGGTCGGACTTGGCGTCCTTGCCCACGGCGTACTCCATCGACTTGCTGTCGGTCAGCACCTGCTGCCCCTGCAGCCCGGTGATGAACTTCAGGAACTGCTGCGCCTTGTCCGCCTTCTTCGAGCTCTTCAGCACGCCACCGGCGGAGAGGCTGACGAAGGCGCCCGGGTCCTCGCCCTTGAAGTAGTGCAGCTTGGTGTTCTTGCTGCCCTCCTTGGTCTTCGCCTGGTCGCGGTACCAGTAGTAGTGGTACATGATCCCGACCGGCACCTCGCCGGCGTTGACGGCCTTCATGGTGGCGACATTGTTCTGATAGATCTTCGCGTTCGCCTTCAGCGCCTTCAGCCACGCCTGCGTCGCGGGCTTCCCCTTCATCGCCAGCATCCCGGCGACGATCGCCTGGAAGTCGGCGCCGCCCGGTGCGCCGCCCCATTTGTCCTTCCACTGCGGCTGCTGCAGATCCATCATCGACTTCGGCAGCGCCGATTCCTTGATCTTGGACGGGTTGTAGACCAGGACGGTCGAGCGCGCGGCGATCGCGGTCCAGTCCTTGCTGGACGGCGCGAAACCTTGGGGCAGCTGGGCGAGCGTCGCCGCTTCGACGGGCGCGAGGAGGTTCGCGCGGGACACCACGGTCATCGCCGGGCTGTTCTCGGTGAGGAAGACGTCGGCGGGCGATTTGGCGCCCTCCTCGACGATCTGCTGCCCCATCGAGGAGTCCTTGCCGGGGCGGACCTGGGTTTTGACCCCGGTCGCCTCGGTGAAGGCCTCAGCCCACGCCTGGGTGACGTTCTCGTGCTGCGAGGAGTAGATCACCAGCGCGTCGGGGTCGGCCTTGAACTCGTCGTCACTGCCACCACAGGCGGTCAGGGTGAGTGCGGCGGCCGTGAGGCCCGCGATGAAGGTGCGTCGACGCAGGTTCGGTTGCACGGTCAGTGATCCTTCCGATCGGGTTGGGCGGGAAGCCGATTGCGCAGCCGGCGAACGGCTGGGTCGGCGAGCCACCAGATGAGGCAACCACCGGCCAGGCCGGTGAGCGTCTTGATGATCGCAGTGACGGTCCCGATCCCGGTGTCCGGGACGGCCTGGAACAGCTGGAACTGGAAGATGTAGATGTACAGCGATGCCGAGGCGAGCAGCACGATCGGCGCGATCATCCGTACTGGCACGCGCAGTTCCGGCACGAACGCAATCACCGTCACGCCGGCGACGACCATCAGGCTGCGGCGCGGGTCGGGGAACAACGTGGCGATGCCTGCCACCACGACCGCGATCGTGACCAGCTTGCGGACGACGTCGTCGGCGTGCGCGAGCGCCGCGCCGGTGGCGACGATCCAGAACACGGTGTACGGCAGTCCGTCGATGGGGCGATCGGTGACGGCCTGCGTGACGAACCGGGGCACCAGGGCGAGAGCGGCGATCAGCAAGTACAGACGCCAAGGGTCGCGATCCCGTGCCCTCGCGACCGCCGGGATCGCGACGAGTGCGGTGAGCACGAGCAGACTCAACACGAGGGCGTCGATGAACCACAATTCCACCCGGGAGTCGCTGGTACTGCCGAACAGCCAGTTGAGCATGAACACGTTCGGCCAGCCGTAGCGTTCGGTGAGCACCATGCCGATGAACGCGGCACAGGCCGTCGGGACGCCGATGCCGATCACCGATCGTAGGGTGGCGCGCCATCGGCGTCCGGTGTCGGGCAGCGCCAGCCCGAAGCGGGCGGCGCTCCAGCCGGCGAGCGCGAGCAGGATGTGCGCTCCGCCGGCGAGGTCGACCACCTGGGTGTGAGAGGCACAGATCATCACCACGGCGATGGCGCGGACGACGACCGAGGTCTCGATGGTGCTTCGTCGTTGGGCGGTTGCCGTCGCGAGTTCGCGGACGGGTCGCCGGTGCCAGTCGCGCGGTAGATCCCCGACCAATGCGGTGAGACGCGCGGTCGCCGGGACGTGGGTCAGTGAGTCGCCCCCGTGTTCGACGAACGACTTGTCGGGGTCGACGGCGTCGAGCGCAAGCACGTCGCCGATCGTCGCGGCGACCATGGACACCGTCGCACCCGTACCGGCGCCGTCGACCGCCCGACGGGTCTGCGAGCACTCGTCGCGGGTGGCGGCGCGCACGAGTGCGTCCGCGCCGATTCGGTCGACCTTGCCGTTGTCGAGCAGTGGAATCGGCGTGACCGCGACGTCGATGACGGCGGGGCCGACCCCGCTCGCGACGGCTGCCGCCCGGCGGACCTTGGCGGCCTGGCGCAGTTCCCGCAGCCGCGGTGCCACCGCGATGCGCAGGCCGGTGTCGTCTCCGCCGACGACGGCTTCGTACCCGGCGTCGCCGAGCAGGCGCTCGACCCGTCCGAGATCGACCCGCAGACCCATCAGCTTCACGAAACCACTGCGTCGGCCGACGATCCGGATGACGCCGTCGTCGTCGATGCGTGCGAGATCGCCGGTGCGCAGTTCGTGCTGCATGCGCCCGAGTGCGAGATCGTCCGCATGTTCGGCGTAGCCGAGCATCACACTGTCTCCGGTGACGACGAGTTCGCCGACGCCGTCCGAATTCGCCTCCGGCACAGTGTGATCCAGCCGCACCTGGGTGCCTCGGATGGCGACTCCGACGGTGTCGGGGTGCGTCGATGCGGCCCCGGCGGGTGCGATGGCGATCCGGGCTGTGGCCTCGGTCTGTCCGTACATCACGCGCAGATCGATGCCCTGGCGGGATCCTGAGCCGGCGAGCCGGGTCACCGACTCGGGCGCCAATCGTCCGCCGGCCTGGGTGAGCATCCGCAGGTCGGGGAAGGCTGCGTCGAGCACGTCGTGCTCGAGCATCCACTGGGCCGAGTGCGGCACCAGCGGGACGTTGCTGACGCGCTCGCGGCGAACGAGGTCCCAGAACTCGTCGTCGATCGACGATCCGTCGTGCAGCACGATGGACGCGCCCGCCATCAGGTGTGAGTGCAGCACCGACAGCCCGTAGCAATAAAACAGCGGCAGGGCGGTGATGCCCCGATCCTGCGGCGTGAGACCGAGCGCTTCGGCGATACCGGCAGCGTTCGCGCGCAGGTTGTCGTGCGACAGACGCACCAGTTTCGGCGATCCGGTGCTGCCCGACGTGCTGGTCAGCACGGC
The DNA here is from genome assembly GCF_006715095.1 of Yimella lutea. Classification (NCBI taxonomy): domain Bacteria; kingdom Bacillati; phylum Actinomycetota; class Actinomycetes; order Micrococcales; family Dermacoccaceae; genus Yimella; species Yimella lutea. The sequence goes on from NZ_VFMO01000001.1 coordinate 3,079,324, forward strand.
GAGATCGTCGTGCAGCAGATGGGTGGGTCGCCCGTCGTAGGACACCCGCTCGAAGGCGTCGTCGCGGTGCCGAAAGTCGGGTGAGTAGGCCTGCAGCACCTCGTCGTTGGGAGCCGGTGAAAGAACCAGGGCGACGTGACCGGCTTCCAGCACGGCGAGATAGGACACGACCGCCTCGAGCGTGCGCTCGAACGGGATGTGGACCAGACAGCGGCCGTCGAGGCGGTCGGGCAACAGCGCCGCCCGCGTGTGCACAAGTTCGGTCAATTCCGCGCGGCTGATGTCGCGTCCGTTGGCCGTGATCGCGCAGGCGTCGAGCTGCGTCCGCGTCGAGCTCGCGAACGCAGCAAGGCGCGGCGAGGCGAACGCCGGTTCCAGCAGCACGGCGTAAGGTTAGTCTGCACTAAGTGCAGACTCCGAATCGGCCGAGACGGTCGACTCTCAGCCCAGTGAACCGCGAATGAGCTCCATGCTCGTGGTGACATCGGTGAACCGGGTCGTCAGTGGCGCCAGGCCGATCCGAATGCCGTCGGGAGCACGGAAGTCGGGGATCACACCGTCGTCCCACAGCTGCCGATAGACCTCCCGGAAGTCGTTGCGGCACAACGTGATGTGCCCCCCTCGCCGCTTAGCATCGCGAGGCGACGCCAGTCGCACACCCAGCGGGGCGAGCCACGCATCGTGCACCTCTATCGCGAACTCGGTCAACGCGACGGACTTCTCTCGGATCGCCTCGACCTTCGCACGCTGCACCATCTGCACACCGGCTCGCACCGGCACCATGCCGACGATCGGCGGAGTGCCGCTCACCAGCGACCGGATACCACCGGCGGGCACGTAACCGGGCGCCATCTCGAACGGTTCGGCTCGTCCCATCCAGCCATGGATCGGCTGACGCAGGTTGCCCTGGTGGCGCCGCGCGACGTAACCGAAGGCCGGCGCGCCGGGGCCACCGTTGAGGTACTTGTAGGTGCAGCCAACCGCGAGGTCGACACCCCACTCGTCCAGTTGCATGGGAACGACCCCGACCGAGTGGCACAGATCCCACAGCACCAGGGCGCCGGCGTCGTGGACGATCTTCGTGATCGCCGGCATGTCGGCCAGCCATGCGGAGCGGTAGGCGACGTGACTGAGCACGACGAGCGCGGTGCGCTCCCCCACCACTGCGGCGATCTGATCGGGCGTGACGCCGGTGTCGGGGTCGGCATCGATCCACCGAAGGTTGAAGCCACGTTCGCGTGAAATCCCCTCCAGCACATAGCGATCGGTCGGGAAGTTGTCGGTGTCGAGGACGATCTCGTCGCGTCCGTCCGGGGCCGCGTCGACGGCAGCTCGCGCAAGCTTGTAGAGCATGACGGTGGTCGAGTCGGCCACGACGGTCTGTCCGTCAGCGGCTCCGAGACAGGCATCGGCGATGAGGTCGCCGGTCTGCTCGGGCCACTGCATCCAGGGGTCGTCGCCGTCGGTCCAGCCGCGGATCAACTCGCTCCCCCAGGCATCGGTCACCAGTTCGGCCAGTGCCGACTGGGCGGCCTTCGTCGGGCGGCCCAGCGAGTTGCCGTCGAGGTAGGCGGCCAGGCGACCCTGCTTCGCCGGGACGAAATCGTCCAGGAAGTGCTGTAACGGGTCGTCGAGGTCGAGGTCCATCGCCCGGCGCACGAGTTCGTCGATCACGAACCGATCGTCCCTTCGGCGATGCGCCCACGCACGGCGTAGAGCTCGGGGAAGAAGGTCTGCTCGAGGGCGCGGCGCAGGAAGGGGACGCCTGCGCTGCCTCCGGTGCCGCGTCCCATGCCGATGATCCGTTCGACGGTCTTCAGGTGGCGGAATCGCCACAGCTGGAAGTTGTCCTCCAGGTCGACGAGTTCCTCGCAGGTTTCGTAGATGTCCCAGTACTCGTCGAGCTTGCGGTAGATGCTCGCGATCACGTCGACGAGTTCCTCCGAGGCCGGATAGGGCCGCGACCAGTCGCGGTCGAGCAGTTCGGGCGGCACCGGCAACCCGCGGCGAGCGAGTAGTTGCAGGAAGACGTCGTAGAGGCTGGGTTCGTGCAGTTCGCGCTCGAGTTCGGCGATGGCGTTCGTGCGCCCTTCGAAGACCTTGACCATGTCGGGGTTCTTGTTGCCGAGCATGAACTCGACGATGCGGTACTGCAGCGACTGGAAACCGCTCGAGGTCGCAAGAAACCTTCTGAACTGGGCGTATTCGCTCGGCGTGAGCGTCGCCAGGACGGTCCACTGCTGGCTCAGCGTCGCCTGGATGTGCTTGACCCTGGCCAGTCGTTTCAATGCCGGCGCCAACTGGTCGGCGGCGATCAGTTCGCGTGCCGAGCGCAGTTCGTGGATGACGAGTTTGAACCAGAGTTCGCTGGTCTGATGCTGAATGATGAACAGCAGCTCATCGTGCTGCGGCGGAACGGCGCGGGTGTGCTGGGCGTCCAGAAGGGTGTCGAGGTCGAGGTAATCGCCGTACGACATTCCGGATGAGTCGTGGGTCACATCGTGGGTCACGAGAGCGAGACTACGGGGGCTGAGATGAGATTCACCACGAGGCAGGTGCTTCGCCTGGTGCTGGCTGCCGTGCTCACGACGGTGACCGGCCTCTTCGCACTCCCGACGGCGGACGCTTGCGCGTGCGGCGGGATGTTCGTGCGCGAGGGATCGAGCCTGACCGTGCCGACCGAGAAGGCATTGGTGGTGCATTCGGGTGGCCGCACGGACGTGACGATGAGTCTGCTGGTGCGCTCCGAGGTCGGCGATGCCGGTCTGGTGGTGCCCACGCCGGCACCGGCGACGGTCTCACTCGCGGACAACGACACTTTCCTCGCCCTCGATCGAGCCACCCGCCCCATCCGCAAGGACCGTTGGCACCTCATCGGCAGTGACGGCGACACAGGGGTGTCCGGTGCAGCGACTCGAGACGGTGCTCCCGCAGGCAGCGGCGTCCAGGAGCTGTCCAGCATCGATCTCGGTCCGTTGCGTGCAACGACGCTCAAGGCCGGCGACCCGGCATCGCTGAGGCAATGGTTGAGCACTCGCGGCTACACGGTGCGTCCGGCTGTTCAGCACATCCTCGACCAGTACGTCGCGAAGGGTTGGGCGTTCGTGGCGATGCAGTTGACCTCGGCCGGCAGGAAACTCGACGGAGGCATTCCGCCGGTGACGATGAGTTACGCCGACAAGCAGTTCGTCTACCCGATGCTGCTGTCGCAGGCAGCGACGATCGACCCGGTCGTGACGACGTATGTGCTGAGTGACCGCCGTGTGCAGCGCACCGACTCTTCCGCTCGCTCCACCTCGGTGGAGACGAGGTTCGCTGCTGACATGCGCAAGCGCCGTGGCACCGTGACGGCACCCATCCGGGATGCAGTGGCGAAGGCGCCCTACCTGACTGTGCTCGAACAGGGCTTCGATGCTCCGCACAAGCAGATCGTCAGCGACTTCACCTTCGGTCGCGCGGCGACGGACGCCGAGCACATCCCCGTGGCCTACAACGACAAGTACGTCTTCACGCCGGCGCAGTTCACGTTCGTGGTGTTCGCGCTCGTCGCGATGATGGTCGGCACCGTGGTGCTGGTCGACCGGCGGCGCCGGACGCGTTCCGCTGCTTGAGCAGCGCAGACGACTGCGCCCTCGTACCTCGGGCGCAGGGCTCAACCAGCGAAAGTGGGGACGATCCTTCGTCGCTCAGAAGCCGCGGGTGCGGTCGCGCAGGTCGGCGACGTGCGGCGAGATCGACGGGTCGATACCGGTGCCGATGGCAAGGTAGGTCGCGATGTAGTCGACCATCGCCAGGTGCCCGGCGAGGCGCGCAATCGGATGTCCTTGCGCCGCAACGAGTTCGACGATCTTGCATCCGGCCGCATCAGCTTCTGCCTTGACCGCGTCGGCGAGCGCGACCTGACGCAGTGAATCCGGGTTCTCGCTCGCGACGTCCCGAAGCATCAACAGGCCCAGCCGGGGTTGGGCCGGCCCGTCCAGGAACGGGTCGGCGAAGATGTCGGCCTCGCGGCCGGCCGAAGTGCCGTTCCCACCGCCGGCGGTGAACGGTCCGTCGAAGCACGCCACGACTTCGGACGCGGCATCGGGAAGTGAGCCGTACGACGCAGGCACGCGAGCCGTCCGGGCCAGCATGCCGGCCGCCCGAACCGCAGCCACGCCGGTCAACGCGCCGTCACCCAGGATCATCGGCACCGTCGGAGCAAGCGTCGCGGCGGCCAATTTCGCCGGATTCACGAACGACTCGGACGACGGACGGCACTCCTCCGCCTTCTGATCGAGCGCCGTCGACGCCTCGGTCAGCGCGTCAGTTGACGCATCGGCGATCCCGAGCTGATGGGCACCCAGCAGTACTGGGGTGAGCAACGACCAGAGCGCGGTCCGGCTGGAAGACCTCCCACGTCCGACTCCGACGTGAACTCCCCTGGCCTGACGGGTGACGTCTGCCAGCGGTGAATCCTCCGCACCCACGGTCAACAGTGACGCACCGCGCCGAGCAGCTTCGATGGCGAGCCCGAGCGGACCCGGAGCACGTCCGGACAACGACACCGCGATCACCATGTCGAGCGGTCCGACCCATCCGGGGAGAGGAACGTTGCTGCGGCTCGCGACAGGCACCGGCGAACCGGCTTCGGCCAGCACCCGCAGCACATCGCCGACGACCTTCGTGCCACCGACAGCGGCCACCAGCACCGAGCGCGGACGGGTGCCATCACCGATGCGCTCGATGCCGGCTTCCTGCGACAGAGTGATGCTCTCGCGCACCTGTGCGCCGGCCGAGGCGAGTGCCCGGAGTGTGTCGCGCGAATCACGCAACGCCAGTTCGTCCGGGTCATCGACCCACGATTCCTGCAGCTCGGGCATGAACCCTCCTCGGTGCGCGGTGTCCTTCGGCCGGCCGGACGAAGACTCAGACGGTGAAGACTCGTGCCTCGTCGGCGAGCATCACCGGGATGCCGTTCTCGATCGGGTAACCGCGGCGCTGCCCCGGCTGCTCGCAGTCGCCGGCGCACTGCAGTTCCGCAGCGCCGTCGGGTGCGGTGCCGTCGATCAACTCACCGGTGCAGACAGGGCAGCGCAGGATCTCGCGCAGCCAGCCGTCGATCTGTGCAGTCATCAGCTTCTCCTCGGGGTCAGGAACGGATCGCTGCCAGCGCAGCGTCACGCACTCGTGTCATTGTTTCATCGTCGGCGGCCTCGACGTTCAGGCGAAGCAACGGTTCGGTGTTGCTCGAGCGGACATTCAGCCACCACATCGGCGCGCCTTCATGGGTGATGGTGAGTCCGTCGAGCTCGTCCTCGGTGACCTCACCCTGCTCGGCAGCCCACTCGCGGACGCGAGCGGTCGCAGCGGCCTGGTCGGTCACCTTGGAGTTGATCTCCCCCGACGCCGGGTACTTGGCGAACTGCGCGATCAGCTGCGACAACGGCTCGTCCTGCTCACCGAGCGCGGCCAGCACGTGCATGGCGGCCAGCATGCCGGTGTCGGCGAACCAGAAGTCACGGAAGTAGTAGTGCGCCGAGTGCTCGCCACCGAACACTGCATCGTGCTCGGCCATCTGCGCCTTGATGAAGGAATGGCCGACGCGGGTGCGCACGGTGCGGGCACCGGTGGCCTCTACGATCTCCGGCACCGCGCGCGACGAGATCACGTTGTAGACGATCGCAACATCGGACGGATCCGACCCGTCCGCAACGGCTTTGGCGATCTCCCGTGTCGCCACCAGCGCCGTCACCGCGGACGGGCTGACCGGGTCTCCGTTCTCGTCGACGACGAAACAACGGTCGGCGTCCCCGTCGAAGGCCAGGCCGATGTCGGCTTCGTGTTCGCGGACCGCTGCCTGCAGGTCACGCAGGTTCTCCGGCTCCAACGGGTTGGCCTCGTGGTTGGGGAATGTGCCATCGAGTTCGAAGTACAACGGCACGATCTCCAGTGGCAGCTCACCATCACCGAGGACCGCCGGGACGGTGTGGCCGCCCATGCCGTTGCCGGTGTCGATGACCACCTTCAGCGGCCGGCCGTCCCGCAAGTCCACCAGGTGGCGCAGGAACTGCGCGTAGTCGTCCAGCAGGTCGCGTTCGGTGATCGTGCCGGTGCGCGCGGCACCCGACAGCTGGTGTAGATCACCCCGGTCCAGCGTCCACTGCGCCAGGTCGCGGATCTCGGCGAGGCCGCTGTCCTGTCCGACCGGACGGGCACCTGCACGGCACAGTTTGATGCCGTTGTACTCGGCCGGGTTGTGGCTCGCAGTGAACATCGCGCCCGGCACGTCGAGAGCGCCGGAGGCGTAGTACAGACCGTCGGTCGAACACAGTCCGATGAGCGTCACGTCGACACCGTGCGCAACCACACCTTCGGCGAACGCGCGCGACAGACCCGGTGAACTCGGACGCATGTCGTGTCCGATCACGACCGCGGTCTCCTCGGCCGGCAACACGACAACTTGCGCGAACGCCGAGCCGAGCGCTCGCGCCACCGACTCGCTGAGCTGTTCGGGCACGAGGCCGCGAACGTCGTACGCCTTGATGAATTCGGACAGATCCACTCGACTCACCCGGCGAAGCCTAGTGGTCACTGGAGACGGGGCGCGCGGCCAGTCGCTCGACGTGTCGCTGGTGGTACATCGGCGGCAGGCACCCGGCTCGCACCACGAGTTCGCAGGCGTCGTCGTCGCCCATCGCGGCGGCGAAGGCGATCTTCATGTCGACCTCGTGGTCGGGTCGACCGATCAGTTCGATGGGGTCACCTGGACGAACGGTGCCCGGCTCGACCACACGCAGGTAGACCCCGCAGCGTCCGTGCGTCGTGAATCGCTTCACCCAACCGCGCACTCCGAGGTGGTCGGCGAAGGTACGGCACGGGCTGCGCGGAATCGACACCTCCAACAGTGCGGAGCCGATCCGCAGTCGCTGGTTGATCAGCACCCGCTCCAGGTCGATACCGGTCGTGGTGAGGTTCTCCCCGAACCATCCATCCGGGAACTCCTTGCCCAGTTCACGGCCCCAGTGGTCAAGTTCCTCACGCGCGTAGGCATACACGGCCTTCTGCGCTCCACCGTGATGCTTGCGATTGCCGACGAGATCGCCCACGACACCGGAGCCGTCCCCGTAGTCAGGGCCGGGCGCGAACACCTCGATCGATTCGTGTGGCAGCTTCACGATCCCCGTGGACCGTCGACCCTTACGGGCAAGCGGGGGCGAGGCGACGTTCGTCGACAGGATGCGCGCGGAAGTCACTGCTCCACGCTAGCGGCGGGCAGGTCAGCGGGAGCGGACGACCCGCAGTCGCGGTGCCTCGTCGGGCTGCTGCACCTCGACGGGTGCGGGCTGCGGGGTGCCCGCGGCACGCACGGCATCGGCGAGCGCGAGCAGGTCGTCCTGGCTGGGCGCGGGTTCGCTGTAGTCGATCGGCAGGCGCACGACGTCCCAGCCACGGGGCGCAGTCAGGCGGGACGCGTGGTTCGCGCACAGGTCGTACGCGTGCGGCTCCGCGTAGGTTGCGAGCGGTCCGAGAACCACCGTCTGGTCGCGGTGCACATACGTGAGGGTGGCCACGGCGCCCTGGCCGCAACCGGCCCGGCAGCACTGTCGCTTCAGCATCGCGGCGCACCCGTCTTCATCACGGCGACGACTCTAGGCCCGTCGACGGACATGCTGTGTGTGCCGCGCCGAACGCCGACGTCCTGATGTCGCGGTGCGCAGCAATTAGGCTGCGACACATGACTTCCAACCGCCGCGCGGGCCGCCGCGGACGTGGCATGCGCGGCCCGGTCGCCTGGCCCCGTGTGCCGGCGATGCGATCGCGCAGCCGACGCTTCGACGAGGTCGTGCTCGACGCCTTCGAACAGGTGTGCACCAAGGCGGAGATCAAGAAGTCGCCGATCGAGCTGGCGGTCGAGGACGTCCCGCCCAGCGATCCCGCTCCGTGGGAGGATCAGATCGCCCTGGCCCGTGCGTTTCCCGCCGAGGGCTCGCTGCCGGCCCGCGTCGTCGTGTACCGCCGGCCGATCGAGACGAGGTCCTCCTGCGAGGCCGATCTCGTCGAACTGGTCGATCTGGTCATCTGCGAACAGATAGCCGGCCTGCTGGGCCTCGACCCGGACGAACTGAAGGACCGCTGATGTCGGACGCCGCAGCACCACCCACGATTCTTCCCGGACTGCCCACCGTCGGCCGACGCCCCGTTCTGGTGACCGGTGGCACCGGCACCCTCGGACGCGCAGTCGTCGCCGAATTGGTCCACTCCCAGGTGCCGGCTCGCGTCCTCACCCGCGGTTCGTCGGATGGTGGAGCCGAGGCCGGCGTCAGCTACGTGACCGGCGATCTTCGCGACGGCTCGGGTTTGTCCGAGGCGCTCGACGCAGTGCAGGCAGTCATCCACTGCGCAACCGACGGACGTCACGCACAGGACGTCGACGTCGACGGCACCCGACGGCTTGCCCTGGCCGCGCTCGACGCCGAACCGGCACCTCGGCTGGTGCACGTGTCGATCGTCGGCTGTTGGGACAACCCGCTGCCCTACTACCGCGCGAAGGCGCAGGCGGAGACGGTGGTCGTCGAGTCCGGGATGCCGCACACGATCGTCCGAGCGACGCAGTTCCACGCCCTGGCGGCGCAGTATCTCGGACCGTACGCGGCCGGAATAGCTTTGGCGCCCAAGGGACTTCGCCTGGCCCCGGTCGATCCCGAGTGGGTCGCCAAGACGCTCGTCGACGTGGCGCTCGCGCAGGACCATGCCACCGGCCCGCTCGAACTGGCCGGCCCGGAGGTGCTCAGTGCCCGCGAGATCGCCGTCCTCACCGCGCACGTGCGTGGGGTGAAGCTACGTCGCAGCCTTGCCGTGCCTCGGGTCGGTGGTGTGCTGAAGGCGTTCGCGAACGGTTCGAACCTTCCCGGGCCGGACGCCCGGCGCGGCGGTTGCACCTACGCCGCCTGGTTGACCACGCACTAGTAGAACCGCACACGGGCCGAATCGCACCGCGGCTCAGTCGCGTTCGGCGGTCGACTCCCGGACGGTGGCCTCGACCGCCACCGGTTCGAGCGGACTGACCTCGAGCACGGGCCGGTCCTCGATCTGTCCGGAGACCACCACCGATCCGCGCACCGACCCGGCGAGGACACGCACCCACACAGAGTCGCGTTCACTCACGTCGAGCCGCAGTGGGCGGTCCTTCTCCAGGTGCACCCGCCGGGGAGCGCCGTCGTCGGTGACGACGTCGACCGTCGCCGGACGGTCTGCGGAGAACAACCCGAGCGTCGCGCCGGCACCCTCCGGCAGTTTCGGCAGCGGCGACCCGATCAACGCGCCACTGCTTCGAACGGGAGTCGCCCACCCGATGTCGGAGGTGCCGGAGGTGTTCGCCATCGCCAGTACCGCTGCGGCCACCGGCTGCTCGGAGGTCACACGAACGGCATAGCTGCCCTTCGGGACATCCGTGAGGGGCACCGCCACGGTCGACTTGGCATCGACATCGGTGACTTCGTCTGCGACGACCAGGCCGGCGCTGTCGATGGCCCGTACCCGCACCGAGGTGCCGAGGGCTCCCGGCACCGCCACCCGCACGGTCGGCGTACCCGCGACAACCGGGACCTGCGGGAGAACCAGATCCGTTCCGGCGGCTGCGGGCGCGGAACCGGCTTGTCCCGAGCGTGTCTCACCGGTCATCCAGGCGTCGACGCCGGACACGGCGACGGCGCCACCGCGCGCGACCACATGGACGAAGGCGTTGCTGAGTTCGTCGCCGAAGTCACCCACGCCGACGACCGCCCGGTCGCCGGGCGCAACGACCAAGCCCTTGGCACCCTGGCCGGCGTCGACGCCACCCCGGCCGAGGACTTCGGCGTCGACCGTCACCGGCGCAGACGAAGGGTTGCTGATCACGACACGTCCGACACGTCCGGATTGGTTGCCGCCCAGAGGAAACCAGGTGTCCTTGGTCAGGACGCCACAGGGTGCCATCGCAAAGCCGCCGACGCTCTGCTCCTCGTCGTCCCAGGACTGAAGGGCAGCAAGACCGGTCGCGGCGCTGCCCGATCCATCGAGGTGGATGCCGCCGGCACCGCTGACACGGTCGCGCGCAACCTGAACCGGCGCCGTGCGGGTGGGCGGCGCTGCGCCGGCACCGGAGGGCAGGCGGGCGGCGCGGACCGCGCCCTCACCGTGGGGCTTCAACACGCTTGCCGGAGCGCCGCCGGTGGCGAGGTCCACGGTCTGCTTCGCGTCCTCGTATCCGGGCGTGCCCGGGCGATCGGGGCCGGGGCACACCAGCGTGGTGCTGAGAGCGGCACTGGCGTTCTGAGCGGCACGGGTGTCGCTCGCGCGTGACCAGTCGGCATCGACGTCGACCTCGGCCGACCCGAACACCACTCCCCCGGCGGCGGCCGCGACCACGACGGCCCGAACGACGGACAGACCCCTCACCACGCCCTCCTGCGGGACGCGCGGTTGCCGAACGGCAGGGCGATGAACACGACCAGCAGCCACAAGCCCGCCTGCGCCCACCTGGTGCGCTCGAACGCCGGACGGGGCGCAATCTCCAGCTGACCCGCAGCGGTCGGCAGTTCGTACTGGACGGTCGGCCCGACCACCTCGGCACGCAGCGGCTCCCCGTCATACGTGACTTCGGCCCGGCTCGACCAACCACCCGGCTCGGCGACCACGATCGTTCGCGCGACCTTCGCCGCCGGAAGGCGCAACGAAGTGGCGGCGTGCCAATCGTCGGTGCGCAGTTCTTGAGTCGGGGTGCCTGCGGTCAGCAGGACGAGTCGACTGCTGGCCACCGAACGATCGCCTGCGGGGGTGGTCATCGGAGCAACCCGCCAGACCTTGGCGTCGCGCACGCTGTGCATCCGTAGGAGTGAACCGCCGCTCTGCAGCGAGGAGGAGACATCGGAACCGGCTGCACCTGGACCGGTCAACACCACGTAACCCACAGCGAGCCGGTGCAGGCCGGCGGCAGCTGCTTCGCCCTGCCCGCGCACCAGGGCATCGACCGCCCGTCCCGCATCAGCCGCGCCGCTCGGAGCGGGCAGCGTCAGGTCGGACACCGGACGTCCGACCTCGCGGCCCTGCACGCGGTAGGCCACGGTGCCGTCGCGGCCGACGGTGAGGACGAGGGAACGTATCGAACGGGGTCCGGTGAATTGTTTCTGGACGAGTTCGGGCAGCGGCCGATCCACCGGCCGCAGAGCTGTCACCTGTCCGGCCCAAGCCGCGAAACCGACGACGACAGCAGCGAGCAGGCCGGCGAGCACGCCCATCGCCGGGTGCAGCACCGCCCGCGCGGTCTTGCTCCGGGGGTACGGCGACGCCAGTCCGGCGAGGGCGATCCCCGCACAACACAGAGCGAAGACCTGCAGCGGCACTCCGGCCCAGGCAGTTCGCGGTCCGTCCGGCGTGGACATCACCACCAGCGACGGGGACAGCAGGGCACCCGTGAGCGCGGTCAGCGCGAGGGCGGACGCGGCGAGCATGAAGCGGTGACGCCCGGGACTGCACAGGCCGAGCACGGCCAGGACGAGCAGAGGCAGGCCCAGCAGCACCGGATAGGAGCCCGGACCACCGGGGTGCAACAGCGCGAGTTGCCATGGTTCCGCCTGCGTCGGCGCGCCGGTGATCAGGTTGCCCGGTCCGGCGAAGATCTGGCGTGGGTCGGAGAGCAGGTGGCGGGTGTAGGCGCCCAACAGCGCCCACGGCACTGTCGCCAGGATCAGCCCGCGTAGGCGCGCCCATCGGGCTCCGAACAGGGCGACCAGCAGCGCAGCAATCGTGCTGAACGCCAAGAGGATCGGACTGAACGCCCCCATGATCCCGGCGACGGCGACGGTCGCGAAGGTCATCGTGGCCGAACCTCTGGGGCGGGCGATGGCCACCACGCCGGCGAAGACCAGCGGCGCGAGCACGTGACCGATGGCGGGACCCAGGCGTCCTTGCGCAGACGCGGTGGTGGCGAGCGCGGAACTGGCCCACAGCGCGGCGACCACGGCGCGGGGCCAGCCGTGAGGAGTCAGCACGCGTCCGGCGCGATAGGCGGTGAGTGCCGACAACGGCATGGTCAGCGCCAGCAGCCAGACGACCGCCGTGTGACCGCTGGTTGCCGACGCCAGACCGGGAACGTGTTCGACCAGCCAGGCGAGCGGCCACAGCACAGGAAGGTATTCGGCGTGCTGATTCGGCTCGCCGAGGCCGGCGCCCGTCCAGCCGTCGCGATACAGCCGCCAGATGCCGCCGGAGTCGGTGCCGAACGCGCGCAGTTCGCCGCCGCTGATCGCGCCGGAGCGCCCTTGGAAGGAGTGGCTGCCGAGTAATCCACGCCACTGCACACCGGCGGCGATCAGCGCGGCGAGGACGGTCCACAGGCCGCGGCTGCGCCACATCTGCGCGAGTGGACGCCGCGGCACGGCGAGGGCTTGTGCGTGCTCGTCGACCGGCCCCGTTTCGCCGGCTCCCTCGTCGACCAGAGCGTGCTCGGGTGGGACGTCGTCGAGCGTGACGGCGGCGCGCAGCGAGTCACGGGCGCTCATCCAGGCGGCGCCCGCACCCACGAACAACGGACGCAGGTAACGCCGACGGGCGGTGGCCCGTCCGAAGAACCGAGCCCGGGCGCCGACGATGCGACCGAGGCCGAACGGCGCTGTGGCCTGGGCGAATTCCGCCAAGGCGCGGCGCGGGTGCTTCACCAGCAGCATCCCGACGCCGAGCACGAGACCGGACAGCAGGATCCACAGGCTCATCAACGGCCAGCCCAACAGCGAGGCGCGAGCGAGCGCGACCTGCCGGTGACGGCGCAGCGTCCGCGGGCTCTGCGAGGCGGGAAGGTCGGGGTCAGGACGCCGCTTGCCCGTTCCGTCGCTGGGAGTGGGATCGACGTCCTGGTGCACGATCGCGTCGGTGACCACGACCACCTGGTGGCCGGTCAGGTGAGCCCGCCAGCACAGGTCCAGTCCGTCGCCGTCGCCGTCGAAGGCCGGGTCGAACCCGCCGAGGGTCGCATAGACGTCCCGACGGATCATCAGGCCGCTGCTGCTGACCGCCAGGACGTCGGTGCGCAGATCGTGCTGTCCCTGGTCGAATTCGCCCTGCACCTGCTCACCGATGTGGCGGCCGGTACGCGTGACGTCGAGTCCGACGTCGACCAGGCGGCGGGGTCGGTCGAGCTCGCGCACCTTGCAACCGGCGATGCCGATGCGGGTGGTGCGGCCGACGGCCTCGGTGAGCGCGGCGAGCGCGTTCGCGTCCGGCTGGTTGTCCTCGTGCAACAACCAGAGCCATTCATGCCGGTCCCGTGGACGGATGGGACGCTTGTCGGCCCTCGTGCGGCTGCGCTTGGTGACGACCGCGTCCTCGCCGGGATCGGGCAGTGCCTCGACGGCGATGTCGACGGTGTCGGCGAAGCTCGAGCCGGGCGGGACGGTGACGACAGAGACATCCGGGAAGCCGGCACGGATCTGCGGGTGTTCGTCGGGGATCCGGTGGGTGGACCGTTCCGGGGTGGTGTCGATGATCACCAGCCGGTCGGGCCTGCGACGTTGGTCGAGCAGCGCCCGGAGGGTGGCATGTAATCGCTCGCCGCCCTCACGGACGACGAGCATAGTCGTGACGTTCAGCCTCGGGCGGTCGTCATCGGTGACCAGCAGCGACCCGTCTGCGTCGGAGGTGAGCATCTGGGTCACCACGGGCGCAGGCGGCTAGACCGCCCGCTTCTTGAGCTTGCGGCGCTCGCGCTCGGACAAGCCGCCCCAAATCCCGAAGCGTTCGTCGTTGGCGAGGGCGTACTCCAGGCACTCGGCCTTGACCTCACACCCGATGCAGACCTTCTTGGCCTCACGAGTGGAGCCGCCCTTCTCCGGGAAGAACGCCTCGGGGTCGGTCTGCGCGCACAGCGCGTTCTCCTGCCAGGCGAGCGCTCCGTCGTCATCGACATCGAGCGGCTGCACGGCGAACAATGAGAATTCCTGCACTGCTCCTCCTGATGTCGACGAAATCACAACGCTGTTATTACACGCGTGTCGTTACGCATAAGTCAAGTGCGAAGGAGTAAGTGAGAAAGCCGGCAGCGGCCCGCTCCTCATGCTACGAAACAGGACTGACACACTGCCCGGCATGCGGATCACTGCCTTGGCCGGAGGTGTCGGCGGCGCCCGATTCCTGCGCGGACTGCGTAGCCATCTCGACCGACTGGACGACGGGCCGCACGAGATCACGATCGTTGCGAACACCGGCGACGACATCACGCTCTTCGGACTGCGGGTGAGCCCGGACGTCGACACCCTGCTCTACACCCTCGGCGGCGACATCCACGAGGGGCAGGGCTGGGGACGTGCGAACGAAAGCTTCACGTTGCAGGGTGAACTGGCCGCATACGGTGTCGAGCCGCAATGGTTCGGACTCGGCGACAAGGACCTCGGCACCCACGTCGCCCGCAGCATGTGGCTCGCCCAGGGATCCACCCCGTCCGAGGTGACTGCTCGTCTGGCCACGCGGTGGGGTCTTCCCGACCAGCACGTGCGCCTGCTGCCGATGACGGACGCGTTCGTCGAGACACACGTCGTGCTCGATGACGGCGATGAGCAACGGGCCGTGCACTTCCAGGAGTGGTGGATCCGACTGCGGGCCGCGGTGCCCGCGCAGCGCTTCGTCGTGGCGGGCCTCGATCGTGCCGCGGCAGCTCCGGGGGTCCTGGAGGCCATCCGGACCGCTGATCTGGTCATTCTTCCTCCGAGCAACCCTGTCGTGTCCATCGGCATCATCCTGCTGGTGCCCGGCGTCCGAGATGCGTTGCGCGGCACAGCTGCTCCCGTCGTCGGCGTCTCCCCGATCGTCGGTGGCGGACCGGTGCGGGGTCACGCGGACGCCTGCCTGGCGACGCTCGGGGTCGAGGTCTCCCCCAGTGGTGTGGCCGGGCTGTACCGCGACTTCCTCGACGGCTGGCTGATCGACAGCGGCGACGCCGAGTCGTTCGGTGGACCGGCAGGCCTGACGACCGAGGCTGTCCCGCTGTTGATGAAAGACCTCCCCACCGCCGAGGCGATGGCGGCAGCGGCGGTCGACCTCGGACTGCGTCTGCGGAACCGCCCGTGATCACGATCCTGCCGCTGGCAGGGGTGCCCGAGGTCCGCGCCGGCGACGATCTCGCCACACTCGTCCACGAAGCGGTGGCCCAGTCGCGAGCCACGCGTATCGAACCCGGCGATGTCGTGGTCGTCACCAGCAAGGTGGTCTCCAAGGCTCTCGGCCTCCTCGGCTCGAACGACGTCGAGCGTGCCGACCTCGTGCTGCAGGAGTCGCAGCGGGTCGTGGCCGAGCGCACGACCTCCACCGGGTTCACCCGGGTCGTCGAGGCCAAGGCCGGGCCGGTGATGGCCGGTGCCGGGATCGACTCCTCGAACGCCGATGACGACGTACGGCTGTTGTTGCCGCATGAGCCCGACGCTGAAGCTGCGTCCTTGCACGGACGCCTGGCCGACGTCGCGGGGCACGCCGACTTCGCCGTCGTGCTCAGCGACACCTCCGGCCGGGCGTGGCGCAGCGGACTCACCGATTTCGCACTCGGCACGCACGGCCTGACCCCGCTCGAGGACCTGCGCGGTCTCGCCGACACCCACGGGCACGATCTCGCGGTGACCGTGCGCAACATCGCCGACGAGGTCGCAGCGGCGGCTGATCTCGTCAAGGGCAAGCTCGACCGGGTGCCGGTCGCGGTCGTCCGCGGCCTCGACCGGCGCTTTCTGCATCCCGACGCCGACGGGTCTCGGACGCTGGTGCGCTCGGGCCCGACCGACTGGTTCGCGCTCGGCCGCGCCGAAGCCGTCCGTGACGCCCTCGGCGTGCCTGCGGGTTCGGCGATGTCGGTCGAGGTCGGCATCGAGTCGGTGCATCCCGAGACCGTGACGGACCGGGTGCGTCGAGCCTGGTCGGCCGCCGTCCTGCCCGACCCCGCCGGGGAGGACGCCGCCCTCGACGGCGCCGACGAGGAATGGTCGGTCACCTGCGCCGATCCGTATGTGCTCGGACGCATCGCAGCCCGCTTCGAGGTGGCCTTGGCCGGCGAGCGCCTCGTCGCCGAGCTCACACCGAACCCGGGGAGCGTCCGCGTCGGGATCGCCCAGCCGCGCCATTAGGCTCGGGTGTCATGCCTGACATCGTCGCGCCCGGCCCCCACGCCATCATCCCCGGACAGGACTTCGTCCCCGTAGTACTCGGCGGCGACCGCCTGGGTTACAGCCTGGCGCGCTCGTTCCACATGGCGTACGGGTACCGCACCCTGATCGTCTCCCGCATGGTCGCCGGACCGATCGCACACAGCACTCTGGTCGAGCACCGCCCGATCGCCTCGCTCGAGGATCCCGAGCTTCTGGTGCGCACGCTGCGCGACCTCGCGCCGAAGGTGGGGTCGGACAAGCGCCTGCTGCTGGCGACCACCGACCACGTCGTCAGCGTCCTGGCCCGGGTCAAGCACCAGCTCGAGGATCTTTACGTGATTCCGTACAGCGAGCCCGAGCTGATCGACCGGCTGACGCGCAAGGAGAACTTCGCCGACCTGTGCCGGGAACTGGACATTCCGCACCCGCAGACCGTCGTGTACGACGTCAGTGACCACGGATCCGACTCTGCTGCACAGCAACTGGAAGGGCTGACCTTCCCGGTCATCGCGAAGCCGTCGAACGCCGAGGCGTACGCCGGCGTCGATTTCACCGGTAAGCAGAAGGTGCACTCCGCATCCTCGCGGCAGGAACTGGACGACCTGCTGACCCGGCTGCAAGGCTCCGGCTACACCGACAAGTTCATCCTGCAGGACGTCATCCCCGGCGACGACCAGAACATGCGGGTCCTCACCTGCTACGTCAGCAAACAGGGCGAGGTGAAGTTCGCCTGCTTCGGTCGGGTTCTGCTGGAGGAGCACGCCCCCGACACCCGTGGTTTCCCGGCGGCGATCATGACCGGGGTCGACCACGAAGCGGTGGCCGCGGCAACCCGCCTGCTGGAACACGTCGGCTGGCGCGGCTGGGCGAACTTCGACATGAAGTACGACCCGCGCACCGGCGAGACCGTGTTCTTCGAACTGAACCCCCGCCTGGGCGGCACCAGCTTCTACATCACCGCAGCCGGTCACAACGTCGTCGAGTGGTACGTGAACGAGTGGGTGAAGGGCCGGTCGCTCGAAGGGCGACCCGTGGTCGAAACGATGGACGAGCACGTGTTCAGCGCGGTGCCGATCCGTCTGCTCAAGCGCTACGTGACCGATCCTGCGACCAAGCAGAAACTGAACGGCTTGATCAAGGCGGGCGAGGTCACAAACCCCTGGTTCTACGGTGCCGAGAAGCACCCGAAGCGCTGGCAGTGGATCGCGATGAACCAGGTCAACTACGTGCGCAAGTACCGGCGGTACTACCCGGAGCCGAAGGCGCTGGTGTGACCACCTTGCTACCGGTCCGCGAGGACGACGCCTACCCCGGTCCGGTGGTCGGCGTGATCGGCGGCAACGGCCCGGCAGCAACTGCGCTGTTCCAGGATGTTCTCGTCAAGCTCACCCCGGCGTCGCGGGATCAGGACCATCTGGACCTGGTGGTTCTGGTGCACTCGACGCAGCCGGACCGGACCGCGCGCATTCTGTCCGCCGACGCACCGGACCCCGGACCGGTCCTGGCGCGGGACGCGGCGCGCCTGGACGCTCTCGGCACCGATTTCATCGTGCTGCCCTGCAACACCGCCTACCACTTCCTGCCTCAGATCCAGGCGGCCACGTCGCAGGAGGTGCTCTCCATCGTGGACGCGACCGCACGAGCGGCTCTGACCGCAGCAGCACGATCGGCCGGTGCCGATGGCTCGCGGGTGGGCCTGTTGGTGACCGACGGCACGCGGACCGCCGGCGTCTACGAGAAGGTGCTCGATTCTCTGGGCGCACGCAGTGTGTACCCCGACGAGAACGACCAGTCGCTGACGATGTCGGTGATCTACGACGGCGTCAAGGCAGGCGGCCCGGTCGACGTCGCCGGCCTCGAGGGCGTCATCGAGCGCCTTCGCGAACGCAGCGACGTGGTGGTGCTCGGGTGTACCGAACTGTCGGTGATCCACGCGACCCAGGGCTGGTCGAGCCGGGGCGAGCTGGTGGACTCGATCGAATCGCTCGCACGGGCCACGATCCGCCGCGCCGGACGCGAACCGCGCTGACGTCGCAGGCTGACGTCGGAGCGGGTTGGTCACATGCGACTCGGAAGGTGGGTGGGCAGGCTCAACCGCGGGCCGCGGCGCGGGCGATTCAACCCCGCGGCATTGACCAGGTACTGAACCCGATACCGGTGTCCCGCATACGGTTTCAACAGCTCCGCGAGCTGGAGATCATCGACCGGACGTCCGGTGAGCGCGTACCCGATGTCCTTGGCAACGTGGTAGTCGCCGAAGCTGACGGCGTCGGCGTCGCCCAACGCGCGTTGCGCCACCTCGGCCGTCGTCCAGACCCCGATGCCCGGCACCGAACGCAAACGCTTCCACGCCTCTTCCCGCGGCAGATCGGCACATTTCTCGAGGGCGTGCGCGACCCGCATCGCCCGCATGATCGTGTCGGCCCGCTGCGCGTCGACCCCCGCACGCAGCCACTCCCAGGAGGGGATCTTCGCCCACCCGTCCGCCGACGGTGGTGTCCGCAGCCCGAGATCGGCTGCGGGCCCCGGAGCGGGCGACCCGAATCGGCGCACCAACATCCGGTACCCACCGAAGGCCTGCTTCCCGGTGACCCGCTGCTCGATGATCGCCGGCACCAGTGCATCGATGACCAGGCCCGTCCTTCCGAGACGCCAGTCACGTTGCTGCGCAAAGGCTTCGGCAATCACGTCATGGTGAGGAACGAACTCGTGCGCCGGGTCGTCGGCCCCCAACAGGCTCGGCAACCGAGCGAGCATCCACGATGATCCGGGCCCGTGGGCGCGCGCGACCACCCGGTCGCCGACCCCCGTCCGGTCTACCCGAAGGAGCATCGAGACCGGGCCCTCGGGGGTGACGCACGCGCGCCAGATCCCTTCACCGGTCTGCAGCCAGGTCGGGTCACCCGCCCCACGGCGCAGCGAGCCGATGATCGCCCGAAGCGGCACCGGACGACCGGGTGCGAAATCGGTGTCGAGACGCTCGTCCCGGCGGCCGGTCACGAGGAACTGTGCGGCACCGACACGCGGAACGTCAGCAACGCCAGCCCGAACGATCCCGTTTCCTGGCGGGACGCCTCGCGAGCGCGCAGGCCGTCGTCGATGTCGAGTTGGCCGACGAGCTTCAGGCCGCGGTCAGCGCTGCGAGCGATCAACGACCGGATGTCGGCCACGCTGACGCCGTGCTCGTGCGCCGGCCCGAGCTTCATCGTGATGCAGATGAGGCCGCCCCGACGGACCGCCCAGGACGCCCGGGTGAGGTGTTCGTCGACCGTCTCCGCCGATGCCGAGTGCGGGTGGAGCCGGACGACCATGTCGACGCTGCGTTCGGCGACCTGTTCACCCACGACGTCGGCGCGCATGA
Organism: Yimella lutea; assembly: GCF_006715095.1. Classification (NCBI taxonomy): domain Bacteria; kingdom Bacillati; phylum Actinomycetota; class Actinomycetes; order Micrococcales; family Dermacoccaceae; genus Yimella; species Yimella lutea. Next base: position 3,098,824 of record NZ_VFMO01000001.1, read on the forward strand.
CGTCGAACGCGAGCGGTGCGAAGCCGGCGCTGGTCGCCCAACGGCTGAAGGTCGAGCGCTCCCCCACCGAATCGAGCACCACTGCGCGACGCGAGCCGTCGTCCACCACCCGCAGCAGCGCGGCGAGCGCACCGAGCGAGGCCCAGGCGGAGGTGTCGTCGATGGTGCGCGGCAGACCGAGCCGGCGGGCCCGGCGCCGGGCGTCGCGCGCCACGCGTCCGTCGGTGAGCAGATCGGTCATCCGGATGTGCTGCAGGTCGAGAGCCCGCACGGGTGGTGCTCCCTCGCCCTGCGGAAGACGCGCTGCAGTGTCGCGCGCAGCTTGCCGAGCCCGGTCGACCACACGCTGCACCGCAGGCGAGGACGACAGGTTGTTGCCGAAGCGTGCGACCGAGTCGGCCGTCGATACCCTGCCCTTCACACCGACGACTGTAACCCGCCCCACCGACGGACCTCGGTGGCTTTCGGCAGGTAGGTGTCCAACAGCGCCCGCTGGTCGGCGCCGAGTTCTCCTTCGAGGTGCTCCAGTCCCGGCTCGACCAGACGCGCAGCCGGCAGGCGGTACAACGCCGCCAGGTTCAGTAGCGCGGTGCTCGTCCCACCGACCACACCTGCGGCGTGGACGATCGACGGGTCGGCCTCGGCGGTGAACGCTTCATCGAGCACCTCGTAGCCCGCGTAGATCGAACTGTCCTGCGCCGGGTGCGGTCGGACGGCGAGCCGCAATCCTTGGGCGCCGACGGCGTCCGCGATCTCGGCGACGTGGGCGAGGTGGGCGTCCCGCCTCAGGATGCCCAGGTCGACCCACGGTTGAGACAGGAAGACCACCCGGTCGCTGGGCTCACCGGGCACCGCGGCAGCCGGAACGAGACGTCGGAACTCGCTCGCGATCGCCTCGTCCAGCGCCCACTCGGATGCCTTGTCGTACATCGCGAAGCGCTCCCCGGTGAGCCCGCGATCGGCGGCGCGAATGGCCAGGGGCCGCACTGTGCGCCAGGGTTCGTGCGCGCCCTGCCGAGCGAGCGCGTCCCTGCGGGTCCGCCAGTCGCCGTAGGTGCCGATGCCCTCGTCGGTGACGACCACGTGGATGGGACGCAACGGGGCATCGCGGCGCAGTCGGATCCACGGCTTGATGCCGGGCGCGCCGACTGCGATGTAGGTCAGGTTGGCCGCCTCGTGGTGCCATCGGGCAGCGCCCTCGGGGAAGGTCAAACGCAGCCGGGGGTGGTCGGGCAGGAAGCGCCGCACGTCGTCCGGCGTCACGCTCGAGCGTGCGAGAAAACGGCCACCGCCGATGTGGGCGACGTCGAGTTCCCCTGTGGCAGACTCGAGTTCGCGCCGAATGTAGGCGGCGATGTGGACGAGGTGGGTCTTGCTGCGAACCCCGGTGATGACGTACTTCATCAGATGATCGGTGGCCGGCCGGCCTTTGTCAGGGCACGGACGGTGCGCCACGAGATGGGCAACCGCTCCCCGGCGTCGGTGCGCACGCCCTCGCCGAATCCGCGGAACCACACCTTGAGTGCTTCCCTGTCGTGCACCCGCGCGAGCGTCAGCGCGGTCCAGGTGGCGAGGTAGACGGGCACCAGAGGTGCGGGCAGGTTTCGCTTGGCCACCCAGACCCTGTTACGGGCGTTGGTGCGGTAGTAGACGGCATGCCGAGCCGCCTCTGTGTACGGGTGATTGACGGGAATCTCGGGGGCGTACCAGAGCCGCCACCCGGCGTCCATGAGTCGCCAGGCGAGATCGATACCCTCGTGGCCGAAGAAGAACCTGCCGGGCCAGCCACCGACCTGCACGAACGCGGAGCGCCGGATCATCACGACGCCTTCGGAGAAGGTCGCCACCTGGCCCCCTTGGAACTCACCCGGCTTCACTCGCAGACGCGGCACCCACCGCCGGGGCGCCTCACCGGTCTCGGGGTCGGTGAGTCCGGGCTGGCAGAGTGCGATGTCGTCCGCTTCCTGGATCTTGGCCGCCAGTCGAGCGAGCACGTCAGGCTCCGGGATCGTCGCGTCGTCGTCGAAGAAGAACAGGAACTCACCGATCGCCTCGGACGCGCCGATGTTGCGACCCTCCGGGATACCGGTGTTCTCCGCTTCGTACACCGAGCGGACACCCGTGGGCAGGCCTTCGGGTCGCCAGCCGTTTCCGACGACGACGATGTCGAGATCGACACCTTCCTGCATCTGGACGGTGCGGATGGCTTCGGTGAGTTCGACGGGACGGTTGCCCATCGACAACACGACCACACCGACGCTCGGTCGCTCCTGCATCTGCACTGAATCTCCTTCGGGCGGCACGACTGCCTAGGCTAGAGCCCATGCCACGACAGCCCACCCGCTGGGAGCAGACCGACCACCGCGGATACGGTCAGAAGTTCGCCGATCTGCATGCAGCCGGTGACGATATCGAGGGCGAGGCGCGTCTCGCTGACGTGATGGCGCCGCGCGGAGCCACGATCCTGGACGCCGGTTGCGGCATGGGACGTGTCGCTGCTGCGCTTCGTGCTCGTGGACACGACGCGTACGGCGTCGACCTCGACGAAGGACTCCTGCGACAGGCCGGTGACACCTACCCGCAGTTACCGACGATGCAGTCACGGATCGATGACCTGGACGCGAAGTCACTTGCCGCACAGTCGTTTCCGACGTCCTTCGATGTCATCGTGTGCGTCGGCAACGTGATGATCCTCGGCGAGCCGGACACCGAGGTGCTCATGCTCGAACGCATGGCCGCGCTGCTGTCGCCGTCCGGGCGCCTGCTCGTCGGGTTCCACACCGACGCCACGCCCCCGCACTCCCGCGAGTATTCGGTAGAGGAGTTCGCCCGGGACGCGTACGCCGCCGGCCTCGCCATCGAGGCCAGGTTCGGCACCTACGAGTTGCACCCGTACGACCCGCACGGTAACTACGCCGTGCACCTGCTGCGGCTGCGCGACGTCGCCACACCGCAGGTCGAGTGGGCGCACGCACGCTGATGCGGATGCGCAGAGGGACCATAGGCTGAACCGCATGACCGGCGAGCACACAGAGCGCGAGATCGAGTACTGCGGCGGCGAAATAGACGGCTGGTCCGATCCGGTGCCCGCCGACGATCTTCGGGTCCGGTACGTCTCGGAACTCCTCCCCGAGGGTCCCGGCTCTGCGCTCCTGGTAGGAGCGCGTGCCGCGAAACTGGCGAATCATCTTTTGCGGCAGGGATTCTCGGTGACTCTACTCGTGCGCGGCGAGTCGGATGCGCGCTCCGCCTCGGGTTCAGGAGCCGACGTCGTGTGCGGCTCCTTCGAGGCCTGGACACCGCCAGTCGGCTTCGACCTGGTCATCGCCCTGGACTCCGTGGACGACATCCTGCCGCCGCTGTCGGACGGCGTCGGCGCACTGGAATTCATCGATGTGTTACGCCGACTCGGGTCCTCATACGTCGCGTACCTCGACAACGGGGCGAGCCCCGCGGCTCTCGACCGACAGGCACGAGCACCGCAGGAGAACCATCAGTTCAGCGCCTTCGGGACCGGTTACGACCTGCGCTCGCCGGTCTTCGCGGAACTGCCTGAACAAGCATCGGCGGCGGTGTTCGACCGGGCTGTCGTCGGCTCGGTGGTGATCGACAGGGCACAGGCCCGGACGCTGCTGCGTTCGCTGTGCAGCGACGACCTGCGATTCGACGCGCTCCTGGCCACGCCGATGCTTGCCGCGAACGGCTGGTTGGTCGGCACTCTCGGCGGCGGGGACGCCGTCGCATACCGAGGACTGGGTGGAGTCGTGGCGACCGGACTCCCGGTCGCTGACGGGACGCCCGTCGAGTTCCGCGTCCGCCAGTTGCTGGTGCGCGATCTGCAACGAGTCAGCGCCGGACTGCGAGCGTATGCGCGATGGGCCGACGGTCGCCCGGCCCCGTTGTTGCGCAATGTGATTGCCGGGCGCAGCGGATTCGAGGTGATCGACCCCACAGTCGAGGACGCCGACCTGCCGACGGCGATGGTCGATCTGGCCGGCGTGCTCGTCGACCGTCCCGGCGTTCACCCGTTCGGTCCCGAGCGCACGCGCAACGAGATCGCCGTCGAATTGATGCGCTTGGCGGCGGACACGAGCGACCCCGAGGCCGAGATCCAGAGTGCCGCGTCGGCCTACGAGACCATGGCATTCGCTCGCCGTCTACCCGAAACCGACTACGCGACAACGAAGTTGATCGAGGAAGTGCGCCGCAAGGACGCCCAGTTGGCAGCGCTCAAGTCAGACCTGGCGAAGGACCGTCGTCACCTGCGAGCCCTCGAACATGCGCTGGCGACAGAGTCGGGTCCTCGCGCGAAGCGTGCTTACTTCTTGATGACCGCCCCGACCAAGCGACTCCGCGAAGCATTGCGCCGACGCCGGATCGGTTGAGCCCCAACACAACTCGCCGTGGTTTCGGCGCGTAGGACTACGTTCCTCAGTCCTGCGCTCAACCAGCGGTAACAACGCCCACCCCGAGCGCTCGACCGACTCCGCTGGTTGAGCCCTGCCGATGACGAAAGAATCCGCAGGAACCGAAACCACCGGCAGCAACCGCGAACTCGACCCGCCCGTGACCTCGCGGCTCACGTCGTCGACGCGACTCCGTAGCAAACCAGGATGTCGTCGAGTTGCTCCCATTGAAGGGACACCTTCTCGGCGATCTCGGCGGGGAGCTTCAGACCGGGCCAGTTGAGCCAGGAAAGCACCGGCAACCCGAGCGCCTTCGCGGCGGCCTCGCAGCCGGTCCACAGCGGCCAGACGACGGCCGGGTCCATCGAGCGGGCACGACGGCCGAGCATCGCGGAGACCGGCTGGTCGGCGATCTCGGCGTCGATGGCGAACGCCAGACCGTCCTGCTGGGGCACCTGCCAGGCGACCCCGCGACCGTCGGCGAGGTAGGAGCGAGCCGTACCCGGGTAGGTCTCGCCGTTGACGTGCGCACCGAGTACCAGGTGTTCGGCGCCGGCGTACTGCGACAGCAGAGCTTGGCGTGCGGCGGAACCGGTGGCGGAGGTCATCGCGGCCTCAGATCGAGCCGCCACCGTCGACGACGATGACCTGACCGTTCATGTTCGTGTCGTCGAACAGCAGCGAGTGGACGATGGGTGAGATGTTCTCCGGCTCGACCAGACGCCCGGTCGGGGTGCGACGGGTGATCGTCGACAACTGTTCGGTGCCGAGCACCGACGACATCTCCGAGGCGAAGAACCCCGGAGCGACCGAGTTGACCAGGAACCGGCCGTGCATCTCGCGGGCGAGCGCGCGCGTCGCCGAATCGAGCCCCCCCTTGGTTGCCGAGTAGGCGACGAGACCGGCGTATCCGCGCTGGGCGCAGATCGAGGTGACATTGATGATGCGTCCACGTCCCGACTTCGCCATCGCGTGACGCAGGAAGGCGCGGGTCAGGACGAGCGTGGCCGTGAGGTTGGTCGAGATGATCTGGTCGATCCGCTCCGGCGAGGTGTGCAGATGCATCGAATCCTGGCCGATCGCAGCGTTGTTCACGAGCGCGTCGATGGGGCCGAGCTTGGCGGAGGCGTCCTTGATGAACGTCTTGATCGCCTTCTCGTCGGTGATGTCGACCGGGCCGACGAACACGTGGTCGGGGTTGTCGGCGACGAGCTGCTCGAGCTCGGGAGTGACAGTGCGGGCGAAGGTCGCGACCTTGGCTCCGCCGGCAAGGGCGTCCTTGACCAGTTCGAGGCCGAGCCCGCGGGAACCGCCGGAGACCAGGACGCACGAGGCTGCGGGGATGGGGGTGTTCTCAGACATCGCTCTTCAGCGTCTCCTTCAAGGGGATCTCGTCACGTACGCGGATCCGCCGCGGCACGGAGTAGTCGGGCAGTCGTTCTGCGCACCAGGACTGCAGGTCGGCGTCGGTCACGGGCTTCTGGTCGGACGCGGCGTCGCGGTCGAGCACGACCTCGGCTGCCACGACCATGCCTACCAGGGGCGCCTTGCGCCCCTTCACGGAGGCCCAGACAACGGCGGGGTGGTCGAGCAGGACACCACGCACCTTGGAGGCCGAGGCCTTGGACCCGCCGACGTTGATCTCGTCGGAGGCGATGCGACCGGTGATCACTACCCGCCCGTCCTCGATCTCGACGTGGTCGCCGGTGCGGATCTCGGCATCCATGCCTTCGGCCGCCTTGCTGGAGGCGATCACCAGTTCGCCGTCCTGCACCGACAACCGCGGGCGGCCTTCGACCTCACGGTCCAGCCAGGCCTGCGGGAAGCCGGCCTTTCCGTCGTGGACGGCGATCGCCGCGCCGGCTTCGGAGGAGGCGTAGATCCAGGAGATGCGAGCGTCCGGGTACACCTCGCGCAGTCGATCGAGGATCGCCTGGTCGACGGGCTCGCCGCCGAGGGTCACCTGCTCCAACGGCAGCTTCGCCATCACCTCACCCGACCGCCACAGCGCCTGACGCCAGAAAGTCGGGGTGCCGGACGCGGCGGTGACACCCGCGTCGAGTGCGAGCTGCGGCCACTGCTCCAACTGCGACGGTTCGATGAACAGCACGTCCTGACCGGGCAGGTTGAGCGAGAGCGTGACCACCTGCCACCAGGCATAAGCACCGACCGCGTAGGGGCACAGCCAGGTGCGGGCCGGTTGCTGGCCGGCGACGGTCGTCAGCGAGTCGAGCGTGTGGGCGACCTGCTTGGGACGCCCGGTGGAGCCGCTGGTGAGCAACCACACCCGGCCGTCCTCGACGTCGTGATCGGCCGTGGCCTGCGACACGCCATCGGCGCGCACCAGAGCCAGACCGGACTCCTGGAAACCGGCGGCCTGTTCGTCACCGACCCGGCCGCTGCCGGCGATGAGCGTCTCGCGACCGCCCGCCGCGTGCGCCCACACGGCGCGCAGCGCCTGCAGGTGGTCGTCGACCAGAAAGGCGGACGCCGCGGGCCAGGCGGGATCGGCGGCGCCGAGATCGGCCCAGGTGCCCTGGAAGGAGGCCGTGGTGATCCGGTTGCCCGAACCGGCCGGCAGGTCGGTCAAACCTCAGCCCTCTTGGAGCTGTTCGATGAACGTGAGCACATCGCCGACCGTCTCGATCGAGCGAAGGCCGGGAGCGTCGAAGTTCAGTTCGGTGTCGAGTTCGTCCTCCACCCGAAGGGCGAGCTCGGAGAAGTCGAGCGAACGGAATCCGATGTCGGACAGCGAGGTGTCGTCACCCTCGGGCAGCTCCTTGCCCTGGGCCTGCAGCACCTCGGCCATCATCGAACGCACCTGGTCACGGCTCAGCGTGGTCATCAATCCTCCGGGGGTCGTCGTGGTCCGTCGGTTAGTCTATCGGCGTCCGTTCGCCACCCCATCACACCGCCGGAGGCTTGATGCTGCGCCCCGTCACCGAGGCCGACAAGGAGCTGGTGCGCGTCTGGCGCAACCATCCCGAGGTGCGGGCGGTGTCCCTGACCCGTGACGAGATCTCCCCCGAGCAACACGACGCCTATTGGGAGTCGTTGCGCGACAACGAAACCCGCAAAGTGTTCATGTATGAGAAGGGTGGCGTGCCCGCGGGCGTCGTCACGTTCTTCGACATCGACCCCGACGCGAAGTCGGCGATGTGGGGCTTCTATCTCGACAACGACGGCCTCACCGAGCGCGGCGAACTTCTACCCGCATTCATCGACATCCAACGGCGTGCCGTGCGCTTCGCGTTCGGTGAACTCGGCCTCGACGAACTCAACGGCGAGGTCATGGACGCCAACGAGGCCGTGCGGCGCATGAACAAGCGCAACGGGTTCGAGGAGATCGCCAGCGACGAACGCCTGATCGACGGCGAGCCCGCGACCGTTCACACCATCCGCCGCAGGAGGCAGCCGAATGACTGACAACGCTTCGATCCGCATCGGCAAGCATCAGATCGGACCCGACCACGAGCCGTACATCATCGCCGAGATGTCGGGCAACCATGACGGCTCGCTCGACAAGGCGCTTGACATCGTCCGGATGGCTGCTGAGCAGGGCGCCCACGCGATCAAGCTGCAGACCTACAAGCCAGACACCATCACCATCCAGTCCGACTCCCCCGACTTCCGGCTCTCCGAAGGGCACGAACTGTGGGGAGGTCGCACGCTGTGGGACCTCTACGAGGAGGCCCACACTCCCTGGGAGTGGCACGAGCCGATCTTCGCGCTCGCGAAGGAACTCGGCATCACCGCGTTCTCCTCCCCGTTCGACCCGACCGCGATCGACCTGCTCGAGTCACTCGACGTGCCCGCATACAAGATCGCCAGCTCCGAGATCGTCGACCTGCCGCTCATCCGGCTGGCGGCGAGCAAGGGCAAGCCGATCATCATCTCGACCGGCATGGCGTCCGTGCGTGAGATCGCGAACGCTGTCGAGGCGGCGCGGTCCACCGGAAACGAGCAGATCGTCGTGCTCGCCTGCACTGCGAACTACCCGGCCGACCCCAGCGAATCGAACCTGCGCGGCATCCCGGTCATGCGGGACGCGTTCAGCACCCTCATCGGCTACTCCGACCACACGATGGGCATCGGCGCCGCGATCACCGCGGTCGCGCTCGGTGCGTGTGTCGTGGAGAAGCACGTCACGTTGTCGCGCGAGGAAGGCGGCGTCGACTCGGCGTTCTCCTCCGAACCCGAAGAACTGCGAATGCTGGTGGAACAGACCAGGATCGGCTGGCAGTGCCTCGGACAAGCACGCATCGGTGCCCGCCAACAGGAGAAGGAAGGGTTGCGCTTCCGCCGATCGCTGTACGTCGTCGAGGACGTCAGCGCCGGCGACCCGGTCACCGCGCACAACGTCCGCTCCATCCGCCCGGCGAACGGCCTGCCTCCCGAGGAGTTCGAGCGCGTCGAAGGACGCACCTTCACCGCCGACACCCCGAAGGGCACTGCGCTGTCCTGGGATCTGATCTGAGCATGCCCGACCCCCTCTTGTCGGTCGTCGTACCGTTCTACGGCGTCGAGGCGTACATCGGCGACTGCCTGGAGTCGATCGCGGCCCAGAACTACCGCAACATCGAAGTGGTCATGATCGACGACGGGTCGCTCGACGGCAGCCGGGAAGTCGCCCAGCAGTGGGTGGATCGCGACGACCGTTTCCGGATCATCACCCAGGAGAACGCGGGCCTGGGACCAGCACGCAACACCGGCACGGCCAACAGCAACGGCGAATACCTCACGTTCATCGACAGCGACGACCTGGTCACTCGGCACTCGTTCGCGATGATGATGTCGACGATCGAGTACAGCGGATCGTCACTGGTATTGAGCAACGCCCGCCGATTCAGCCGTACCTCGGGCGTGCGACAGAGTTGGACGCATCAGGAGATCGCCAGGCGGACGGTACTGGGCACGCACATCCTGGAGCGGCCCTCACTGGTCCGCGACCGCATGGTGTGGAACAAGCTGTACCGGCGCTCGTTCTGGGACGACCACGGATATGCCTTCCCTGCGATCAGGTACGAGGACTACCCGGTCACTCTCAAGGCGCACTTGGACGCGCTCACCGTCGATATCGTGTCCTCGCACTGCTACTACTGGCGCGAGCGTGAATCGGGCGACTCGATCACTCAGCAGGTCTACAAGTACGGCAACATGCTCGACCGCGTCATCTCCGCCGAAGCGGTCCTCGACATCGCTGATTCCCAAGGCTCCCCCGCGGTCCGTCAGCGGCTGCACAACTACCTCGGCGAGATCGACTTCGTCTCATTGGTCCAGGCCTTCTCGGCCGTGGACGATGCCGAGGCGCAGCCTGTGCTCGACCTGTCCCACCGGCTGGTCGACCGGCTCACCCACTTCAACATCAAGAGTCGGCCTCGGCTCGATCAGCTGCAGTACCACGCCTTGAAGGCCAACGACGTCGACCTCCTGCGCGAGCTCGCGGTATTCCGACGCGACGGCGGCAACATCGGCGGCGTCCTCGCTACCCGCAAGCGCACCCGTCCGTGGCGGTTCGAAGCCGAATTCCCCGGACGCGGACGCTCGACCGCGCCACGCACCACGTACGAGTACCCGATCACCTCATTGGTGCAGACCACCGCAGTGACCGACGTGCGATGGCGCGAGGGACACCTGGCAGTCCAGGGCGTCGCCGAAATCGCGCACCTGGCGACCGATGCCGACTCCGACCTGCGCATCAACCTGGTGAACGGCATCGACCGGCACCCGTTGCCGGTGCGGCGGATCGACGCGGTCGACCAGCACGCCGAACGAACACCGGTCGGCTTCGAGGCCCTCGTCGACATCGACCGTCTGGCGCAGGAGAACACTCTCGTGTGGCCGTTGCGTTTCGAGGTCGAAACCACCGTCAAGGGCATCCACCGGGTCGGCAACCTGCGCGGGGCCCGCGGCGGAAGTCCGTCCTTTCCACCCGGTCGTTGGCTCGGCCCCGGCGAATGGGTGCAACCCACGAAGGCGGCCGGCACCCAGTTCACCTTGCGCAACGAGGTCGACCCCGTGGTGCTCGACCGCACGGAAGTCGGTGATGACCGCATCACCCTGCAGGGCTTCATCCCCGGCACCTGCCGACACGCTCATCTGGTCGTCGTGCGCCGGCGCCCGCTCGAGGACGTCACCGTCGCCTGCGAGCTCGAACTGACCCGCGACGGCACCCGATTCGCCGTCGACCTGCCGATCGCCGCGGTGCTGGCCGGAGAAGCCCCGGACGACCCGTTCACCCTCTCGTCCGCCCGTCGCCTCGAATTGACGACCGATCTCGGATCCTTCCCGATGCTGTGGACGACCTACCGTCACGATGCTGCCGTGGAGGACGGTGACCGGTTGGTCAGCCTGAGCCGCACTGCCTACGGAGCAGCCGTGCTGCACCACACCCCGTTGCGTCCTTCCACCCGGACACTCGAGATCACGCAGGACGCGGTCGAGGTTGGCGGCGCGTGGTGGCGTGGAGCACCGCCGCAGTGGATGAACTGGCGCCGGTACATCCCCGGCACCGACGACCACGTTGACGTCGATGCCTCGCCGGTGTTCTCGGACGACGGAAGCTGGACGAGTCGTACCCCCCTGGGCGATCTCGTTCCTCCCTGCGATGTCGAGACCTCGGTCGCGCCGGGAGCGCCCGCCGCGGACTGGACCCTTTTCACCAAGATCGGGGACGCCGAGGTTGCCGTGGCGGCCGAACCAGGAGCGATCCAACAGATGCCGCAGGAGCGTGCCGTGCTCGGACGATATTTCACCGCACTCTCGATCGCGGGCACGACCCGCACCCAGGTGCGCTGATGCATCCACACAACCGCGCTCACGGCGCGGCCCACATTCTCGCTGTCGCCGCCGCCGAGAACCGCGTCTGGACCGTCCCGAGCATCCCGGGGCACGTCCAGCACTCCAGCGACCTGTTCGCCCCGTGCCCGCAGGAGTCGACCCTGCCCCGCGCGCTGACGGCCTTCGTGTGGAGCCGCAGCGCCGTGCGCCGACGGGCTCGGCGCGGATTCCGCAACCAGGTGGCGACCGGATCGCCCTGGCTGCACCTGCTGCAGATCGACCCCGACCTGCTCGAGGTGGCCCGGCCGGTCGATCCGTTGACCGGCAAACCGAAGGCACGGACGGAGGAAGAGATCGATCCGACCGGCACCTTGCTGTTCGTGGAGCACGGTCTGGACGGCGGACTGCTGGCTCCACGGGTCGTCGAAGCCGCCCGTGCCGCCTTCGACTCCCCGATCACCGTGGCGTTGTCCCACCGCGACGCGGCGACGGCGCCCATTCGCGCGGCGTACGAAGCTTTGGGCGTCGAGACTGTCGACCGGGGTCCGGCTGCCGACGCTTCCGGCAGCGCTGAACCGCGCGAACTGCTTCGGCTGTACCACCTGATGAAGAATTTCGCCCACGTCGCGGCGAACACCGCACGTGAGGAATTGTTCTACGCGACATCGCTCGAGCGACCGATCGCGGTGGTGGGTCCGTCCCCGGACGGGCGCCCGCCCGCAGCGACGGCCGATGAGTTGGTCGCGATGACCGACGACGAACTGGGCCGCGGTGACATGCTCGAGCCGCAGGAGTTGAACGACCTCTTCGAATGGAGTGCCCGACGTGGCTGATCTGTTGCGCGCGCTGTTGCGCGACGTCCTCCCCCACACCAAGGACGCCTATGTGATCGGTGATGCCGACGACCGGTTGAACGACACCCTCACCGAACTGCTCGACGAGCGGGGCATCAGCGCACGTCGTCCGACCGCGGACGCGGAACCCTGCGCGCTCGTGATCGCCGCCGGTGGGTTGTCACAGTACGCACTCGACGAACATCTCACCTGGCAGGAAGCATGTGCCCGCGTCGCCGGGCTCGTCTGTCCCGGCGGCACCCTCATCCTGGGGCTGCAGGGTGAGTCCACGCTCGCCACCCTGATCACCAGCGTCCCGACCGCCCCGGTGACCGACTCGACCACGCCCCGCTCAGCGACCCAACTCAAGGACGCCCTTCGCACGGCCGGCCTGCGCGGCACCACCGTTCATCTGCTCTTCGGTGATCCCGAGCGACCCTCGGCGGTTCTCACCGAAGACGCTGCCCGCCGCGCCCGCCCCGGCACGCTGCCGGCGCTCGCTGTGGAAGAAGCCCTCATGGGATCCACGTCGGGTCAGACGCTGCTGGAAACCGGGGATGCACTCGATCGAGCAGCCCAGGTCGGCGCCCTCGACGTTGCCGCCACCGGTTTCGTCGCCGTTGCCGGCGGTCGCGGTCACGACCTGTACTTCGAACAGGACGGTCAGCCCACCTGGGCCGAATCCGACGACTCCGGACGTCGGTGGGTCCTGCCCGACCGCGTCCTGCCGGCAGAACATTCGGTCGAGGCGCAGTTGCGCGCGGCGTTGGTCTCGGCCGAGGTGGCCGACTTCCGATCGCTCGCCGATCGGATCGGCGCGTTCGTCCGCACCGACCCCGCAGCGACCGCACTCGGCTCGCTACGACTGCGCCATCTGATGGATGACGGTGGGCAGATCGGCTGGATCGTGCCGCCCACCCCGGCCGATACCGCTCTCTCGGCGGACGCGTTGCTCGCCGACGCCTGGTGGGACTTCATGCATCGCCTGGGTTTCCGGCGCGACCAACTCCCCTGGCCCGAACTCACCGACGACGTCGACCTGGTGCGCTCGTGGCTGCGGATGTCGGGAGCCGACCAGGACGCCGCACTTCCGGCACCCGCGAGTTCGGACACGCGCTCCGAGCAGCGAAATGCGTTGGCGCTCAACAGGATCAGTGAACGAGCAGATCTCGTGGAGGAGCGCCTTCGACTCGCCAACGACGCGCTGAAGCAGCGGGACAGCCAGCTGAAGATCCGGGAGACGGCTGTTCGTCTGTTGCGCTCGCAGTTGCTCCAAGCGCAGGAGGACAAAGTGAAGGCCGAGCGCGAGACGGCCGCGCTGCGACGCGGACGGGCCTACAAGCTGGCGCGGCGCATCACCTTGCTGTCCGACCCGAAGGAGTCCGTACGAGTGATCGGAAACAAGCTCGACACCGGAGTGAAGAAGATCCGACGGATGCGCTGAGGCTGGCGCATCCGCCGCAGTCCCGCGACGGTCAGTCGCCTCTGGTGCTGTTGCGCAGGTTGCGAACGGGGCCGAGAACCGCGTTACCCAACCGGTAGGTCAGGGACCGGCGAAGGTCCTCAGCGCTGCCGCGCAGCACTTCCTGCTGACGCGCCGCGGTCGCCAGTTGGGCCCGGTGGCGTTCGGTCCGCATCTTCAGGTCGCGCTCGGTGCTGGCCAGACGCTGCTCGTACCAGGTGGCGCGGGAGGCCAACGCTTTGTTGGTCTCGGTCAGTCGCTCGACCACGGCAATGAGTCCGGACACGTCCGCCACCGGAGCGCGGCCCTCGTCTTCGGCCGGCAGCACCCATTCGTCGACGTCCTCGGGCAGCTCGACGCCTGCCATCGCAGCCAGGCTGGCGAACATCGTCCGGTCGTCGGTGGCCGATGGCCAGGGATGCCGCGCACCACGGGCCCGAATCACCTGGACGAAGTCGGCCAGAGACCGCCAAATGACTTCGTCGCGCGGCGCAGCGGCAGCTGCCCGGGTCACCGGGTACAGGCCGCTCTTGCTCAGGAGGAGGTTGTCGGGTCGTGCATCGGCGTGCTCGATGTCGACAGATCCCTCGTCGGCGTGCTCGTCGACATAGCCGACCAGCATCCGCACCATCGACCGCATCACACTCAGATCGCCATCGGCAGCGGCGTCGAGGAGCTCCTCGCCGAAGGCCCGACCATCGGCCGGAACGGTGACGGACTCATCGTCGCGCAGCACCCGACCGCCGTCGAAGCAGAAGGCGGTCGTGCTGCCGTCGGACGCGGACGCCGTGATGCGTGTGACCTGGGGGTCGCCCGCCACCCCACGGCCGGCGACCACCCACCAGCCGGAGCCCACCTGCGGCAACCGCTGTGCCAGCACGGCCGCACGGGTGAGGCGCGTCGGGTCCGAACCAACCTGTCGGAAGGTGGGCGAGCCGAGGGTGAGCGCCCCGAGGATCGCGTGCCCGGCGTCGTCGAGTTCGTCGCCGCCTGCGACCCATACACTCTGGTCCTCCCAGGTGGGAAGTACGACCCCGCCACGCAGGGCGGTGAGTCCGGCGGCTCGGACCGCTGCGGTCAGTGCACCCGGGTCACGCGGACGGGACCGGTCGAAGGTCTCGGTCGGCGACCAGTCGCTGTCCTCGTTCGACGTGAACCGCGAACGAACTGCTGTCATGCGATGCAGACCCAACTCGTTCTCGGTGACGAATACCAGTCGTCCGCCCTCGGCGACCAAGCCGGTGATCAGGTCGAACATCTGCTGCCAGGTGTTCGGATCGGTCTCCAGGGAGCAGACGCGGTGGACATCGTCGAGAGCGATGACGAGATCGTAGGTCTCCTGGGGCGCAGCGAGCGTGAGGTCGGTGGCGATCACCCGTGCGTTCGGGGTGTCCTGCAGCAGGTCGCCGATCGTCGCACTGTCGACCACCGACCGGACGATCACGGTCAGGCGCGGGACCACATCTGCGATGCCGGTGATGAGATCGGCGCAGTGCGGCCCGACGATCGCGACATTCTGCGCGCCGGCCACGAACTCTCGCACGATCGAACGGGCGGCGGCGCCGGAACCGGCCGGTCCACGGTCGAGATCCGACCAGTTCTGCATGCTGCCCGGCAGCCGCAGGACCTTCTCGGCGCCGTTCTCGTCCCCGCTCATGCGGACGTCCTCTCCTCGTGCTGGGCCAGCCAGATGTCCTGCCACCCGAGTGCGATCCGGAGCTCCTCCGGAGACATCAGTGCGTCGGCACCCAACTCACGCAAGGCAATTCGCTGCGCGGTCGGCTGATCGATGGTCTTACCGTGAAGTTCGGGATAGACGTGTTCGAGCCAGTCGGTGGCGTCGAACTCTTTGCGAGCATCGACGAACACCATCGGGTCGCCGTAGACGGCGGGTTCCAGGCCGATCGCCGCGCCATAGAAGATCGCGGTCGTCAAACGGTTGGAGGCGACTCGCTTGTGTCGCCTCAGTTCGGTCAACTGGCGGCGCAGGAAGTCCGTGTCTCCGCCCTGCCAGAACTGCCCCCGGCGGCCGTGGCAGATCACCCGGAAGCCGGACTCCTCGTAGTGGCGACGCACCTCGGGTTGGTCGTACTCGACGTAGTACAGGCAGACGGTGACCGGTCCGTCCTCGGTCTCACGGATCTCGCGCAGTAGGTCGGAGTGATCGCCTTCGACCTTCTCGAAGTCGACCGTTCCATGGAACGGGTACCAGATCGTGCCCTCGGGTTCCGGTGCATCCGGATCGGGGGGCAGCACCCGGTCGAGGTAGAGGAACGGTGCGCCGACCACCTGGTAGTCACGCCATCCGTGCGCTTGACCGCGCCGCCGGCACACGTCGGACCACGCGTACTTCGCAAACCCATGAGGCGGGTTGTGTCCCCCACCGAATCCATGGACGAACGTCCATCCGTGCTGGATGACGCCGTCGATCCGCGGAGGATTCTCCGGGTCGAGCCCGCAGTACTCGGCCAGAATGTGTGCGTGGCCGTACCAGTGGTTGCTCGAGTCCACGTCAGCCCTTCCCGGTCGTCTGAAGTTCGTCCGCGGTAGGGACGAGGTCGGGCACATCATCCCAGCCGAGCCGGTGCCGCAAGGCGGTGGGTGACATCACCTTGTCGAGGCCGAGTTCGGACCGAGCGGCCGCCCCGGCAATCGGGCTGGGCACGCGTTCCTGGTGCAGGTGCGGGAACATCCTGGTCTGGCGCTGCATGCCGCCGAGCACGCCATGATCGTTCTGCAGGACCATCGGGTCGCCGTACACACCGATCTCGCGATTGACCGTCGCCGCATAGAACAACGCCGACCCCAGTCGGTTGCTCACCACGCGCCGGTGGCGCAATAGTTCCTCGAGTTGCCGGTCGAGGAAATCCTGGCTGCCGTCACGGTACATCGACCCTCGACGACCGAGCGAGATTACCCGAAAACCCTTGTTCTCGTATGTTTTTCGCACGTCGTCCCGCTCGAAATCATTCCAGTAGAGGCACATGGTGAGGGGCACATCCCCCTCGACCGAACGCACCTCGTCCGCGTAAGCGGCGTGGTCGCCGACGATCTGCTGGCCCTCCCAGCCGTGGAAGGGAAACACGATCGACCCCTCCCCCGGGCCGGCGGCGGCGATCTCCTCTGCACGCAACAGCATCAGATAGGCCCAGGGTGAGCCAATGACGACGTAATCACGATGACCGAGCGCCCAGCCGCGGCGCACCACCACGTCCGACCAAACGAGTTTGGGTATTCCCGGGACGAACTCGTGCCCCACGGCGAATCCGTCGTGGGTGTTCCAGCCGTGCTGCAGATAGCCCCAGATCGTCGGCGGTGGCTCGGCCGGCATTCCGCAGTAGCGGGCCAGCACAGCCGCGTGGCCGTAGAAGACGTTGCCGTGATGCACGGGTCAGGCCCCGACGAAGCCCCGCACGAGGTCGATCACTTGGTCGACCTGAGCGTCGGTCAGGTCAGGGAACATCGGCAGGCTGATCTCCTGCTCGGCGTAGGTCTCGGCGACCGGACAACTGCCCTTGGTGTGACCCAACTGCTGGAAGAGCGGCTGGTGATGCACCGGGATGTAGTTGACCTGGACGCCGATCCCACCCTCGCGCAGGTGGTCGAACAACTCACGTCGCCGACCGTCCTGGATGCGCAACGGGTACAGGTGCCACATCGGTGATGCGCCCTCGCGGTGCGCGGGCAGGATCAGTTCGTCGATTCCGGCAAGGCCGTCGTTGTAGCGGTCGGTGATCTCCTGACGACGCGTCTTGAACTGTCCCAGACGCTTCATCTGGTTGGATCCGAGCGCGGCGAGCACGTCTGGCAGACGATAGTTCAGGCCCATCGAGGTGACCTCGTAGTACCAGCCGCCGTGCTCGTCCATCAGCTCCGGCTTGCGCTCGTAACCGATGCCCTTGAACAGTCGGGCGCGGTCGACGAGGCCGGCGTCCGGCGAAACCACGGCCCCGCCCTCGGCGGTGGTGAGGTTCTTGGTCGGGAAGAAGGAGAACGTCGTGATGTCGGCCAGCGATCCGACCGGCACACCGTTCAGGCTCCCGGCGATGCTGTGCGCAGCGTCCTCGAGCAACAGCGCACCGTTGTCGTGCGCCAGCTTCTTCAGCGCGGGCGCGTCGATCGGGTGCCCGGCGTAGTCGACACCGGCGATGACCTTCGTGCGCTCGGTGATCTTCTGCGCGACGGACTCGGGGTCGAGGTTGCCGGTGTCGGCGCTCACGTCGGCGAACACGATCTCGGCACCCTGCCACATTGCACACGTGGCGGTGGCGAAGAAGGTGAGCGGCGTGGTGATCACCTGGTCGCCGGGCTGCAGTTCGAGCGCGGCATACGCGGTGTGCAGCGCAGCGGTTCCGGACGTGACCGACACCGCCCGATGCTCCACTGCGGCCACCTTCGCGACATCGTCCTCGAAGGCGTCGACGACTGGACCGGTGGTCAGCCAATCGCCACGCATGACCGCAGCGACAGCCTCGATGTCGCTGTCGTCGATCGACTGCTTTCCGTACGGCAGCACCATCAGATGCCGGACTCCAGCAGCTTGCGAATGTCGTCGGCGTCGATCCAGATGTCGTTCTTGTCGGAGGCGCAGTGGAAGCCCTCGGGCACCGGCACGGCGTCCTTCGGCGGTTCGTAACCCCAGGTCGCGACCTCCGGCTGGAGGATGTAGTACTTGCCGTCCATCACCATGACGGCGCGTCGGCCTTCCTCCTGGGAGATCATCTCCTCGTGCAGCTTCTCGCCGGGCCGCAGGCCGATGTCGTGCATCTTGGCGCCGGGAGCGATCGCCTGCGCGAGGTCGGTGACCTTGTGGGAGGGGATGTGCGGCACGACGAGTTCGCCGCCCTGCATCATCTCGAAGGTGTCGAGCACCATCTGCACCGCGTCGGGCAGGGTGATCAGGAAGCGGGTGCAGCGCAGGTCGGTGATCGGCAGCGACTCGCCAGCGGTGGCCAGCGCGCGGAACTTCGGGATGATCGAGCCACGCGATCCGGTGACGTTGCCGTAGCGGACGACCGCGAATCGGGTCGGGTAGGCGGCCGCGTAGTGGTTGCCGAGCACGAACAGCTTGTCGGCGGTGAGCTTGGTGGCGCCGTACAGGTTGATCGGGCTGGACGCCTTGTCGGTCGAGAGGGCGACCACCTTCTGCACACCGGCGTCGATCGAGGCCTCGATGACGTTCTGGCTGCCGAGCACGTTGGTCTTCACGAACTCGTGCGGGTTGTACTCGCCGGTGTCGACCTGCTTCAGCGCGGCCGCGTGGACCACATAGTCGATGCCGTGCATCGCCCGGCGCAGCCGGTCAAGGTCACGGATGTCCCCGATGAACCAGCGCAGTCGTGGATCGTCGCCGAACATCTGACGTGCTTCCCACTGCTTGAGCTCGTCACGCGAGTAGATGACGACCCGCTTGGGGTTCACGTCCTGCAGCAGACGGGTGATGAAGGCCTTCCCGAACGAACCGGTTCCACCGGTGATCAGGATTGACGAACCCTCGAGGATGCTCACGTGATGACTCCCGTGCGACGCGCGTGTGATGACAGGACAGCCAGCTGCCTGGCCTCGAGCCGCCGGGAAGGCTCTCCGAGCGCCGGGCATCCGGGCGGTTCAGGCTAGCATTGAGCGGCCCTCGACTGCTTCAAGGCACGGGGGGACCGCCACGACCTGATCGAGCCAGTCAACGCAGGGAGAGGGGGATCCATGTCACTCGCGTCCGCCCGCGAGCACCGGACGGCAGTGGTGTCCGCGAGAGCACGCGAGGAGATCCATGTTGCGGTCCGCGTCGACGCGAGCGCGAACATCGGCGTCGGGCACGCGGTGCGGTGTCTCGCCCTCGTCCAGGAACTGAGCCGCAGGTCTGTCCGGGTGACCGTCTTCGGGATGCTGGACATCGGGTGGGTGGCGGACGCGTACGAACGCCTCGGCGTGCCGGTCATGTCGCCCTCGCAGATCGACCGTGCACATGTCACGCACGCCGTGATCGACGGTTACGACATTTCCCCGGAACTCGGTGCGGGCTTGCGCAGCAACGCAGTTCGCGTGCTGGCCATGGTCGACGACGAGTTCGGGGCAGGCCAGGTCGCCGACGTGTACGTGGACCAGAACTACGGTGCCCGTCCCCACGTCGGCGGCCCGGACGGGTCCATCGCACTGGCCGGTCCGCCGTACTCGCTGTTGCGTGACGAGGTCCTTGCGGTCCGTTCGGCTCCCGTCCTCGAGCACACCCGCGTCACCTCGGACGCCGCGCCGCGAGTCCTCGCCGTCTTCGGCGGCACCGATCCCCACGGAGCCGCCGAGGTACTCGTTCCCATGTTGGTCGAAACCGGCGCGCCGATGCAGCTCACCGTGGTGTGCCCCGACCCGGCACGTGGCGCCCGGCTCAGTTCCGTCCCGGTACAGGGACCGCACCAGCACGTCACCGTCACCGCGGTTCTTCCGAACCTTGCCGCGACGGCCGCCGCACATGACGTCGCGGTCAGCGCGGCCGGTTCGACCGTCTGGGAGTTGCTCACGATCGGCACCCCGACCGCGGTGGTCTGCGTCGTGGACAACCAGGAGCCCGGTTACCGGGCAACCACGGGGTCCGGGCTGGTGGTGCCGGCCGGTCGCCTCACGCGGTTGCGAACAGGCGACTGCAACGAGCGAGAGGCTGGAGTCGAGTCATTGGCGAGACTGCTGACAGACGGGCAGCTTCAACACCATCTACGCCGGCGTGGGATGGCACAGTTCGACGGGCGCGGCCGCGAACGCGTGGCGGATGCGCTGCTCGATTCAGCGCAGTTCGTAGACGGTCACGGTCGGCGAACGCCAGATGACGTCGGCGTACCTGGCGAGATCGGCTGACACCGCCGACGCCCTGCGGTCGGCGTACAGGAACCTCACTCCGTATGCACGCAGGGCAGCGACGCTGCGCGCAGTCGGCGCCCGAAAGACCGACTCGTTCAGGGCGTAGGCCCGCTGGTCGTAGTACGGCTGTTGGAGGAAACTGACGCCGGCGGTTCCGGAAGCTCGTCCACTCGCGGTGTAAGCCCAGGCTCCGATGAACGCCGGCGATCGCGTCAGCGCCGCGGGCCAGAACGCTCGCGGATCGCAACGCGGCGTGGTCCTGATACGCGAACAATGCACGTTGGTCGCCATCGGGGAAGCATTCACGTTCGCCCGCGCCAAAGCGGCCGCCCCCCTGATCTCGTCCTGATTCAGGTGCGTGCCGCGAGCCACGCCGCCGGTGTGCCATTGCGGGATCGGGTCTTGGGCGAGGACGTGAGCGGTCGGTGCCACAGCGAAACCGAGGATGCTGAATGCAAGCACCGCGCCGACCACCACGCTGATTCGATCGCGACGCAGCAGGAGGATCACGGTCATCACCGCCGTGACGAACAGCACAACGACCATCGGGAGCAGCCAGGACAGCTGGAGCAACGGCTCCTTTTGTTGCATGGCGGACGTACTCTGCGTGAACTCCCCGATCCCAGCACCCGCGACCGCGCAGACTGTGATCAGCGCCGGCGCCCTGCGGGCGCCGAGCACGCCGATCAGCCGCCGCACCACCGCGATCGCGCCCCAACCGAGGAAGGCTGCGGTCACCGGCACGATGCCCCTCATGAAGTAGACTTGGGAGAACGCAGGGTGCTCGATCAGGAACATAGCCAGGAGTGCCGCGACCATCATTCCGAGGTAGAGCACCGGCGCAGGATCCCTGCTGCCACCCACGGTCGCCGCCACCAACGTGACGGCGAGATAGGTGCCGACGAAGGCGGCGACCAACAGCGCCAGTGTCACAGATCCGGGAGGCGGATCAGTAGCCAGCGAAGCCGTCCAGATCCTCGACCGACGTGCGGTGGCACCCGGCTCGATGGTCGACCCGCCGCCGCCGCCCGCGAACAGTGGCCTGGAGCTGACAACGATGGCCGCCCCGACGGCCAGTAACGACACCGGCCGCACCACGTCATGCCAGACGGCGCGGCGGCGGATCACGGCGACGATGGTGACGATGGTGACGAGACCGACCCCACTGAGCAGAGTCGGCAACAAGGACACTTTCGAACCCGGGCACAGCAGGAGCACGTAGATCGTGAAAGCGAGCATGTCCGGTCGCCGTTCATTCGCCCGCAGCACCATGCACAACACGAAGGTGGCTAGGACAGCGACCGGAAGCGAGAGCGTGTTGGACGGGCTCAACCAGTACGCGACCGAGGAGGCACCTGGGTCGATACCCCGTACGAGGAGGACCGACGGGGCGAGCACCGACAGCGCTGCTGCAACGAGGCCACCCGCAGCAGAACGGGACAGGTAGGCGGCCAGCCCGTAGACGAGCAACAGCATTGAAGCGACGACCGGGACGTACCAGAAGACGACGGCGGCCTTCTCCAGTTGAACACCGCTCGCGATCGTGAGCCCGGCGGCATGTGCGTTGCTGAACCAGTGGTAGTCGAGCGCACCGTCCGCGAGGGACTGCGGGTCGTTCGGGGGCACGTGATGCATCGCGTTGGCGGTGATTGCGGTGTGCCAGTACATGTCGGGATACCAACGCATGGTTCCGCCGAGCGGGGTGATAGACCACAGGCCGGCGGTCAAGGAGCGAAGAAACAGCACCCAGCTGAACAGCAGACCCAGGCTGGCCCACCAAGGCATTCGTGCGGGAACAGCCCGGCGTCGTCCGTCGGCCTCATCATGTGCCTCACCGCAGGACCCGTCGGCCGGTTCATCCTGTCGGCCGAATCGACCACGAAGCAGCGCCATCGCCCCTGCGATCAGACCGGCGAACACCAGCGGAACGATCCACTGCAACCACGGCAGATGCAGGCGCACGGCGAGCGCCCAGCCGAACAATTGGGCGCCGAGGCCGGTGACGAAAGCCGCCCCGATTCGAACGACCGCGTGCCCCAGCGGCACCCGGCGGACGATGAGCCATCCCGGCACCAGGATCGTGCCGACGGTCGCCGCCCACAGCCGGGACTGATCCGCCCAGCCGAGTTCGTACTTGTGCAGAACGGCGCTCGTCGCGACGAGCGCCACCACGATGCACGCCGCACCCACCCACCGGTCGAGCGTCTGCGTCGGCCGTCCGTCCTTCGACGGGTCGTTCGAGCCTTGTTGCTCTGCCCGCGCAGGGAACGAAGAGATGGGCGACGTCATGGCGTGGGCCTTCATTTCAAGAAAATGTCGGGGTGAGCTTACGGGTGCACATGTCAGTTGCGCGTGACGAGGCGGTGCTTCCGTGTCGCGTGCGGCCGATGCAGTCCGCCGCACCCATGGCTAAGCTCGAGACGCCCGGGTCCGGCTGACCTGTCGACCCGGGATCCTGTCGCCAACTTCCAGGAGCCCGACCGTCTCACCGGTCGTGTCCGACTCGGAGGAATCCTTGCCCCGCACACGCGTTGTCATCCAGTCCCGTCTGAACTCCTCGCGCCTGCCCGGCAAGGCTCTCATGACGATCGCCGGGATGCCGCTGATCGAACTCGTCGCCCGCCGGGCCGCGCGTTCAGGCCACGAGGTGATCGTCGCGACGAGCGAGGAGCATTACGACACCCGCATCACCGATCACCTCGAACGAGTCGGCGTGCCGGTGATGCGCGGTTCGTTGGACGACGTCCTCGGACGCTTCGTCACCGCAACCGCGGACATGGATGACGACGATCGCGTGGTCCGCCTCACGGGTGACAACCCGGTCGCCGACGCCGATCTGGTGGACGAGTTGCTCGCGGCCATGGACGCCGGCGGGAACGCGTACGGTCGCGTCGACATCGACCGAGTACCGGAGGGGCTGGGTGCCGAGGCGTTCTGGGTGCGCGATCTGCGTCGCGCGGACGCCACTACCCGCGAGCCGTACGACCGCGAGCACGTCACCCCCTGGTTGCGGCGCAACCTGGGTGAGTTGCTGTTCGTGCCAGAGGACAACCCGGGTGATCCACTGCGTTACCGCTGCACCGTCGACGTCCTCGGCGACTTCGACCGCATCGCCCGGCTGTTCGGCAACGTCACCGACCCCGTCGGCGTGAGTTGGAGCGAACTCATCGACAAGCTCGGCACACTGATCGCCGCAGAGGGTGGCACGGTGCCGGTTCGCTCACACCGCCAGTTCGTGCAGTCGGCGGTGACACTCGGCGGAACCCAGTTGTCCGGCCCCTTTGCCAGTGCCCCGCCCGAGGTCCGCCAGATGTTGGCTCGCGCGGTGGACCACGGAGTTACCCACGTCGAGGTCGGCCGGGCAGACGGAAACGCCGAGAGGATTCTGCGCAGTTGCGGAGAGCCGCAACTGACCCAGCGGCTCGGGTTCATCTCGCGGCTCCAACCACTGCTCGCCGGTGACGCATCGGTGGCCCGATTGGGCGCCGAGGCCAGCCTCGAGCGGTCGTTCGCCGAACTCGGTCGTCGACGCGTCGCCGCCGCTCTGCTGAGCGGCGTCGAGCAAGTGGGGGTAGGCGGGGGTGGCGCGTGGGAGCGCCTGCAGGAATACCGCGCGACGGGCGAGGTGGGCGCCGTCGGGGTCAGCCTCGCTCACCCCAGCGAGGCCGAGGCCCTGAGCGAACTCGACGGCCTGGACTACCTCGAACTCCCGTACAACGTCCTCGCGCCGGCCCTGCCACAGGCCGTCCTCACGCTCGCCGACAGCGGTGTCACCGTCCTGGCGCACTCGGTGTACGGCGGGGGCGCTCTGCTCACCGGTGATCACCCGCGGTCCCTGGCGCTACTCGAAGCGGCCCGCGCTGTCGGCCGGGAAGGCGTTGCAGACCTTGCCGTCGCCTATGTCCTGGGCCACCCTGCCGTCGCGTCGATCGCCCTCGGCGCGATCACTGATTCGCAGATGCGGTACAACCTTGATCTGTCATCACGAGAACCATTGTCCGACAACGAAATCCAGACAGTCCGGGAGATGCTTCGATGAAGCTCGCACGGATCCTGCCTCGGCTCGTTCAACGCGACGCCACCGCCCCGGCGGTGACCTACTACGACGACGCGTCCGGTGAGCGCATCGAACTGTCGGCGAAGGTGGTGGCGATGTGGGCCTCGAAGGGGTCTCACTGGCTCACCGACGAGATGCTCGTCGATCCGGGCGGACGGGTCCACCTCGACCTGCCGGCCCGGCACTGGCGGGCGATCTACTGGGCGTTCGCTGTCTGGTCGATCGGTGCCGAGGTGTCCACGACCGAGGCCGACAGCGACGCAACCGTCTCCATGCATGGCGTCGGCGACCTGGTCGAGCCGGTGGCGTCACTGGCTGCCAGTGACCTCGCCGGCTTTCCCGACCAGTTCGGTCCCTCGATCGAGGCAGCACCGGACGACCTGGCCCTCGATGGCCGGACCTTTGCGGATGTCCTTCCTGCCGTGCCGGCATCCGAGCGAGTGATGCTCGTGGACACTGATGCCGGCGAGACGCTCCGCATCGCCGCAAGCACCCTTGCGGCAGCAGGCTCTGTTGTTCTCGTACGCAATGAGGACGAGTCGCGTCGTGCTCGACGGGTTCTCGATGAAGGCGTGGACCGTGTCGTGAGTGTTTCGCCGGGCTGAGGTCAGCCCTTCGCGGCAGCCGTGGAGTCGGTGGATGCTCCTGCGGACTTCTGAGCCCGCTCGGCATCGCGCTGCAGACGTCGGCGAACACGGCTGTCCTGACGTTTCAGCCGAGCCTCGTCGCGGGCGGCGTCGCTCTGCTTGTGGTGATCCTTGCCCATCAGGTCGGACATGTATTTCTCGACGACGTCCTCCATGGGACCGTCCATCTCGAGGCCGCCGTCCTTGAGGTAGAGCCCACGAGTGCAAAAGCGCAGCAGATCGCCTTCGGAGTGCGACACAAGGAACAGTGTGCGTCCCTGGTCAAGCAGGTTCTCCATGCGCGTGTAGCACTTGTTCCGGAATGCGGCGTCTCCGACTGCCAGCACCTCGTCGACCAAGATGATCGGCTCGTCCAGACAGGTGATCACCGCGAACCCCAACCGCACCTGCATGCCCGAACTGAAGTGCCGGTAGGGCACATCGAGTCCGTCACGTACCGCCGGCCCGGCGAAGTCGACGATCTCGTCGAACCGCTCGTCCACCTGCTCGCGACTCATCCCGTGCAGACCGGCGGTGAGGTAGATGTTCTCGCGTGCCGAGAGGTCGCCGATGAATCCACCGGTCAACTCGATTAACGGTGCCACGCCCTCGGTGACCGAGGCGCTGCCTTCGTCCGGCAACAGCGTGCCGGCGATGAGCTTCAACAGAGTCGACTTGCCTCCACCGTTTCCGCCGACCAGACCGACCGCCTCACCGCGACCGACGGTGAAGTTGATGTCGCGCAGCGCCCAGAAGGTCTCCCGATCGTGCGCGCTCTTGCCGGTGAAGATGATCTCGCGCAGCGACAGATTCCGCTTGCGTCCGCGCAGGAACTCGATACCGAGGTTGTCGACCGTGATGACCGGCTCGCCGACCGGGGTCTTCCACTCGACGGTGCCGGGGACGGTCGGGAAGTCGTAGTCCTGCCAGGTCAGTTTGTTCTCGGGGTCGTACCCGGGCGGGTCGTTCTGGGTCCGTTGCGGGCGCCAGGTCGTCTTCGGCGGTGCCTGTTCGCTCATGTCAGATCTCCTTCAGGACCGCAGGTTCCAGTTTCCGGAACACCCACATACCAACGATCAACCAACTGATCGAGATGACAGTGCCGGCCGCCCACGCGAGATAGTCAGGGTGTTGTTCCGGTCCGAGAAAACCGAGCCGGAACATGTCGTTGATCGCCGTGAGCGGGTTCAGTTGCTGAATCGGTCGAGCCCACGGGGCCTTCTCCTCCAGCAGATGCACCGAGTAGACGATCGGCGTCAGGTAGAACAACAAACGTAAGGCGATCCGGACAAGCCGTACGACATCGTCCACCAGGGCGGTGAGCGGAGCCAGAACCAGACCGACTCCGATGTTGAGGATCAACAGCATCGCGATCGCCGGGATCCAGTACACGATCCGCCAGTTGAGGTGGGTCTGGTCCGGATGCATGACCGCGAAGTAGGCCATGAAGCCGACCAGGATCGGCAACGAGAGCAGGAACTCGATCCCCTTCGACAACACCACCCGGATCACCCACAATTCGCGGGGCAGGTTGGTCGAACGCACCAGCAGACGTTCGGCATAGAGGGCACGAGAACTCTCATTCACGCACGTGTTGAACCAGTTCCAGGCCAACAGACCCGCCACCAGGAACAGCACGAACGGTGCTCCTTGGCTGGAAGAGACACCCCGGGTGCTGTAGATGATCCCGAAAACGAAGCCGTAGACGAGAGCGCTCGCCAGCGGGTCGATCAGGGTCCAGATGTAGCCCAGGAAACTGCGGGCATAGCGCACTCGTAGGTCGCGGCGCACCAGCGTGCCCAGCACTTTGCGGTGGTCCCAAATGCGCTCGAGACGGCTCATCTTCGACATATCCGGGCCAGCCTAGTCCGCGCGGCCGGTGTCGCCCGGACGCTCGCCGAGTGAGGTGTCCGACATCGCGTCGGGTTCATCGATCCGGATGCGGCTGGTCAGGAAGCCGTAGCCCCACGCCATGTGCATCGTGGCGAGCACGACCGGGACGCGGACCCGCACCTCGGCGGATTCGTCGGACGAGATCGCCAGACCGCCGGCCCCGATCGCCGCTGCGTACCCGCCCGGGATCGCCCAGAGCGGACGCCAGACGAAACCGCCGACGGTTCCCACTGCGATCGCGGCGAGCGCAACCGGTGGGGCGAGGTAGCGGGCGTTGATGGATCCCTCGTGGGTACGGGCCACGACACGGCGCCACTGGCCGTACTCGTAGTACTGCCGCGCCAACCGCCGCACGTTGGGGCGTGGACGGTAGGCCACCCGCATCGCGGGCGTGAACCACACCAGGCCGCCACGCTGCCGGATGCGGTAGTTCATCTCCCAGTCCTGGGCCCTGCTGAATCGCGAGTCGTAACCGCCGACCGCGGTCAACCAGTGCCGCCGGAAGACGCCCAGGTAGACGGTCTCGGCTGCTCCGGCCTCCCCACCGAGCTTGAACTTCGCCCCGCCGACGCCGAGCTTGCTCTTCATCGCGACTGCGACGGCCTTCTCGAACGGAGTGCGCCCGACTGCGTCCATGATTCCGCCGACGTTCGCAGCCCCGGTGTCCTGCAGGGTGCGTGCGGCGGTCACGAGGTAGTCGGACGACAGCACGCCGTGGCCGTCGACCCGGGCGACGATGTCGTAACGGGCGTGGGCGATGGCCGCGTTGAGCGCGTCCGGGGTACGTCCGCTGGGGTTGGACACGAGGCGGACTCGATCGTCCTGCGCCGCGATGCGCGCGGCCACCTCGTCGGTGCGGTCGGTCGAGGGACCGAGCGCCAGGATCACCTCGATCGGGCCGTCCCACCGCTGTGCGAGCACCGCGTCGACCGACTCCTGCAGATACGGCTCCTCGTCGAGGATGGGCATGATCACCGACATCCCGTCCAGCCGGTCGTGCGTGCCGTTCACCGGCTCCTGGTGGTTCCGCTGCGGGGGGTCGCCGGGTTCGGGATCGGTGGTTGGCACGCCCGTCAGGCTACAACCCTCTCTCAGGTTGCACCGCTACCCTTGCGCGGTGCCTGACGAAGACGATGCCCTGACTTTCGACACGCGGCCCGGCTCATCCCGCCGGCCGCGGCGGCGCCCGTCCCAGGACGAGTCTCGTGCAATCCCGGTGGAACGCAACGGTGCCGGCTCCGGCAACGGACCCGCGACCGCCCGCATGCCACAGCGGCCACAGCGACCACAGCAGGCCCGTCCCGACCGGGGACGTGCCGACCGTGCCCCTGGGGACGACTCCACCCAGGTGCTGCCTGCGGCCGGCGGCCCACACCAGAATGCCCGCCCGTCGGCTCAGCGTGACCCGGACTCGGCCCGCCGTTTCGCCGCGGCGGGCGGGCGCCCCGGTCCCGACGACACCCAGCGACTCCCGGTCGGCGGACGACGTCCCGCCGGACCCGCGCAGGGCGCACGGCCAGGATCACGCCAAGGCCCTCCCGGACCGCCGCCCGGTGGCCCCGGGTACGGCGGACGTCCACCGCGTGACGGCAACGGTGAGACAGGACCGGGACGCCCGCGCCGCAAACGCCGCTGGGTCAAGTGGCTGATGATCCCGTTGCTGATCATCGCGCTATGGGTCGGTGGCCTGCTGTGGGCGGCGAACAGTGCATGGAACAACGTGCAGAAGCTGGACGCTCTCCCGGCCGGTCAGCGTCCATCGGATGGCAAGGGCAAGAACTACGTCCTGGTGGGTTCGGACTCCCGAGCGGGTCTGACCAGCGAGGAAGCCTCCCGGCTGGGCACCGGCGGCAGCAACATCGAGGGCAAACGCACCGACTCGATCATGATCCTGCACCTACCCGACAGCGGCGGTCCGACCTTGGTCTCGGTACCGCGCGACAGTTGGGTCGCGGTACCCGGTCATCGCAAGAACAAGATCAACGCGTCCTACGCCATCGGCGGCCCGAAGCTGTTGATGGAGACCGTCGAGCAGTCCACCGGTCTGCGGATGGACGGTTACATGGAGATCGGCTTCGGCGGGTTCGCCAACGTGGTGGACGCCGTCGGCGGGGTGCGGATGTGCTTGGAGCGTCCGATGAAGGACGAGAAGGCGCACATCGACCTGCCGGCCGGCTGCCAGGACCTCGACGGCAAGAACGCACTCGGGTACGTCCGCGCCCGCTACTCCGACCCGCTCGGCGACCTCGGCCGGGTGACGCGTCAGCGTCAGTTCCTTTCCGCCCTGATGAACAAGGTCGCCTCCCCCGGCAACCTGCTCGTGCCGTGGAACCTCAAGGGCGTCGGCGAGTCCGGTGCGCAGGGTCTTGCTGTCGACAACGACATGGGGCCGATCACCGCCGTGAAGATCGCGTGGGCGTTGAAGAACGTCACCTCCTCCGGCCAGTCGGTGCAGATTCCCGTGGCGAACTCCGCCTACCCGACCTACGCCGGGGAAGCCGTGCTCTGGGACGACGCGAAGGCCAAGGAGCTCTTCGACGCTCTGAACAACGACCGCTCCCCCAACGTCGCTCCCTGAGCCCACGAAATCCGCGTGAGAAAGCGCCCTTCGCCGGGTCCGGCGAAGGGCGCTTTCTCACGCGGATTTTCTACTTCTTGAGCAGCTGACGGGCCATCACCATGCGCTGGATCTGGTTGGTGCCCTCGTAGATCTGGGTGATCTTGGCGTCGCGCATCATCCGCTCGACGGGGTGGTCCTTGACGTAGCCGGCGCCACCGAGCAGCTGGACGGCGTCGGTCGTGACCTCCATCGCGACGTCGGACGCGAAGCACTTGGCGGCGGCACCGAAGAACGGCAGGTCGGCGTCGCCCCGCTCCGACTTCGCGGCAGCGACGTAGACCATCTGGCGCGCGGCCTCGAGCTTCATCGCCATGTCGCCGAGCATGAACTGCAACCCCTGGAACTCGGCGATGGCCTTGCCGAACTGCTTGCGCTCCTTGACGTAGCCGAGTGCGTAGTCCAGGGCGCCCTGGGCGATGCCGACGGCCTGCGCACCGATGGTGACGCGGGTGTGGTCGAGCGTTCGCAGCGCGATCTTCAGACCCTCGCCCTCAGCACCGACCATGCGGTCGGCCGGGATGCGGCAGTTGTCGAAGTGCAGTTCACGGGTGGGCGAACCCTTGATGCCGAGCTTGCGCTCGGGTTCGCCGAACCCGAAGCCCTCGTCGTCCTTCTCGACCACGAACGCGGTGATGTTGCGTCCCCGCTCGCCGTCGGGGTCGGTCACCGCGAGCACCGTGTAGAACTGCGAGACACCGGCGTTGGTGATCCACGACTTCTGCCCGTTGAGGACGAATGAGTCGCCGTCCTTCTTGGCACGGCACTTCATGGACGCGGTGTCCGAGCCCGCCTCACGCTCGGACAGTCCGTAGGAGAACATCGCTTCGCCGCGGGCCATCGGCGGCAGGTACTTGGCCTTGACCTCTTCGGACGCACCGAGAATGACCGGCATCGAGCCCAGCTTGTTCACCGCCGGGATGAGCGAGCTCGACGCACACGCACGTGCGACCTCCTCGATCACGATGCAGGTCGCCAGTGCATCGGCACCTACGCCGTCGTACTCCTCGGCGACGTGCGGGGCGTGGAAGTCGGCCGCGACGAGGGCATCGAGCGCCGCCTGCGGGAACTCGCTCTTCTCGTCGACCTCGGCCGCGTGCGGGGCGATCTTCGCGTCGGCAACGGCACGCACCGCCTCACGCAGGGCTTCGTGGTCCTCGGAGATCTTGAACAGATCGAAGTCAGTGTTTGCGCTCACAGGCTCATCCTACTTTCGGGTACGTCCGGGCCGTTCGGCAGATGCCGGTCGACCTACTTCGCGGCGAGGGCGGGGATGACCTCGCGTTCGAACAGTTCGATGCCGCTGGTGTCGTAGGCGGCCTCGGCGAAGTAGGTGACGGCGTAGGTCATGCCCGCGTCCTGCAGTTGCTCGAACATGGCCACGATCTGCTCCGGTGTGCCGACGGCGGGCTGGGTCGCCATGTTCGCCCGCATCTCGGCGGCGCGCTCCTTCGGCAGACCGCCCTTGATCATGAGGTCCTCGTAGAACGCCAGACGGTCCTGCACCTGGGCGTCGTTCTCGCCGATCATCACGTTGTAGTTGGCCGATCGCGTGATCGCCGAGAAGTCACGGCCGATGTCCTTGCAGTGACCTTCGAGCACGGACGACTTGTTCTTGAAGCCATCGAGGCTGCCGTCGAAGTTGGTGTAATCGGCGTACTTCGCGGCAATCTTCAGCGTGACCTTCTCGCCACCGCCGGCGATCCACATCGGGATGCGATTCTCGGCGCTGGTGGTCTGCAACGGTTGCGGGTGGCAGAGGGCGCCGTCGACCTGGTAGTGCTTGCCGTCGAGCGTCGCCGAGCCCGTCGTCCACATCTGCCGGAAGATCTCGACACCCTCGCGCAACCGACCCAATCGGTCTCCTGCAGAAGGGAATCCGTAGCCATACGCACGCCATTCGTGCTCGTACCAGCCGCCACCGATACCCATCTCCACCCGTCCGCCGGAGATCACATCGACGGTTGCGGCGACCTTTGCCAGATAGGTCGGCTCGCGATAACTCATACAGGTGCACATCTGACCCAGGCGCACCCGGTCGGTGATCGCGGCGAAGGCGGACATCAGCGTCCAGGCCTCATGGGTGGCCTCCGGCAGCGGGTCCGGGGTGGTGTGGAAGTGGTCGTACACCCACAGCGACTCCCAGGCATCGTTCCGGTCGAGCCGCCGAGCAAGATCCGACATCGTCTTCCATTGGTCGGCCGGGTCGATGCCGACCAGGTCGAGCCGCCAGCCCTGCGGGATGAACATGCCGAAACGCATCGTGCGAAACCTCCGTGGACGTGTGTGTACCGCTGCCGGTTCACTCTAGAACCGGTGTCACCGGTTGTTCATGTCTCGTCGTGCGTCGATCCGGGGCGACTCATCGACACGGTCGGTAGCGTGTGCGCCATGTCTGACACACCGCGTCCTGCCGCTGTGAACGTTTCGTCGACCCGCGTCACCGTGGTCGGCACCGGGTACGTCGGTCTGTCGATCGCGGTCCTGCTCTCGCAGCGCCACCCGGTCGTCAGCTACGACATCGACGAGGGACGCATCGAGAGGCTGGGCCAGGGACGCTCCCCGATCGTCGACGACGAGCTCGAGGACATGCTGCGCGAGGGTGACCTCGACCTGACGTTCACCACGGACAAGGACACCGCTTATGACGGTGCGGAGTTCGTCGTCATTGCGACCCCGACCGACTACAACCCGAAGACCAACTACTTCGACACCACCACCGTCGACGGCGTCATCGCCGATGTCACCCGACTCAACCCCGAGGCGGTCATGGTCGTGAAGTCGACCATCCCGGTCGGCTACGTCATGGACGCCCGCAAGCGGTTGGACACCGAGAACCTGCTGTTCTCACCCGAATTCCTTCGCGAAGGTCGGGCGTTGTTCGACAACCTGCACCCCTCACGCATCGTGGTCGGTGAGAACAGCGAGCGCGGACGGCGGTTCGCCGACCTGTTGGTCGAAGCCAGCCTCGAACCCGACGTCGAGGTGCTGCTCACCGACCCCACCGAGGCCGAGGCGATCAAGCTCTTCGCGAACACCTTCCTGGCGATGCGCGTCGCGTTCTTCAACGAACTCGACTCCTACGCACTCACCCACGGGCTCAGCACCCGACAGATCATCGAAGGCGTCGGGCTCGACCCACGCATCGGACGGCACTACAACAACCCCTCGTTCGGGTACGGCGGGTACTGCCTGCCGAAGGACACCAAGCAACTGCTCGCGAACTACCACGACGTGCCGCAGACGTTGATCAGCGCGATCGTCGAGGCGAACCGCACCCGCAAGGACTTCGTCGCATTCGACATCATCGGCCGCGAGCCGAAGTCCGTCGGCATCCACCGACTGATCATGAAGGCCGGCTCGGACAACTTCCGCTCCAGCAGCGTGCAGGGCATCATGAAACGGTTGAAGGCCAAGGGGATTCCGGTCATAGTGTATGAACCCGAGCTCGCCGGGGAGACCTTCTTCGGTTCTCCGGTGGAACGCGACCTGGAAAGGTTCAAGAGCTCGGTCGACCTGATCGTCGCCAACCGCCGCGTGCCCGAACTCGAAGACGTCGCCGACAAGGTCTACACCCGCGACATCTTCGGCATCGACTCCTAAAAAGTCGTCCTGCCGCAACGTTGTCCGCAGTTCTAACCCGCCCATGAGCCGATGGGCAGTTGTGCCCGTTCCGTCCGCGCCGGCGGCCCGGGTCCTTTCGATCCGGGCCGCCGGCGGCGATCGGTCAGTCCCGACCGGCCAGTTCGGCGCGAAGCCGTTCGCCCTTGGCCGTCGCCTGAGCATTGAGGTCTTCCTGGAAGCGCAGCATCTCGCGGCGCAGGCGCTGTGCTTCTTCGTCCGAACCGGACGCGAGGATGCGGGCGGCGAGCAGTCCGGCGTTGCGAGCGCCCGCGACCGAAACCGTCGCCACCGGCACACCGGCCGGCATCTGCACGATCGACAGCAACGAGTCCATCCCGTCGAGGTACTTCAGCGGCACCGGCACACCGATGACCGGCAACGGGGTGACGGAGGCGAGCATCCCCGGAAGGTGCGCTGCTCCCCCGGCGCCTGCGATGATCACCCGCAGCCCGCGATCGGCAGCGCCGCGTCCGTACTCGATCATCTCGGTCGGCATCCGGTGCGCCGACACGACGTCCACCTCATAGGCGATGTCGAACTCGTCGAGCGCTTCGGCCGCGGCCTGCATGACCGGCCAGTCGGAGTCGCTGCCCATGACGATGCCGACGACGGGGTTCTGATCGTCTTGCGAACTCATTCGGTGATCACTCCCTGCAGGTAATCGGTCGCATGCTGTGCTCGCTCGCGCAGCGCGAGCAGGTCATCGCCGTAGACGTTCACGTGACCGATCTTGCGGCCCGGGCGGACATCCTTGCCGTACATGTGAATCTTCAGACCAGGGTCGCGCGCCATCAAGTGGCGGTAGGTCGGATACAACTCGGGATAGTCACCGCCGAGGACGTTGCCCATCACCGTCCACCGGCTCCGGGCCCTCGTGTCACCCAGCGGCAGGTCGAGCACCGCACGTAGGTGCTGTTCGAACTGGCTGGTCACCGAGCCGTCCATCGTCCAGTGGCCGCTGTTGTGCGGACGCATCGCCAGCTCGTTCACCACGTAGGCCGAGTTGCCGTCGGCATCGTCGATCTGGAACACCTCGACCGCCATCACGCCGGTGACACCGAGTTCTGCGGCGATGGTCAGAGCGTCGCGCGTCAGGCGTCCGGCGAGTTCTTCGTCGAGATCGGCAGCAGGGGCGATCACCTCGGTGCAGATGCCGTCGGTCTGCACGGTGTGCACGACCGGCCACACGGCGGCCTGCCCGCTCGGGCTACGCGCAACGAGCACCGCGAGTTCGCGCCTGAACGGCACCGCCTGCTCGATCAGCAGCTGCTCGCCACCCGAGAGACGGTCCACCCAATCGGACGCTTCCGCAACGCTTTTGGCCAGTAACACTCCCTTGCCGTCGTACCCGCCGCGCGGCGTCTTCAACACGACCGGCCAGCCGTGCTCGGTCGCGAACTGCTCCACCTGGTCGATCGAGTCGACCGCTGCCCACGGCGGACAGGGGATGCCGAGTTGGGTGAGCCGCGCCCGCATGACGAGTTTGTCCTGCGCGTTCGCCAGAGCGTCCGGGCCGGGGTGCACCCGCACCCCGTCGTCCACGAGCGCCCGCAGGATGTGCTGCGGCACGTGCTCGTGGTCGAAGGTCACCACGTCGCACTGGGCCGCGAAGGCACGGACGGCGTCCAGGTCGGTGTGTGCGCCGACCGGCGAGGACGGAACGACGAGCGCCGCCGGGTCGTCGCAGGACTCGGACAGCACCGTGAGGGTGACCCCCAGGTTCACCGCGTACGGGGCACACATCCGAGCCAACTGCCCGCCACCGATGATTCCGACGACCGGGAAACCTCCCGGAGCGCGTTGTGGAGTTCCGCCTGAGCTTCCCTGTGAATTCACAGCGCACACGATAACGAGGAACCGATGATCACCGACTACCCTCTCCTTGTGCAGCAGACCCCCCAGCCGACTCTCGTCCAGCGTCTCTGGCACGAGGTCGCGAAGTTCGGGATCGTCGGAGCCGTCAGTTTCGTGGTCGACATGGGTCTGTTCAATCTGTTGGTGAACGGCGCAATGGATTCGAAGATCACGACCGCCAAGATCATCAGCGGCGCGGTCGCGACCGGTGTCGCCTGGATCGGTAACCGTTTCTGGACCTTCCGTCACCGGCGCAACCGTCCGGTGCACCACGAGGTCGCGCTGT
Organism: Yimella lutea; assembly: GCF_006715095.1. Taxonomy (NCBI): domain Bacteria; kingdom Bacillati; phylum Actinomycetota; class Actinomycetes; order Micrococcales; family Dermacoccaceae; genus Yimella; species Yimella lutea. Next base: position 3,134,108 of record NZ_VFMO01000001.1, read on the forward strand.
TCTTCCTGGTGAACGGGATCGCCCTGGGCGTCTCTGCGCTGTGGGTTGCGTTCACGCACTACACGCTCGGTCTCGACGGCCCGGTCTGGCTGAACGTCAATGCGTTCATCGGCATCGGTCTCGGCACCCTGTTCCGGTTCTGGACCTATCGGCGCTTCATCTTCTCCGCCGAGTTGGAGGACGAGGAGAACGACCTGGCGTTGGTCGACCAGCACACACCCGCTCGCGTCGACTGACGCCCGACGACAGATCTCAGTCGCCGAGCCCGATCGTCCGTTGCGGCGCCTCGCCTGCCGACAAGAACAACGCGAAGATCGCCGGTCGGGCACTGCGTAGCTCAAGTCGTCCGCCGGCCGCGTCAGCGAGGTCCCGGGCCAGTCCCAGTCCGAGTCCGGTGCCGCCGGTCGACACCTGACGGTCGAACACTTTCGGTGCGATTGCCGGGTCGACTCCCGCCCCGCGGTCGCTCACCTCGACCACCACGGACGGGCCGCTGCGGCGTGCTCTGACCTCGACGGTGCCCGACCCGTGCTGCAAGGCGTTCTCGAACAGCGTCGACAAGATCTGCGACAGCGCACTGCGCGTCACCATCACCCACAAACCGCGCTCCCCGCTGACCAGCACCGAGCGACGGGCGTCGGCGAAGGCCGGTTGGAACTCTCGCTGCAAGGCCGCGATCACCGAGTCGAGCGATGTCGCCGGCATGGACGCCGTCGGCGTGCTGCGGGCCCTCTGCAACAGTTGGTCGACCACGCCGTTGAGCCGCTCGACCTGGGAGATGCCGACCTTCGCCTCCTCGTGAGCGGCGGGCAGGTCGTCCGCTATCGAGATCTCCTCCAACCGCATCAGCAGTGCGGTCAACGGGGTACGCAACTGGTGGCTGGCGTCGGAGGCGAACTCTCGCTCCGCCGCGAGCGATCGGGTGAGCTCACTGGTGCGTCGTTCGAAGACATGCGAGATGCGGTTGACCTCGTCAATGTCCGTGCGCAGCGGCGTGAAGACGGCAGACCCGTCACCGAACAGTTCGGCTTGTGCGGCGAGTTGTTGCACCGGTTCGGAGACCGAACGGGCGGTGCGTCGTGCGAACACATAGCCGACGACCCCGGCGAGGATGCACAGGACGACGATCCCCAGGCGCCGCCACCAGCCGACCGCGAAGATCATCGACGGCAGGACGACGATCAGCAGGGCGACGACGACGGAGGCCGTGGCCTGGCGGACGAGTTTGTGCTGCACCGCCGGTCAGCTCTCGTCCGGTGCCTCGAATCGGAAGCCCACACCCCGGATGGTGGTGATGAACCGCGGGTCGGACGCATCGTCCCCGAGCTTGCGACGAAGGACGGACACGTGCATGTCGAGGGTCTTCGTCGAGCCGAGCCAGGCGGTCTCCCAGACCTCGCGCATCAGCTGTTCGCGTGAGACGACCTTTCCCTGCTCTCGGACGAGCACGCGGAGCAGGTCGAATTCCTTTGCGGTGAGCTGGAGTTCGTCGGATCCGCAGAATGCGCGCCGGGCTTCGGCGTCCATCCGTACCAGCGGGGCGCAGATCATGTCCTGCGGCGAACGACGCAGCAATGCTCGGGCGCGAGCCAGCAGCTCGGCGAGCCGGAACGGCTTGGTGACGTAGTCGTCGGCCCCCGCGTCGAGTCCGACGACGGTGTCGACCTCGTCGGCACGTGCGGTGAGGATCAGCACCGGCACGGGGTAGCCCTCGGCACGCAGCGTGCGGCAGACCTCCAAGCCGTCCATCCTCGGCAGGCCGAGGTCGAGGATCAGCAGGTCGGGGCTGTCGCGGCCGCCCTCGAGCGCGTCCTTGCCGTCCTGGCGGATGTCGACCTCATATCCCTCTCGGCGCAGTGCGCGCGCGAGCGGCTCGGAGATCGCAGCATCGTCTTCGGCCAGCAGGACTCGGGTCATGGCGCGAATCGTAGCCGTCACGGCCCCGGCCACCGCGGAGCACGCTTCTCGGCGAAGGCCCGGACACCCTCGGCGCGGTCGGGTGAGAACGCGGTGGCGTGCCAGCAAGCGTCCTCGATCTCCAGACCGGCGTGCAGGTCGGTGCCCGAGCCGAGTCGCATCGCCTTCTTGGCGTTACGAAGGCCCACGGGCGAGTTCTGCGCGATCGTCTCGGCGAGCTCGAGGGCTCGGTCCCGCGCTCCGCCGGCGGGTGCGAGTTCTTCGACGAAGCCCAACTCGTGCGCCTCCTGCGCGGTGAACTTACGGGCGCTGAAGATGACCTTGGCCGCCTTGCCCCAGCCGACCCGACGCACGAGCAGTTGGGTGCCGCCGCCACCGGGGATGACTCCGACCGAGACCTCCGGCAGACCCAGGGTGGCGGATTCTCCGGCGATGACCACGTCGCAGGCGAGCGCGATCTCGGCGCCACCGCCGAGCGCGAATCCGTCGACCGCCGCGATCGTCGGCACCGGCAGGTCGAGCACTCCGGTGTAGGCCGCACGGGCGATCGGACGCTGAGCGATGAGGTCGGCGTCGCTGAACCCGTTGCGCTCTTTCAGGTCAGCGCCGACGCAGAAGGCCTTCGGGTGGGAGCTGCTCACGACGACGGCCCGGACGCTCGGGTCCGCAGCGAGTTCGCCGGTGGCGTCCGCCAACGCGCGAGCCATCTGCGTGGAGACGGCGTTCATCGCCTCGGGTCGGTCGAGCACCAGCTCGGCGATGTGACCGTCGGCGTGGCGTCGGACGGTGATCATCGATTGAACTCCTCGTGGATGTGGGTATGGCTGCCGGTGCGGCTCACGGCTGACACGTTCACCTCGCCGACGCCGGCGAGTTGGGTGGGGCCGGCGGCGAACACGTCGACACCGTCGATCTTGCGCATCGCGTCGGCGACGTCCTCGTCGACCAGCACCTCGCCGGACGCGGCGAGCGCCGTGAGCCGGCTCGCCCGGTTGACCGTGTTGCCATAGATGTCGCCCTGCCGAGCAAGCACCCGGCCGGTTGCGACGCCGATCCGGATCTTGCGCAGCAGTGGGTCGGCTTCCACCGCCGCCAGCAGGTCGAAAGCGATCTGCACTCCCCCCGAGATGGTCCGGTGCGTGAACAGCACCTCGTCACCGACGGTCTTCACCACGGCTCCGCCGGCCTGCGCGACCACATCGGAGGCAAGCGTCTCGAAGCGGATCACCAGCAGCGCGAGGTCGCGTTCGCTCATCGACCGGACGCGTTTGGTGAAGTCGACCAGATCGGCGAATCCGACGGTGCGGACGACTCCGACGTGCGACTCGGGTTCGGCGTCGGCGACCATGCGCGCGATCGAGTTGGCGACATTGCGCCGGGTGACGTGCTCGACCAGCGGGACAAGGTGGTCAGCGACTGCGACCATGCGTTCGGCCACGTCGGCGGCGCGTTCCGTGTCGACCTCGAATCCTTCGTCGGCCAGCATCATGTCGCTGATCAGTTGCAGGGTCCACATCGCCATCCGGTCGGTGCTGCGACCGACGGCGCGGGCGATACCGATGGCGGTCTGCTCGTTGATCAGCCCCTGGCCGACCATCTCGACCATGCGACGGACGGCCTCGACATCGCGCTCGTTGAACACCACGTCCTCGTCACGTGCGTTGGCGAATCCGAGTGCACGCCACAGGCGCCGGGGGAAGTCGGAGTCGACGCCGGCCAGTTCACTGACGTCGGCGCGGCGCAGGGTGCGGGGGCTGTGCAGCAGTTGTTCCTCGATCCGGTCGACGAACCGGGCTCGGTCGACGGGGCGCAGATCACTGGCGGGTGGCATCGCCGGACGAACGTGCACCACGTCGCCGACCGCGTGCGGTGTGCGGGCGCCGTCGGACTGTTCGAGCACCAATCGGCCGGACTCGTCGATGTCGACGGCGACACCCTCGGCGTCCGCGGCGTGGGCGGTACTGACCTTCACGTGCTGCCCCACCGTGACGCACGCCGCCCGGTAGTCGTCGTCCAGATTGCTTGTGCCCCAAACTTTCTGGATCTCAGCAAGCTCGTCGAGGATGGCGACGATGATGGGCTCGCGATCCAGATAGACGCCGTTGATCGACAGCGAGGTTGCCGCGTCCGACGGCAGTTCGCTCTCGTTCTGCCACACGTTCAGACCGATGCCGACGATGACACCGGGATGTTCGCCACCCGTTGCCTCGCACAGGATTCCGCCGAGCTTGCGCCAGGTACCGGACTCGGTGCACACCAGAATGTCGTTGGGCCACTTGAGTCCGACGTCCAGGTGGGTCAGTCGGCTCAGCGCGGTGCGGACGCAGAGCCCGACCAGGAGTGGCACCCAGCCCCAGCGGCGGGGATCATCCGGCAGCGGAAGAGTTGCCGACAGCGCGATGCTCGAACCGTGCGGAGCGTGCCATTGACGATCGAGCCGGCCGCGGCCGGCGCTCTGGTGATCGGCGACCACCACCCGCCACGGACGAGGGTCGGCGCCGAGGACGGCATTGGTGGAGTCGACCGACCCGAGCACCTCCACGTCGTTCCACGGAGGAGAGGGCACGTCTCGGCGAAGCCGCTCGGACTCCAGGACGGGTGCCATGCGCACAAGGCTATTGTCTGATCCCATGACGGGTAAGGCAGGTCACACTTCCGGAGCCGACGACGCCGGTAAGCAGTCGCCGGCGATCGACATTCACACGACCGCGGGACGGCTCGCCGACCTGCACCTGCGCATCGATGAAGCCGTGAACGCCGGCAGCGCCAAGGCGGTCGAGAAACAGCACGCCAAGGGCAAGAAGACCGCTCGTGAACGGATCGAGCAGTTGCTCGACCCGGGTTCGTTCATCGAGCTCGACGCACTCGCACGGCACCGCTCCACTGCTTTCGGTCAGCAGAAAAAGCGCCCGTACGGCGACGGGGTCGTCAGCGGCTACGGCACCGTCGACGGACGCACGGTGTGCGTCTTCTCCCAGGACTTCACCGTGTTCGGCGGATCGTTGGGCGAGGTCTTCGGCGAGAAGATCGTGAAGGTCATGGATCTCGCGATGAAGATCGGCTGCCCGGTCGTCGGCATCAACGACTCCGGTGGCGCGCGCATTCAGGAGGGCGTGGTCGCGCTCGGTCTGTACGCCGAGATCTTCCGCCGCAACGTCCACGCGTCCGGCGTCATCCCTCAGATCTCACTGATCATGGGCCCGTGCGCGGGAGGTGCCGTCTACTCCCCCGCGATCACCGACTTCACGGTGATGGTCGACCAGACCTCGCACATGTTCATCACCGGCCCCGACGTCATCAAGACCGTCACCGGTGAGGACGTCGGCTTCGAGGAACTCGGCGGTGCACGCACCCACAACAGCCGCAGCGGTGTGGCCCACTACATGGGCAGCGACGAGGACGACGCGATCGAGTACGTGCGGTCGCTGCTGAGCTACCTGCCGCCGAACAACCTCGATCCCGGCGACGTGTTCGCCGCGGTCGACGAGGCCGAACTCGTGATCAACGATGCCGACCTCGAACTCGACACCATCATCCCCGATTCGCCGAACATGCCGTACGACATGGTGACGGTCATCGAACACGTCTGTGACGACGGCGAATTCATGCAGGTGCAGGAGTTGTTCGCACCCAATATCGTCACCGGTTTCGGACGCGTCGACGGGCAGAGCGTCGGCGTCGTGGCGAACCAGCCGATGCAGTTGGCGGGAACGCTCGACATCAACGCATCGGAGAAGGCAGCGCGTTTCGTGCGTACTTGCGACGCGTTCAACATCCCGATTCTCACCTTTGTCGACGTGCCCGGCTTTTTGCCCGGCACCGACCAGGAATGGGGCGGCATCATCCGGCGCGGTGCGAAGCTGCTGTACGCGTACGCCGAGGCGACCGTTCCGTTGGTCACCGTGATCACCCGCAAGGCCTACGGCGGCGCGTACGACGTGATGGGTTCCAAGCACCTCGGCGCCGACATCAATCTCGCCTGGCCGACCGCGCAGATCGCGGTCATGGGCGCTCAAGGTGCGGCAAACATCCTGTACCGCAAGGACATCGCCGCCGTCGCCGCCGAGACCGACAACGATCCGGCCGCCGTCGACAAGCGCCGCCAGGAACTGATCCAGGAGTACGAGGACACCCTCGCCAACCCGTACATCGCGGCCGAGCGCGGTTACGTCGACGCGGTGATTGCGCCGTCCGAGACGCGCACCCAGGTGATCCGTGCCCTGCGCGCACTGAAGACCAAACGGGAGAGCCTGCCACCCAAGAAGCACGGAAACATCCCGCTGTGAGCCAGGAGCAGAGCGCGCAGCCGGGCACCATCCGGTTCGAGACGTCCGCAGTCACGCCCGAGGAGATGGCGGCGGTCGTCGCCGTGCTGTCCGCCACCGGTGGCGGTGGAGGCGATTCATCGATGCCTCGATCGGAGTGGGCCGGACGCGCCCGCGTCGGCTGGCGCACCAGCGGTCTTCCGGCCGCGAGGTTCGTGGAGCGGTTGCCACGCTGAGAAGCGGCGCCCGTGCCGCACAACGAAATTCAGACTGAACGCCCGGCCTTCTGGCCGGGCGTTCTGCATGACCGATCCCACCTCATTTCATCATCCGGACAGGCCTGGTGTCTCCGCGCTCGTCACCATTAGCTTTCGTTTTGTTATTCCAAACACAACGTTATGAATGGAGACTGGCATGCGCAAGCTCGTCCTGCTCGCCCTTGTCGGACTGGGAGCCCAACTCGTCGACGGAAGCCTGGGTATGGCCTACGGCGTCACCTCCACGACGCTGCTCCTGGCGATCGGCACCAATCCTGCCGCCGCATCAGCCACGGTGCACCTGGCGGAGATCGGCACGACGCTCGCTTCGGGGACGGCCCACTGGAGGTTCGGGAACGTCGACTGGCCCGTCGTGTTCAAGGTCGGACTCCCCGGTGCGCTGGGCGCGTTCGCCGGAGCGACCTTCCTGGCGAACCTGTCGACCGACACGGCCAAGCCGGTCATGGCTCTGATCCTGTTCGCGCTGGGGTTGTACGTGCTCGCGCGCTTCACCGTGCGCGGGCTGCGCACCGACAGGCTCGGTCAACCGCTGCGCAAGCGATTCCTTTCTCCGCTGGGGCTCTTCGCAGGATTCGTCGACGCAACCGGCGGCGGTGGCTGGGGGCCGGTCGGCACGCCGGCCCTGCTGGCGAGCGGTCGGCTGGAGCCGCGCAAGGTGATCGGTTCGATCGACACCAGCGAGTTCCTCGTCTCGGTGGCCGCGAGCATCGGATTCCTTGTCGCCCTCGGTTCGCAGGGCGTGAACTTCGGCTGGGTCGCCGCTCTGCTGATCGGCGGACTCATCGCCGCACCGATCGCCGCATGGCTGGTGCGACACGTACCACCGCGCATCCTCGGCTCGGCGGTCGGTGGACTGATCCTGGTCACCAACGCCCGCACCCTGCTCAAGAGCGACTGGCTCGACGCATCCGACACAACTCGCTACGTGGTGTACGCAGCCTTGTACGCGTTGTGGGCCGCAGCGGTCAGCTACAGCTGGCGTGCGTACCGCAAGGAGCAGACCATCCCGGCGCATGAGGAGCGACCGGCCGCGGCCGCGTCCGCCTGATCCGTTCTTGGACGACGCCCGCGACCGAGCTCAGGCCGCCGCCGCATCCTGGCCGCGTCCGACGGCGACCGTGGCGAGTGCCCAGATCCCCATCATCACGGCCAGCACCGTGACCGCGAGGACGAAGTCGGCAGACGCACCGTAGAGCGCGCCGACGGCCACCGGGCCGACGGACGCGAGCAGGTAACCGGCACCTTGACCGACCGCCGAGACGGCGGGCACATCGGACGGGTCGTGCTGGTGCGCGATCGCGGAGAGGGCAATGGCGAGCGGCAGCCCCTGGCACAGGCCACACAGCAGCACGCCGAACGCTGCAGGCACCGAGCCCAGCACGAGCAGGACGAGTCCCGCGACGTACGTGGCGGTGATCGCAGCGATCCAGGTGATCCGCCGATTCGAACCCAGTACCCGGGTGCCCAACAGTGAGCCGGGGAAGCCGAGCAGACTGAACAACCCCAACGCGATTCCCGCGGACGACGGTGACCATCCCTGATCGGTGAGCATCGTCGGCAGCCAGTTGACGAGCGTGAAGAAGGCCATCGACTGCAGACCCATCACCAGGACGATGAGCCAGGTGCCGGGACGGGCCGCGACCGCGCGGATACGGGTCACGGGCGGCGCGGACGCAGCCACGTCACTGCAGTTGCGTCGAGCCGCGAGCGTCCACCAGGCCAACACCGCGAGCGCCGGCACCAGCCAGAGGCCGATGACGAACGGCCACTGCCAGCCGAGACCGTCGATGAGCGGCCGGGTCAGGAACCCCCCGCTCGCTCCACTGATCTGGAGGGCCACGGTGTACAGGCCCATCACGTACGCGAGATGCGCCGGGAACCGAAGCCGGGCGATCGCAGGAATCACCACATTGGCGATGGCGATACCCAGTCCGATCAGGAGCGTGCCGGTGAAGAAGGTGGGCGGGGTGACGACGAGACGGACGGCGATGCCGACGACGATGGCGGCGACCGCGACCCCGAGTGTTCGCTCGACTCCGACGCGTGCCGCGAGCGGCGGTGTGAGACAGGCGAAGACACCGAAGCAGATGAGCGGGAGCGTCGTCACCAATCCGGCAGCGACGGCGCTCAGGTGCAGGTCGTCACGGATGAGGGAGAGCGCCGGCGGGACGCTGGTGACCGGCGCACGGATTACGAAGGTCGCCAGCAGAAGGGCCAGGAGCAGGGCCGGTGCGGCGACTCGTTTCACCCGCCGAGTCTAGGCACCCGTCCCCGGCCCGCCCCGGCACCTGCCTTCCGCGCCGTCACAAATACGGTGTCGACCCGACGGGTGACGGGATAGGTTCGAGCGCGTGACTTCGAACCGCGAATACACCGCCATCGACCGGATCGCCGACGACCACCATGACGCGACCGTCGCCCTCAGCCCACTGACCGCCACCTACCTCGGCGTGCCCGGGCACGACCACGAGATGGACGACTTCTCGCCCCCCGGCCACCGGGCGAAGGCCGACCTCGCTCGGCAGACGCTCACGAAGTTGGACGCAGCGCAACCGGTGGACGACGTCGACCGGGTGACGCTCAGCGCGATGCGCGAGCGCCTCGAGCTCGAGGTCGAGGCGTTCGAGGCCGGCATCCCGCTCGCGTCCCTCAACGTGATCGCGTCGCCGCTGCAGGAGATGCGCGACATCTTCGACCTGATGCCGACCGACACCGACGAGCAGATCGAGACCATCGGGCGTCGGATGCAGACGCTGCCGAGGGCGCTCGACCAGTGGTTCGAGTCGCTGGCCGAGGCCGCGTCCCGTGGTGATGTCGCCGCCAAGCGCCAGGTCGAAGCCTGCATCAAGCAGACCGAGGACCACACCGCGGACGACGGCTATTTCACGACGTTCGCGCAGCAGCACCCGCAGATCGCCGACCAGATTCGTTCTGCCGCAACGGCTTACGCAGACGCAGGCCGTCGCCTGCGTGAGGAGATCCTCCCGAAGGCGCCGGAGGCCGACGGCTGCGGACGCGACAAGTACCCGCTGTACAGCCGCCAGTTCCTCGGTGCCGCCGTCGACCTGGAAGAGACGTACGCCTGGGGGCAGGAGGAACTCGCGCGGATCACCGCCGAGATGGCCGCGGTTGCCGAGCGCATCCAGCCCGGAGCCACCGTCAAGGAGGCCACAGCTGCTCTCGACGCCGACCCGAAGTACCAGTTGCACGGCACGGACGCGCTGCAGAAATGGATGCAGGAGAAGGCTGACGAGGCGATCACCGAACTCGCCGGAGTGCACTTCGACGTGGCCGAACCCGTCCACACCATCGAGTGCATGATCGCCCCGACCCAGTCCGGCGGCATCTATTACACCGGCCCGTCCGACGACTTCAGCCGTCCGGGGCGCATGTGGTGGTCTGTGCCGAAAGGCGTGACCGAGTTCGGCACCTGGCGCGAGCTCACCACCGTCTATCACGAGGGGGTCCCGGGGCATCACCTCCAGGTCGCGCAGACGATGTTCCGCAGCGAACTGCTCAACAAGTGGCGTCGCATGGATGCATGGACCTCCGGACACGGTGAAGGTTGGGCGCTCTACGCCGAGCGGCTGATGGACGAACTCGGCTACATGGACGACCCGGGCAACCGCATGGGCATGCTCGACGGTCAGTCACTGCGTGCGGCCCGCGTCGTGCTCGACATCGGGTTCCACTGCGGTTTCGAGGCACCCGAGGAAGTGGGCGGCGGCGAATGGACCTACGACAAGGCGTGGACCTTCCTCAACGCGCACTGCGACATGAACGAGGGCTTCCTGCGCTTCGAACTCGACCGATACCTGGGCTGGCCGGGGCAGGCCCCGTCGTACAAGATCGGCGAGCGCCTGTGGATGGAATTGCGCGCCGAGGTCGCCCGCCGCGAAGGTGACGACTTCGACCTCAAGACCTTCCACCGCCGCGCCCTCGACATCGGCAGTGTCGGCCTCGACACCTTGCGTGAGGCCGTTCTCGCCTGATCTCCTTCGTGCACAGCGCGTTCGGTATGACGGGAGCGACAGCAGCGCGCGCTACAGGATGAGCGTTCGCGGGGCCATACTGACGCGGTGGAATTCGCCCAGATCACTCTTGCCCTGCTCGCCGTGGTCGTCGCGGTCACGGCGGTCTGTCGACGGTTCGGCCTGTCGGCTCCGCTGATCCTCACCGCGATCGGCGCGGTTGCCTCGTTCGTGCCGTGGATGCCCGACGTACATGTCGAACCGCACGTCGTCCTGCTCGGATTCCTCCCGCCGTTGCTGTATGCCGCGGCGATCAACACGTCCCTCATCGACCTCGGACGCGAGCGCCGCTCGATCATCGGGCTGTCCGTATTCCTCGTGCTAGCAACGGCGTTCGCCGTTGCTGCGGTCGCCTGGGGTCTCCTCGCCGCACTTCCGTTCGCACTCGCGCTCGCGCTCGGCGGTGTGGTCGCACCGCCCGATGCGGTCGCGGCCACAGCGATCGCCCGACGTATCGGACTCCCCCGCCGCATCGTCTCCATCCTCGAGGGCGAGTCACTCTTCAACGACGCCACCGCGCTCGTCATCGTCAGCCTGTCCATCGAGGCGTCCACCCAAGAAGTGACGGGAGTCGACGTCCTCGTCTCGTTCCTGCGTTCCTCGCTGGGCGGCATCCTCATCGGACTCCTCGCCTATCGGCTGATCCAACTGGTGCGCCGCCACCTGCGCGACACGACCACCAACGTCGCGGTCTCGTTCATGACGCCGTGGATCGCCTACATCCCGGCCGAACTCGTCCACTCCTCCGGTGTCGTCGCCGTGGTGGTGTGCGGCGTGATGTTGGCGCACACCTCCCCGGTCGACCAGACACCGTCCGCCCGCGTGGCGCAGCGGATGAACTGGGGCACGATCCAGTTCATCCTGGAGAACCTCGTCTTCCTGCTGATCGGCCTGCAGGCGCGCACGATCCTGCAGGAGATGCAGGCCTCTCCGCTCGGTCTGGGACGCAGCGTGCTCGTCGCGACGGCGGTGCTGGCGACGGTCGTGGTTGTGCGACCGGTGTGGCTGCTGGCATGGGCCTGGGTGCGTCGTGTCAGAGGTACCGACGGCGGTCTCTCCATGCGCGAAAGTGCGGTTGCGTCCTGGGCCGGCATGCGCGGAGTGGTCACACTGGCAGCCGCGTCACTGCTCCCCGAGGACGCACCCGAACGCGGCGTGCTCGTCTTCACCGCGCTGGTCGTGACGCTCGGCACCCTCATCCTGCAGGGCTTCACCCTCGGCGCGGTCGCCCGCAAGCTCGACCTGCACGGACCCGACCCGCGCGAGACGGCGCTGCAGTACGCGCAGATGTTGCAGATGGCAGTCAACGCCGGGGAGCGACGACTGAACGAGGAGATCGCGAAGTCTCCCAATGTCCCCGAGCCGACCGTCGAAGCACTCCGGGACCAGGCGAAGCGACGGGTCAACCCAGCATGGGAACGACTGGGCCGCAACGATCCCGACGTCGAGAACCCCTCGACGGCCTATCGCCGGCTGCGTGAATCGATGCTCGATGCCGAGCGGGAGAAGCTGCTGAAGCTGCGCGACAAGGGCGTCATCGACCACGAGGTGCTGGTCGAGATCATGACCGGCATCGACGTGGAGGAGTCGATGATCGCCCAGAACAACGACAGCGACGAGCGGGTCGGCGACGACACGCTGTTGACGCCGCAGGAGCGACAGTTCGGGTGCGAGGAACTGCGCGAGGCGCCGGACACCGTCGAACCGCTCTCCCACGACAGTTGCCCCGAGTGCATGCGGGACGGGCTCCACCCGGTCTCGTTGCGGCTGTGCCTGACCTGCGGGAACGTGGGCTGCTGCGACTCGTCCGTCGGCAAGCACGCGAGCGCGCACTTCGAACGCACCGGCCACCCGGTGATGAGGTCCTTCGAGCCGGGCGAGGCGTGGCGGTGGTGCTACACGCATCACCTCCTCGGCTGACTGCGCTCCACCGGCGGGACACCTCGAACATCCACGTGGACCCGGCCACCTGGTGGGCGCACCGGGCGCCGTTCCATGTTGCTCGACGTGACTGACACGTGAGGCCGCGGGCTATCACTGACCGCAGGTCGATGGTGGACACGACGTCGGTCCGTCATAGGCCTTCGGCGTCCCGGTAGGTCTGTAGGAGTCCGGGTTCGGTGGTGTAGGTACGGCCGGTGGGTGTGGTCCAGGTGCACACGCCGGCGGTGTTCATGACCACCTGCCAGCCGTTTTGTTTCATTTTGTGGTGGTGTCGGCACAGGCATTGCAGGTTGGTGTCGGTGGTGGGTCCGCCGCGTTGGTAGGCGGTGACGTGGTCGGTGTCGGTGAACACCGCGTGCCGGGCACACCCGGGTGCTCGGCAGTGTTGATCACGGGCTTGGATCCTGCGGCGCATCGTCTCGGGTGGTCGGTACGCCTGTGAGGTGTCCTGGTGGATGAGTTCACCGGTGAGTGGGTTGAATTCGACCCCGGTGGTGGTGATCGTGGTGGCGTTCTGGATGAGTGCTTCGATCCCGTACCCGGACAGTGCGCCGACGCGGTGATGGATCCCCAACGCAGTGCTGTTCGTGACGCTGTTCGCCCCGCAGTTCTTGGCGTTGCGTTTGCTGGTCAACAGTCCGAGTGCTTCACCGCGGGTCACGGTCTTCTTGGATGACCTCCCCTTGCTGGGACCGGGTGTGTCACCGCCGGTGCCGCCGGGACCGTTCCCGCCACCGCCTGGGTTGCCTCCTGGGTTGCCGTCATCGCCGTCATCGCTGTCATCGCCGTCATCGCCGTCATCGCCACTGTCCTCGTTGCCGCGGTCACGACCGGAATCGCCGTTCCTGGGGCCTGACCCCGGTTCTTGGACACGCTGAATCCAGCACCTGGTGCTGGGGAAGCGAGATGATCCGAGAATCATGGCCAGGAAGAACTACTCCGAGGAGTTCCGTCGTCAGGCCGTCGACTTGTACGAGTCCACCCCGGGCGCCACGGTCCGCGGCATCGCCGAGGACCTCGGCATCGTGCGTGGCACGCTGCGGGGTTGGCTCGAGGTCTACGGGACCGGCAAGAAGACCGCCGCTGACGGGACGTTGACCTCCAGCCCGCTGCAAGCCAAGACGTCCGCCGCGAGCTCGTCGGCACCGACGGACGAGACGCCGGAGCAGAGGATCGCCCGGCTCGAGGCCGAGAACGCGGCGTTGCGAGCGGAGACCACCAAGCTCACGACCGAGCGGGAGATCCTGCAGCGGGCGGCCAAGTATTTCGCCGGGGAGACGCGCTGGTGAGTCGCTTCCAGTTCGTCGCCGACAACTCCGCCACCTTCGAGGTGAAGCGACTGTGCGAGCTCGTCGAGATCGAGCGCTCGTCCTACTACGCCTGGCTCAAGGCCGCGCCGGCCCGCGAAGCCAGAGCAGCTGACGACGCAGCGCTGGCTGAGCGGATCAGAGCGGTCCATGCCGAGGACAACACTCAGGGCGCGCCGCGGATCACCGCCGAGCTCAACGCTCAACTCGGTGACAGCGCGGCTGCCGGTGAGCGGGTCAACCACAAGCGTGTCGCGAGGGTGATGCGCTTTGAGGGCATCCGCGGCTACATGAAGAAGCGCCGGGTCCGCACCACGATCCCCGAGCCGTCGGGGCAGAAGTACCCCGACCTGCTCCAGCGTGACTTCACCGCCGAGCGCCCCAACGAGCGCTATGTCGGCGACATCACCTACCTGCCGCTGGCCGACGGGACGAACCTGTACTTGGCGACCGTGATCGACTGCTACTCCCGTCGGCTGGCCGGGTGGGCCATCGCCGACCACATGCGCACCGAACTCGTCGAGGACGCCCTCAAGGCCGCCGCCGCGACCCGGGGCAGCCTCAAGGGCGCTGTGTTCCACAGCGACCACGGGTCGGTCTACTGCTCGAAGGCCTACGCCAAGCTCTGCCGCAAGCTCGGCGTGACCCAGTCCATGGGCGCCGTCGGATCCAGCGCGGACAACGCCCTCGCAGAGTCGTTCAACGCCACGATGAAGCGTGAAGTCCTCCAAGACGCCGCCTGCTGGAGTGACGAGCTGACCTGCCGTCGGCAGGTCTTCAGATGGCTCGTCCGCTACAACACCAAGCGACGCCACTCGTGGTGTCGCTACACCTCGCCGGTCGCCTTCGAGACCGGCTACACCGCTACGCTGCGACCTGCTGCGTAATCACACCCCGTGTCCAAGATCCGGGGGTAGGGCCCCCTGTTGGCGTCCGCAGAGTTGTTGCTGCAGCCCTGGCATGTGGTGGGAGTAAGGACCTGAATGTCGAGGGTGTAGTTCAGGTTGCGGGTGACGATCTCGTACAACGCGTCGGCCCGGTACTCACCCAGGAGTTTGTCGGCAGCGTCTTCGCTGGTGTCGGATCGTTTGAGATCGTAGGCGCGTTTCTCGACCAGGTCACAGATCTCCGCGACCTGCGCATCGGGCAGGACCGCGGTGAAGGACGCCAACCCTGGGGTGGGGTGGGGGTCGAACCACACCCCGCTCTGCTGCGCTTTGGTGCGTTTGTGCGTCTTCCGGGCGGCTGGCGCCTCGAACCTGGTGACGAGGGTGCGGGTCGAGCGGCGTGCGGACGCCGCACCCCGGCAGTGGATCCTGCGTTGAAGGATCTTGTCTTCGATGAGTTCGCAGGTGTCGGGGCGGGCGTCCTGCAGTTCGGTCGCGACCGCGGTCACGGTGTCCAGGTTCGCCACACCAGCAGCCACCTCCGTGAGCAGGACCGGTGTTTTGGTGGCTGCCCACACCGATTTGCGCACCAGCTGCGACGCGGCGATGCAAGACAGGCGCAGTTCGGCGGCGACACCATCGGCTGCGAATTCACCCACATGCCCCGGCTCGTGTTGCACGAACTGCGTGCAGGTCACGTCGTGGGCGTCCCAGCGGGCGTACTGACTGATCGAGATCGCCCGGACGGCGCCGGCGGTGTTCATCACCGAGTGCGCCACCCGGATCGATTCCTCGAACTGCCGGGTCTGTGTCACCCAGTGATCCTCATCCGAGTTCTGATCCGCGTGCTCGATCCCGCTCAGGCCGGTGAGGTCGTCCCGGGTGAAGAACTTGTCGCCGGCTGCGTCCACGGTGAACGGGTCGTCGCTGTTGAGGCGTTCGAACACGTTGTGTGCCAGCAGTTGTGCGATGAGCAGTTGGATGGTGGCGGGGTTCGCGCCTGGTACCAGTTCGGGGTGCGATGCCAGTTCGATGGCGGCGTCGACACCGTCTTCGAAGCATCACTGCTTCGAGCAGGTCACGCGGGGTGATCGCGTCCTGTCCGAGGGGTTTCGTCGTGGTGTTCGACATGCCTTCATCGTACACCTGTTCGAACTCAGTTGAAGGGTTCGAACGGATCAATTGTGTTTGTGGACAACCGGATTGGTTACTCGCGGGTTGTGGAGAACGGGTGGTCGGGTGTGGCCGTGGAGGGTGCCGTGGTTTCGGCGCGTACGCCCCCGTCCCTCGGGCGTTCGGCTCAACCAGCGGCGGTGCGTACGCCCTCGTCCCTCGGGCGTTCGGCTCAACCAGCGGCGACGGGCGTTCGGCTCCACCGGTGGTGCTCACGATCAAGGCCCGGACAGTACGGTGAGCGGGTGCGATTCGTCCTTGCTTCTGCCTCCCCTGCCCGCCTGGCAACCTTGCGCTCGGCCGGCGTCCAACCGGAAGTCCTCGTCTCCGACGTCGACGAGCCGGCGGCGACCGCCGAGGCCGAGAAGCGGTACGGCGCACTCGAACCCGCCGGTGTCGCGTTGATCCTCGCGCGTGCCAAATGCGAGGACGTCGCCGGTCGGGACGAAGCGGACGACGCGCTCGTGCTCGGCTGCGACAGCGTCCTGGAGTTCGAGGGGGCGGCCCACGGTAAGCCGTCCGACTCGAGCGATGCGATCGCCCGCTGGCAGCGGATGCGCGGCAAGTCGGGCATCCTGCACTCGGGCCACTGGCTGATCGACAACCGGGACGACGGCACGGGTGCCACCTTCGGTGTCACCGCGAGCACTGTCGTGCACTTCGCCGACATCGACGACGCGGAGATCGAGGCGTACGTCGCCACCGGCGAACCTCTGTACGTGGCAGGCGCATTCACCGTCGACGGACTCGGCGGTCCGTTCGTCACCAGCATCGAGGGCGATTACCACAACGTCGTCGGAGTCAGCCTGCCCGCTCTACGCGAACTGCTGCAGGAGATCGGCATCTCCTGGCACGAACTGCGCCCTGCACCAACAGAATCTGTGTGAGGTTCCACCCTTCGCGGGGGAACCTCGCGCGGTCCATGGCTTCGTCGCGCCGCCCGCCGGAACGGAGACGACGCCGAAGCTATGGACCCTCGGTCACAACGTGAATCTAGTCACCCGTCCGAGTTCCGATCGTCCCGCTGGGTGAACACCCGGGACGGCATCTCCTGGGTCTCGCCCTCCCGCAGTTGCTCTTCCTGGTCGGCTCGTCGGCGCTGCGCGCGTTTGACCTCGAAACTGACGTCGATCTCCTCGAAACCCTTGGCACGCATCGATTTGGCCTGGCCGACGTAGGCCTTCTGGTCGCCCTCGGTGAGCTCGACGTCATCGGTGAACGGAGTGAGCAGCGCCCGCGGGTACAGATGCTTACGACGCACCACGTCGATCTCCAGGGACAACACGATTAGTGCGGCAGCCGCATAGATGAACGCGATCATGCCGAGCACGAACGCGAAAATGCTGTTGATGGCAGACGCGTGCTTGATGACGGTGTTGACGTAGGTGGCTCCGTAGGCCTTCAACGCCTCCCACCCGATCGCCGTGACCACCGCACCCACCCAGAGGTCAGCCAGACGCAACGAAGCGGCGGTGGCCATTTGGTAGGCGGCGAGGAACACTGCGGTCGACATCAGCACGCTGAGCAGGTGGATCGCGAGCGTCGCCGGTGTGCCCGAGATGTACCGCGTCACGAAAATCGAGGCTGCGGTGGTCAGCAGTAGTCCGAAGCCGGCCGTGACCAGCAGGATGAACGAGCGGCCGCGCGCCGCAAACGGGTTGGGACGGCTGTTGCGCGGCACCTGCCAGACGGTGTTCGCCGCGTACTGCAGAGCTTGTGCGGCGCCGAGTGCTCCGTACAGCGCACCGAGCACACCGATGACCACGGCTCCCGTTCCGCCGTCCAGGGCTGCCGGTGCCTTGAGTTGGTCACCGATCACCGGGAACTCCCCCAATGCCGAGTTGAGCAGCGTCTCCTGCCACTCCGGCCGGCCACGCAGGATCCAACTGAGCACGGTCGAGGCGAGCAACAGCACGGGGAACAGGGAGATGAATGCGTAGTAGGTCAGCAACGCCGCCAGGTAGGCGCCGAGATCGTCGAAGAACTTGTAACCGACCGCGATCGGGTAGCCCAACACCGGATAGCGGCGTTGGATCGCGTCGACCCGGTCGGAGAAGGACATGCTGGCAACCTATCCCGGGGACGCCACTGGCCTGCGCGGGGCGACCGGGTCGCGTAGCGTGTCCAGCGAGTCGCACCAGGAGCGGGCTGCACCGCTCTCACCCCAGAAATGGTTTGGATTCCTCGATGCCTGATCTGCACGACCCCGACAAGACCGGGCCGGTCGACGACGACCGGCCCGGCATCATGGACTTCTTCGACTCCGATTCCGGTGATGACCAGGAGTACGCGGGCGAGCAGTACTACGCCGAGGACGACGACGCGCAGGGCGGCGGACGCTATTCCGCCGGCGGTGGCATCAGTCCGGCACTCGCCGCCGCTGCCGGCGTGCTGGCTCTGCTGCTCGCAGGATTCACCTGGTGGGCCGGGCGCGCGAGCGCGTCCGGGGACGGGGAAGCGTCCACCACCGTGACCCAGCCGGCGCAGACGGTGACGGTGAGCCCGTCCGGACCATCAGCCCCGCCCTCCACGAGTGCCCCGTCGAGCACCCGGCCGGGTGCCGCGCCGAATGCAACGACTGTGACCACGACGGTCGTGCAGCCGGGTGGCACCGTCACCCGTACCGTGCCGGCCCGCACCGTGACGCAGCCAGGTTCCGTGCGCACCGTGACCAGCAGTGCCGCCGCTACGACCGTCACCACGACGGCGACCGCTGCCCCTCAGGTGAGCACGGTGACCACGACGCAGACCGTCACCGCACCGGCGCCGCCACCACCCCCGCTCCCGCCGGCCAGCACCGTGACGGTCACCACGACGGTCGTCGTGCCCCCTGGGCAGAACTGACGCATACGTACGAAGCCCCCGCTCGATCGAGCGGGGGCTTTCGTGCTTCGCCGGTCAGACCGGTGGGATCGAACGGCGCCGGGTGCTGAAGTGTCGGTCGCGGCCGGCCGCGTAGCGCAACCGGTGCAGCAGCTCGGTGCGCAGCGAGGACGCCTCGACGACTCCGTCGATCACCAGATCCGCGGCCAGACGTTCGAGGTCGACGTCCTCGAGGTACTCCTCGCGGCGGGCTCGCACGAACGCCTCGCGCTCGGCCTCGTCCTCGATCGCAGCGATCTTGTTGGCGTAGACGGCGTTGACCGCGGCCTCCGGACCCATCACGGCGATGCGCGCGGTGGGAAGTGCGAGCGTGGCGTCAGGATCGAAGCCCGGGCCACCCATCGCGTACAGCCCGGCACCGTAAGCCTTTCGGATCACAACACAGAACTGCGGGACGGTCGCCGACGACACTGCGGACACCATCTTCGCGCCGTGCCGGATGATGCCACCCCGCTCGACCTCGGATCCGATCATGAAGCCGGGCACATCGGCCAGGTACAGGATCGGGATGTTGTAGGCGTCGCACATCCAGATGAATCGCGCGGCCTTGTCGGCGGAGTCGGTGAACAGCACGCCGCCCTTGACCGCCGAGTTGTTGGCCAGGATGCCGACCGTGCGGCCCTCCATCCGACCGAACCCGACGACGAGCTCGGGGGCGAACAGCGGCTTGACCTCGAAGAAACTGTCGTCGTCGACCAGGCCGTCGATCACCTCGTGGACATCGAACGGCTGGCTCTCGACCTCCGGCACAGTGTCGTCGGTGAGCGGTTCGCTCGGCTCCTCCGGGTGGTACACCGGCCCCTCGGAGTGCCAGTTCAGCGGGAGGTAGGAGAAGAACAACTTCGCCAGTTCGATGGCCTCGGTGTCGTCCTGCGCGAGCAGGTCACCGACGCCGGACTGTGTGCAGTGCATCCGTGCGCCGCCCAGGTGTTCGAGTGAAACCTTCTCACCCACAACCATTTCGGCCATACGCGGCGAACCGAGGTACATCGAGGCGTTGCCCTCGACCATGATGATCAGGTCGGTGAAGGACGGGATGTACGCGCCACCGGCGGCCGACGGGCCGAACAGGCAGCAGATCTGCGGCACCTTTCCCGACAACGCGACCTGGTTGTGGAAGATGCGTCCGGCCCCGCGGCGCCCGGGGAACATCTCGACCTGGTCGGTGATGCGTGCACCGGCGGAGTCGACGAGCCAGAAGACGGGGAGATCCTCGCGCAGCGCCATCTCGGTGGCCCGGACGATCTTCTCCACGGTGCGCGAGCCCCACGACCCGGCCTTCACGGTGGGGTCGTTGGCGATGACGATCGCCGGACGCCCGTCCACCGTGCCGTGGCCGGTCACCACACCATCGGCGGGAAGACCGGTCGCCGTCGCATTCGCATACCGCCCGTCCTCGACGAACGATCCTTCGTCCAAGAGCAGCGAGATACGTTCTCGCACATAGAGTTTGTTCTGCGAGTCGAGCTTAGCCCGGGCTGCTTCCGAGGGCGCGTCGGACGCTTCGTGCGCCGCCTTCAGACGACCGCGGACATCCTCGACCCGTGCGTCCTTGGGGTGGGTCACGACGGCAGTCCCAGACCGCGGGCGATCAGCATGCGCTGCACCTCGGAGGTGCCCTCACCGATCTCCAGGATCTTCGCGTCGCGGTAGAACCGCGCCACCGGGTACTCCTCCATGAAGCCGTTGCCACCGAAGATCTGCGTCGCGATGCGGGTCGCCGTCACGGCGGCCTCGGACGAATAGAGCTTGGCGATGGACGCGGCCTGCTTGACCTCACCGAGGCTGCGACGTCCGGCCTCCATCTCGTCCTTCAGCCAGGCGGCCTTGTAGGTCAGCAGGCGCGACGCCTCGACCATCACGGCGAGATCGGCTACCTGGAACGAGACGCCCTGGTTGACGCCGATCGGACGGCCGAACGCGATGCGGGTCTTGGAGTATTCGGTGACCGCTTCCAGACACGCCTGGGCCAGGCCGACAGCGAGCGCCGAGATGGCGATGCGTCCATCGTCCAAGGTCTTCAGGAACTGCTTGAACCCGTGACCGCGTTCGCCGAGCAGGTTGTCTTCCGGCACCACGCAGTTCTCGAACGTGAGCCCGTGGGTGTCGGAGATGTGCCAACCGAGCTTGTCGTACGGCGGCTCGACGGTGAATCCCGTTGTGCCCGAAGGGATCATGATCGCGCTGATCTCAGCCTTGCCGTCCGCGGTCTCACCGGTCCTGGCGGTGACGGTGACGACGGAGGTGCGGTCGGTGCCGGAGTTGGTGATGAAGGCCTTCGCACCGTTGACGGTCCATTGACCGTCGGCCAACGAGGCGCGCGTCTTGGTGCCGCCGGCGTCCGAACCTGCCTCGGGCTCGGTCAGGCCGAAGCCGGCGAGCGTCCTGCCGGCGACGAGGTCGGGCAGCCACTGCTGCTTCTGTTCCTGCGTGCCGTACGTGAGGATGGGGTTGATTCCCAGGCCGACTCCCGCCGACAGCGTGATGCCCATCGACTGGTCGACACGGCCGAGTTCCTCGATCGCCAGACAGAGGTAGGTGAAGCCGCCCCCGTCCAATCCGGCCCCGCCGAACTCCTCCGGCACCACGAGCCCGAACAGGCCCAGCTCGCCCATCTGCGGCACCAGCTCCGACGGAAAGTGGTGCTCGCGATCCCACTGCGCGACATGCGGCGCGATCTTGGCCTCGGCGAAGTCACGCACGAGGCGCCGGAAGTCCTCGTGGTCCTTGGACAGCTCGAACATCGGGTGCGGCCTTTCACTTGTGGTGTGGGTCACGATTGCGCGGTGTCGTCAAGGTAACAGCGGTCCCTCGCCGCCTGCCCACCTGCCCGAGGGCTGCCGCCGACCGGACCAGTGCAACGGCAAGGGCGCGATAGCCAGCAGGATGGGAGGCATGAGTGACACCTTCAGCAGCGTCGACGACTCCCGCGAGCGTCTGGCCGGCACCGGCTACCTGGCCTCGGACGCGATCGCGACCACCGTCTATCTCGCCGCTGCGCTCGGCCGTCCGATCCTCGTCGAGGGGCCCGCGGGCGTCGGCAAGACCGCGCTCGCGAAGGCCATGGCCACCGCGACGGGTCGTGACCTCGTCCGGCTGCAGTGTTACGAGGGCGTCGACGAAGCGCGTGCGCTGTATGAGTGGAACCACGCCAAGCAGTTGCTGCGCATCACCGCCGAGAAGGACGCCGATTGGGAGCACGTGCGCACGGACGTCTTCGGTGAGGAGTTCCTGCTGGAGCGGCCGCTGCTCAAGGCCGTGCGCAGCGACGCCCCCGTCGTGCTGCTGGTCGACGAACTCGACAAGGCCGACGAGGAGATGGAAGGCCTGCTGCTGGAGCTGCTCTCGGACTTCCAGGTGACGATTCCGGAACTCGGCACGATCGCAGCCCGCCACCACCCTCTGGTCGTCGTGACGAGCAACGCGACGCGTGAACTGTCCGAGGCCCTGCGCCGACGGTGCCTGTTCCTGCACATCGACTACCCGAGCGCCGAACTCGAACAACGGATCGTGGAACTGCATGCTCCCGGCGTCAACGAGGCCACTCGTGCCTCGCTGGTGCGCGTGGTTCGCGCGCTGCGGGAGGGCAATCTGCGCAAGCCGCCATCCGTCTCCGAGACCGTGGACTGGGCTCGCACCCTGCTCTCGCTCGGCGCCGACGAATTGGACGCAGAGTTCGTCGAGGCCACGCTGGGGGTGCTGCTGAAGCACCAGGACGACATCGAATCCGCCCGAACCGCACTGAAATTGTGAGCCTTCCGCGAAACCTCGTCGGCCTCGCCGAGGCGATGCGGACGCATGGTCTGGAGGTGGGTTCGACCGAGACGACGACCGCCGCACAGGCGATCGAGGTGCTCGGTCTGGACGACCGCCGCACCCTGCGGGAGGCGCTCGCCGCGACGATGGTGCGCTCGGCCGACGGCCGCCCGGTCTTCGATCAGCTCTTCGACCTGTGGTTCCCGTCCGCCCCCGGCGCCCGTGCCACTGATCTCGCGGACGCCGACGTCGACGCCCTGCGCGAGGAGCTGACCCGGGCACTCGCCGACGCGGACGAACGACGGATGGACGAGATCGCCGCGGCCACACTCGAACTGCTCGGCCGGGTCTCCCCCGATGACGAATCACGGGGCTGGTCCTCGGCCCAGGCGGTCGACGCGCTCGCGCCGCAAAGGCTCATCGCGCCGGCCCAGGAACTGGGGCGCGGCAACGGGGACGAACAGGGCGAAGGGCAGGGGTCAGGTTCGGGCGGGTTCACCGACCGCATCGACCGCGATGAACTGCGTTCGCGGGTGGCCGAATTCAGGCAGCGCGTGGAGTCGGAGGCGCGTCGACGGAATACCGCGGTGCGTCCGAAGGAGCGGATCGCCCGGTACGGCGTGGAAGGGCCGGCCGATCAGCGCGACTTCCTCGCGATGTCCAGCAAGGACCTCGACGCCATGAAACGCCAGCTCGATCCGCTGGCCCGCAAACTCGAGGCCAAGCTCAGCAGGAGGCGCCGGGCGCACCGCGGGGGCATCGACGTCCGTCGCACGCTGCGTGCTGCGATGGCGACCGGCGGCGTCCCGCTCGACCCGGTGTACGAGCAACGCAACCGGCACCGTCCTGACATTGTGCTGATCGCCGACATGTCGGGGTCCGTGGGCGGCTTCAGCGGGTTCACCATGCTGCTGATGCAGGCGATGCAGAGCCAGTTCCGACACGTGAAGATGCTCGGTTTCGTCAGCAGTGCGGCCGACATCACGCACGTCGTGAAGGACGCGCCCCCGGGCGTCTCGCTCACCTCGTGGGCGTTGTCCCAGGCGGCTCTCACGGCGCGTGGACGCAGCAGCAGCTACGGCACCGCGTTCGCCGACGTCCTGGCCGAACACGGTGATGCGATCGGCCATCGCACCACCGTGCTCGTGCTCGGTGACGGACGCACGAACTACGCCGACCCCGGCGTGGACGCCCTGCGGGAGATCGGCCGGAAGTCACGAACCACGGTGTGGCTCAACCCGGAACGCAGTTCCTCCTGGGGCACCGGCGACTCCGCGGCCGATGACTATGCACGGGTGATCACCATGCACGAGTGCCGCAATGTCGCGCAGTTGCGCCTGTTCGTCGAACGTCATCTGGTGTGAGATCCACGCGCCGGTCAACGGATCACAGGCGTCCGCGGGTCATACTGTGCGCGTGCGTTTCCGGAAGTCTGCTGCCGCCGTTCTGACCAGTGTCGCCCTCGTCGCGACCGGCACTGCACCCGCGCATGCCGCGATCGAACCGCAGGCGTACGGCACGTCCGGCAAGCAGGTGACTCTCGCGACCGACAAGACCGGGGGCCCGGAACTCAAGGCGGGTCTCTACCAGGCCGAACTCCCCAACGACGGATCCCCGCGCACCTTCACGATCAACCGCAACCAGATGCGCACCTTCCTGGCGAGCGTGCTCACCGACGAACGCGAGGGCAAGGCGCTCAAGGCAACCGGTGAGCACAAGACCAAGGTGTCGATCCTCGACGCCAAGGGCGACGATTGCACCTCCGACACCGACACGTTGAGCAAGGACGCCGCGCTCACCTTCCTCAACGTGAACGTCGGGGTGGACGACGATGAGGACGTGTCCCGCGGCAATTACCTGGGCGGCACCTGCCGCGAATCGACCAAGCTGTCGATCTCGATCGAGCACAACGGCATTCCCGCGAACGGCAGGACGAAGGCCGAGATCCTGCTCACCGACGAGCCCAAGGGCACCGGCAGCGTCGGGTCACCCGCGACGGTCGCCCAGACAGCCACTTTGAAGGCACCGGACGGGAAGGTCCGGGGCGAGGTCGCACCCGGAAAGGGTTTCGGCGACGCCGTGACCCTGGTTGCCGGCACGCATTCACTCAAACTCGGCGTCGGTACGCAAGCCTTCTACAAGGTCCGCCTCGACTGGGGACAGCGCCTGGCGGCCACCCTGCGCGTGCCCGGCAAGGACACCAACTTCGCCTCCCCGATCGCTGTCGAGGTCTCGACGAGGATCTGGACGCCCCAGCGGATCGCTCTGGACGCGAACCCGAAGGACTACCAGTACTCCGACTCCCTCTCGATGTCGGCCAACAGTTCCAAGGGCGCGACGATCGGCACCTACACCGCACCTGTGCTGTGGGCCAATCGGTCTGCGAAGTCGGAGTCGGGCAACGAGGTGCCGCAGGCGAGCCTGCAGTGGACGACCACGCCGGGCTGGTACTACGTGACGGTGTGGACCCGTCCGGCGTCCTTCTCATCCAGCGATGAGCCGATGCCCGACTCCGTGCCCCCGATCCCGGCCGACCTCAACATCGCTGTGGTGGGCGACGTCCAGCAGGGGCCGACCTTCGTGAACACAGGCGGCGCAAAGCTTGCTCAGCCGGGCAAGGGCGAGATGAGCATCGGCCAGGGGGTGCAGACCGAGGCCCCGTTCCCGTCGGCGAAGGTCGCGCTCAGTGCGCTCGCCGTGTTGGCGGCAGCGACAGCAGTGTTGTGGGCCCTGCGTTCTCGGCGGCAGGCCTGAGCCTCAGCTCGTAGCGCTCCAGACGTACCTACCGTCCTGCTCCAAGCAGGTGCGCAGCACGCCGTTCTGGTCGCGTTCGGACGTGCCGACGTCCGACCAGATGCACTCGGCGCCGAGGCGGGCCTTGCCCGGCTCGTCCGTGGGCCCGTTCTCCTTGGGGACCCAGATCGCGGCCAGCGCCGCTGCGGCGACCAGGGGCGCACCGACGAGGACCGCAACGCGCTGAAGCTTCTTGGCTCGTGCGGCGCGATCGACCGCGCGGTGTGCACGATTCGTCGACTGCGCGGGCGCTGCGACATTGCCGGCCATCGGCATCGCCGCGGTCGGACGGCGCATGACGGTGTGATCGCCGCCGAGGGGCGCGGTGCTGCCGTCGATCGGTCGGAAATCACCGGCTGCTTCGCCGATGGGTGGCAGGTCGCTGCGGACGTCGATCGCCGACTGCTTCTCCCACGCCACCGCTTCGATGGCCCGGCGCGCTTCGACCGCGCTGGCCGGACGGCGGTCGATGTCCGGGTCGGCAAGGCGAATCACTGTGTCCCACAGGGCATCCGGCACACCGTCCGGTCGCGGCGGCAGGTCGAGCGCGTCGGTGCGGACGTGTGCCCGCGGCTTGTGCCCGGTCAGCAACTGAATGCCCATCATGCCGACGGCGTACAGGTCGGACCTCGGGTCAGGGTCGTAGCCGCGCAGCTGCTCGGGGGCGAGATAGCCGGGGGTACCCATGACGATGCTGTGGCTGGTCAGACGGGGCGCGTCGACAGACACGGCCACGCCGAAATCGGTGAGCCACAGGTGCGGCTTGTCGGTGCCGGTCGCGGACAGCAACATGTTGGCCGGCTTGATGTCGCGGTGCACGACGCCCTGCTCGTGGACGGCGGTCAACGCATCCAGCAACTGACGCAGCAACTCGGCCGCATACGGTGCGGGCAGCTTGCCGTACCGGCGGGCCAGCCCCGAGACGGATCCACCTTCGACCAGCGGCATCGCGATGAGCACGCGGTCGTCGACACCGGCCCAGCTGAGCGGCGTCACCACATTGGGGTGGTGGATGCGCATTCCCTGCTCGCGCATGAAGCGCAGTAGCGAACCGGCGTCGGACTGGCGCAGCACCTTCGCTGCGACCACGGTGCCGTCACGTAGGTCGTATGCGCGCCACACTCCCCCCATGCCGCCTTCGCCGATCATGTCGATCAGCTCATAGCGCCCCGCAATCACTTCTCCCACGAAGCAGAACCTTAGGCGAACCGCCGAGTGGCCGGGCTGTGAACCAGCGGACGGGTCATATCCCGGCCACCGGTTCATAACCCGGCCACTCGGTGAGAAGAAGCAGAGATCAGGCGTTGAACTCCGCCGGGTCCGGGCCGAGACGCTTGCCCGAATCGAGGGCTTCGATCGCCTCCATCGCAGCCTGGGAGAGCTCGAAGTCGAAGACGTCCAGGTTCTCGGCGATGCGTTCCGGCGTCACCGACTTGGGGATCACGACATTGCCGAGCTGCAGGTGCCAGCGCAGGATGACCTGGGCGGGCGTCTTGCCGTACTGCGACGCGATATCGGTGATCGTGGCGTCGGCGAGGATGTCGCCGCCCTGACCGAGCGGGCTCCACGCCTCGGTGACGATGCCGAACTTGTCGTGGAACTCGCGCAACTGCTTCTGCTGGAAGTCCGGGTGCAGTTCGACCTGGTTGATCGCGGGATACTCACCGACCGCGTCGTGCAGCTCCTGCAAGTGCTCGATGTTGAAGTTGCAGACACCGATCGCTCGCACCTTGCCCTGGTCTCGCAGCTGCATCATCGCCTTGTACGTGTCGACAAAGGCTGCGTTGGACGGCACCGGCCAGTGGATGAGGTAGAGGTCGATCGGCCGGCCGAGGCGCTCCTGCGAGGCGTCGAACGCCGCGAGGGTCTTGTCGAAGCCCTGGTCGTCGTTCCACACCTTGGTGGTCAGGAAGACATCGGACGGCGCCAGTTCGCTGTCGGCGAGCGCGCGGCCGACGCCGGCCTCGTTGCCGTAGATGCGGGCGGTGTCGATGCTGCGGTAGCCGACGCGCAGGGCCTCGGCGACGGCCGGGGCGGCGGCGTCGTCCTCGACCTGCCAGACGCCGAAACCGAGCTGCGGCATCTCGACCGAGGTGTCGCCGGCGCGCAGGGAAATGTTGGGGATGGTGGGGTTACCAGTCATGCCCGGTGCAGCGATGCATCGCCGCCCGATATTTCCTACCGTTCGGTTTTGCCCCTCGAATGTGGCCTCGCCCACATCCGGATAGGCTCAGGCCATGCCCGAATTGCGCAAGGTTCTCATCGCCAACCGTGGCGAGATCGCCGTCCGAATCGCCCGCGCCTGCAAGGACGCCGGCATCGAATCGGTCGCCGTCTACGCCGAGCCCGACCGTGACTCGTTGCACGTCAAGGTCGCCGACGAGGCATACGCCCTCGGCGGCTCGACACCGGCCGATTCCTACCTCGTGCAGGAGAAGTTGCTCGAGATCGCCGAGCAGTCGGGTGCCGACTCGGTGCACCCCGGCTACGGCTTCCTGGCCGAGAACGCCGACTTCGCGCAGAAGGTCATCGACGCCGGCCTGATCTGGATCGGTCCGGGCCCCGAGGCGATCGACAGCCTCGGCGACAAGGTGAAGGCGCGTCACATCGCACTGGCCGCCGACGCTCCGCTGGTGCCCGGCACCAAGGATCCGGTCGAGGGCCCGGACGAGGTCGTCGAGTTCGCCAAGGAACACGGTCTGCCGGTCGCGATCAAGGCGGCGTACGGCGGTGGCGGACGCGGGTTGAAGGTCGCCCGCACCATCGAGGAGATCCCCGAACTGTTCGACAGCGCGGTCCGTGAAGCGGTCACCGCGTTCGGGCGCGGCGAGTGCTTCGTCGAGCGCTTCCTCGATCACCCGCGCCACGTCGAGACCCAGTGCCTGGCCGATCAGCACGGCAACGTCGTGGTCGTCTCCACCCGCGACTGCTCGCTGCAGCGCCGCAACCAGAAGCTCGTCGAAGAGGCACCGGCTCCGTTCGTCACCGACGAGCAGCACGCCGAACTCGTCCGCGCGAGCAAGGAGATCCTGCGCAAGGCCGGTTACGTCGGCGCGGGCACCTGCGAGTTCCTGATCGGGCCGGAGGGCCACATCTCCTTCCTCGAGGTCAACACCCGCCTCCAGGTGGAGCACCCGGTCTCCGAGGAGGTCACCGGAATCGACCTGGTCCGCCAGCAGTTCCGGATCGCGGCCGGCGAGGCGCTCGACTTCGACGACCCCGAGCCGCACGCGCACTCCTTCGAGTTCCGCATCAACGGCGAGGACGCCGGCCGCAACTTCTTCCCCGCCCCCGGCACCATCACCAAGATGGTCGTGCCGAGCGGCCCCGGCGTGCGGTGGGACGCCGGCGTGGTCGAGGGCGACACGATCGCCGGCGCGTTCGACTCGATGATCGCCAAGCTGATCGTCACCGGCCGCACCCGCCAGGAAGCGCTCGAGCGGTCCCGCCGCGCGCTGGACGAACTCGTCATCGAGGGCATGCCGACGGTCGCGCCGTTCCACCGCGCGGTCGTCTGCGACCCGGCATTCGCACCGAACGACCCGGACGAGAAGTTCACGATCCACACCCGCTGGATCGAGACCGAGTTCGACAATCAGATCGAGCCCTTCGGCGGCGCCGCCGGCGAGGCTCCCGAGGCCGCACCGCGGCAGTCGCTCGTGGTCGAGGTCGGTGGCAAGCGCATCGAGGTGTCGCTGCCCGGCGACCTGCAGCTCGGCGCTGGCGGCGGCGCAGCAGGCGGCCCGAAGAAGGCCCCGAAGCGCGGCCGGTCCAGCGGCGGCGGGCAGGCCGCGAGCGGCGACTCGGTCACCGCTCCGATGCAAGGCACGATCGTCAAGATTGCGGTCGAGGACGGTGCCACCGTCTCCAGCGGCGACACGATCGTCGTGCTCGAAGCGATGAAGATGGAGCAGCCGATCACCGCCCACAAGGACGGCGTCGTCTCGGGCCTCAAGGCCAACATCGGCGAGACCGTCAGTGCAGGCGCCGTGATCGCGCAGATCAAGGACGCCGAGTAACCACCTGCGCAACTCCGGTCGCTATGACGATCAGGCCCCTTGACTACCCCCGTAGTCAAGGGCCTGGTCGTTATTGCGCTCAGTCAGTCTCCAGGTCGGACATCGCCTTCACCAACAGCGAGACGGTGCTGGCGAGATAGGCCTCGCGTTCGTCCGCGGGCAGGCTCAGCGAACCGATCGCAACACCTTCAAGGGCCGCGACGACAGTCTGCGCGCGCTGGTGCGATGCGCCCTTGTGCTCACGTTCGACGACACTACCGACCAGGTCGACCAGCCCGCGCCGCCAGGCACGCATCGAATCCTGCAACGAGGGGGTGCGGACGGCTTCCAGGCTGAGCTCGCTGATCGTGAGCAACAGAGCCGGGTCGCGAACCCAGCCGAGCAGCAACTGCGTCGTGCCGTCGATCGCGCAGGTCGGGTCGTCCGTGCCCACCGGCAGTGAATCGGTGAGCTGCTGGACGTCGTGCATCATACGTCCGGCGACGTGGTCGGTGAGAGCGGTGAGCAACGCCAGCCGGGTTCGGTAGTAGACCGAGCAGCTGCCCTCGGGCAGGCCCGCGGCGCGGTCGAGTGCTCGGTGAGTCAGGCCACGCAATCCTGATTCGCCGACGACTCCGATCGCTGCGTCGAGCAGATGGGTCTGGCGGGCGAGGGTTCCTTCAGGTCGTGGCGTGGTCACCGCAAGAGACTGTCACAATCGACGAGCCGACACCCGTCAGGGTGACCGGTCGAGACCGAGACGAGGTAGCCGATGTCCTGGGGCAACGTGATCCCACTTTTGTTGTTCACCGCTGTCATCGCGGCGGTGCTGTTCGTCGCCGTTCCCCGTGCCCGGCGCAACCGGCACAAGGTGTGGGAGGACGCCGGCCTGATGCCGCACCAGATCGACCACGAGGCACCGTCCGGCCGGACCGAAGGCGCGGTGGCGGACGACCCCGGCCGGGACCGTCGATGAAGACCGTCACGACGGCGCAACTGCGGTCGCGGCTGTCGATGCTCCAGGGACGCCCGAGGGTTGTCGTCAGCGGCAACCTGGCCACACCGTGGAAGGCCGTCGAAGCCCTCGACCACGCGGTGCCGACCTACATCCTGAACATCCTCAACGGCGCCGAGGGGATCCCGACCCGCGAGGGCGTCATCGCCGAGACCTGCTTCGTCGGAGCCGGTCAGCGCCACCACCCGGCACTGTCCTACGTTCCCTGCCGCCTATCGATGGTGCCGGACGCGACGCTGGCCGCACTGCGTGACCGTAAGGACCTGCGCGTCTGGACGGAGATGTTCTCCGACGGTGTTCTCGATCTGGAGGAACGCGGCGCCATGGACCACACCACGCCGATCATCACCTCGTTCGTCGCCGGTTCGCAGCGCTTGTACGACTGGCTGGACGGCAACCGTCGCGTGCTCATGCAGCGCACCGAGCGTACGAACGACCCGGCGCTCATCGCGCGACAGCGCGGGATGGTCAGCATCAACACCGCGCTGCAGGTCGATCTGTTCGGCCAGGCCAACGCCTCCCGCATCAACGGACGTATCCATTCGGGGTTCGGCGGTCAGACCGACTTCATCGTCGGTGCGATGCACTCCCCCGGCGGACACTCGTTCATCGCGCTGCGCTCCTGGCACCCCAAGGCGGACGTGTCGACCGTCGTCCCCCGCCTCGCGGACACGACGACGAGCTTCCAGCAGAGTGCGATCGTGACCGAACAGGGCATCGCGTTCCTGCTCGGTAATGACGAGAAGCAGCAGGCGACCGAGATCATCGAGAAGGCAGCACACCCGGACGTTCGGGATGAATTGCGTTCCGCTGCAGCAGAATTCGGGCTGGATAACCCGACCTATTGACCGTCATGGCGCGTCCGCACCGCGCGTGACCGAGGTCACGCGCCGTTCGCTTCGACCTCGCTCACTACAGGTGTAGTGTTGTATGCAGATCGAGCACTACACCTGTAGAAAGGCAGTCGTCATCATGAACATGATCCCCGGCTTCTTCACCGGTTTCACCATCATCACCGCCATTGCGCTCGTCGCGATGATTGCCGTCCTGGGTACCTGGACGGTGCAGTTCTTCGCCCGCAACCGTCAGCAGCGCGTGGCCACCCGTCAGCCCCTGGTCCGCTACTACAGCAACCTCGGCCAGCACTCCTTCTCTCACTGATTCTCAGCTGATCGACCACGGCAGGAACAACGAGAACCCCGCCACCTTCGCTGGTTGAGCCCTCGACCTGAGGAACGAAGGCCGAGGTGCCGAAACCACCGTAGGAACAACGAGAACCCAGCCCGACGTGGCTGGGTTCTCGCGTTGTCGCACCTTGGTTTCGGCGCCTACGGATTCCTTCGTCATCCGTAGGGCTCAACCAGCGGCATTCGTCGGGTTCTCGCGTTGTCGCACCTTGGTTGAGCCAGCGGCATTCGTCGGTTCTCGCCTTGTTCGTGCCTCCCCGCGGGGACCGGCCTCAGATCTCCGACTGGTGCAGCCGGCGCGCGGCCTCGGCGATCGAACCGGTCATCGACGGGTAGACCGAGAAGGTCTGGGCCATCTGATCGACAGTCAGGCGGTTCTGTACGGCCAGGCCGATCGGGTAGATCAACTCGGACGCCTGGGGCGCCACGACCACTCCACCGACGATCGTGTTCGAGCCGGGACGGACGATCAGTTTCACGAAGCCGTCCTTGATGTTGCGCATCTTCGCGCGCGGGTTGGTCGACAGCGGCAGCGTGACCACGCGGGCCTCGATCCGGCCCTCGTCGACGTCCGCCTGGGAGTAACCGACCGTGGCGATCTCGGGGTCGGTGAAGATGTTCGCGCAGACACCGCGCAGGTTCAGCGGGGCGACCGCGTCGCCGAGTGCGTGCGCCATGGCAATTCGTCCCTGCATCGCGGCCACGGACGCCAGCGGCAGCACGCCGGTGCAGTCGCCGGCGGCATAGATACCAGGCACGGAAGTGCGGGAGACACGGTCGACGCTGATGTGACCCGACGGCGTGAGGTCGACACCGACCTCCTCGAGTCCGATGCCCTTGGTCTGCGGAATCGAACCGACGGCCAACAGCGCGTGCGAACCCTCGACCGTCCGGCCGTCCTCGAGGGTGACCGTCACCTTGTCGCCGTCGCGTACCGCGGACTGGGCACGCGAGCGGTTGAGCACCTGCATGCCACGGCGACGAAAGACGTTCTCGATGACGGTGGCGGCGTCGGCGTCCTCGCCCGGAAGCACGCGATCGCGGGAGGACACCAGCGTCACCTTCGAACCCAGGCCGAGGTAGGCGTGGGCGAGTTCGGCACCGGTGACACCGGAACCGACGACGATCATGTGCTCCGGCAGTTTCTTCAGGTCGTAGATCTGCTGCCAGGTCAGGATGCGTTCGCCGTCGGGCATCGCCGACTCCATCACCCGCGGTGTGGTGCCGACCGCCAGCAGGATGACGTCTGCCTTGATCTCCTCGGGTTCGGCGTCCTGCCGCACCAGACGCACGGTGGAACTGTCGACGATCGAGGCCGAACCGTGCACGACGCGGCAGCCGACGCTCTCGACCTGAGCGCGGATGTCGTAGCTCTGTGCCTTGGCCAGCTTCAGCACGCGGGTGTTGACCTCGGTGATGTGCGCCTCGGCGTGCTGGTCTTCCTCGTGCCCCTCGAAGTGCACACCCAGACGTCCGGCCGCCTTGAAGCGCGACATGAAGTCGGAGGTCGCGATCAGCGTCTTGCTCGGGACGCAGTCAGTGAGCACCGCAGCGCCACCGAGTCCGTCCCTCTCGACGATCGTGACGGCGGCGCCGAGTTGCGCGGCCACCAACGCGGATTCGTAGCCACCGGGACCGCCGCCGATGACCACCACTGACTTCTGTCGACCAGTCACCCGCCCATCCAACCACGCAGTAGGTCGTGTGCTCCGGGGGTCCGGCTGGGTACTGTGGCGGCCGTGACGAACACCAAGACGCAGACCGCCGACTTCGCCGACGTCGACCCCTTCGAGTTCGCCGATCAGGCGGCACGGTGGATCCGGGAGCTGTCCGGCGTCGACAAGCACGACGTGGCCCTGGTGCTCGGTTCCGGTTGGGGTGACACCGCCGACCGGCTCGGCGAAACCGTCGCCACGATCGACAACGAGCAGGTGCCCGGATTCGCCAAGGCCGCCGTCGCCGGCCACAAGGGCACGATGCGATCGATCCGCATCGAGGGCACCGACAAGCACGCGCTGGTCTACGGCACCCGCACGCACTACTACGAGGGACGCGGGGTGCGCGCGGTCGTGCACGGCGTCCGCACCGCCAAGGCCGCCGGGTGCGACACCGTCGTGCTGACCAACGGCTGCGGCGGGTTGAACCCCGACTGGACTCCCGGCACGCCGGTGCTGATCAGTGACCACCTGAACCTCACCGCGAACTCGCCGCTCGAGGGCGCGACCTTCGTCGATCTCACCGACCTGTACTCCTCGCGCCTGCGGGAGTTGGCCCGCACGGTCGACCCGGACCTGCCCGAGGGTGTGTACGCGCAGTTCCGTGGGCCGCACTACGAGACGCCCGCCGAGGTACAGATGGCCAAGGTGCTCGGCGCCGATCTGGTCGGCATGTCGACCGCGCTCGAGGCCATCGCCGCGCGCCACGTCGGCCTGGAGGTCCTCGGCATCAGCCTGGTCACCAATGCGGCCGCCGGCATCAGTGAGGTGCCGCTGTCGCACGAGGAAGTCATCGACGCCGGCAAGGCTGCAGCGAGTCGCTGCGCCGACCTGTTGTCGCAGATCGTCCGCAAGCTCTGAGCGAGGTTCCGTCATGACCCAGGTGCACGACGACGTCCGCGAGTGGATCGCCGACGACCCCGACGCCGAGACCGCTGCCGGCCTGACCAGCCTGCTGGAGCGCGCCCAAAGCGGCGATGAGAGCGCGGACGCCGAGCTTGCCGACCGGTTCTCCGGTCTGCTCGAGTTCGGCACCGCCGGGCTGCGCGGCGCGCTCGGTGGCGGACCGAACCGGATGAACCGCGTCGTCGTGCTGCGTGCTGCTGCCGGCCTGACCGCGTACCTGCAGGAATCGCAGGGTCGCCCCGACGTGACCGTGGTGATCGGATTCGACGCCCGCCACAACTCAGACGTCTTCGCCCGCGACACCGCGGCCGTCGTCGTGGCAGCCGGCGGACGCGCGCTCGTGCTCAGCCATCCGTTGCCGACGCCGTTGTTGGCGTTCGCGATTCGCCACCTGGGCGCCGACGCCGCAGTGATGGTGACCGCCAGCCACAACCCGCCGCAGGACAACGGTTACAAGGTCTACCTCGGCGACGGCAGCCAGATCGTTCCACCCGCGGACGCCGAGATCGCCGCTGCGATCGACCGCTTCCCGCGCGCGGCCGATGTCGCTCAGGCCGACGACGGCTGGGAGACGGTCGACGACTCGATCATCGACGACTACCTGGCGTCGGTGACGTCGGTCGTCGAGGCGGGCGGCCCGCGCGACCTGCGGATCGTGCACACCGCATTGCACGGCGTCGGGTCGGCCACGATGATCGACGCCCTGCACCGCGCCGGCTTCACCGACGTCCAGCCTGTCGCCGAGCAGGCGGAGCCGGATCCGGAATTCCCGACCGTCAGCTTCCCCAATCCCGAGGAGCCGGGAGCGATCGATCTTGCGCTCGCCCAGGCGCGGAAGGTCGGTGCCGACATCGTCATCGCCAACGACCCCGACGCCGACCGGTGCGCCGTCGCGATCGAGGACGCCGGCACCTGGCGGATGTTGCGCGGCGACGAAGTGGGTGCGCTCCTGGGTCACCACCTGGTGCAACGCGGTGTCGCCGAAGGCTCGGTGTTCGCCAACTCGATCGTCAGCTCTCGTCTGCTCGGCGCCATCGCCCGCGCCGCGGGCATCGCCCACGAGGAGACACTCACCGGGTTCAAGTGGATCAGCCGCGTCCCCGGTCTGCGGTACGGCTACGAGGAAGCGCTCGGCTACTGCGTCGATCCCGCAGGCGTCCGGGACAAGGACGGCATCAGTGCCGGTCTGTTGATCGCCGAATTGGCTGCGGACTTGAAGGCCACGGGGCGTTCGATCCCCGACGTCCTCGCCGAACTCGCCCGCACCCATGGCGCCCACCTCACCGACAGCTTCTCGGTGCGGGTCGATGACCTGTCGATCATCGGACGCATCATGCAGCGACTGCGCGACAATCCGCCGGAAAACGTTGCTGGACAGTCGGTTTCCCGCAGGGAGGATCTTGCGGAAGGGTCGGACGCGCTGCCCCCGACGGAGGGCCTACGCTACTACCTGGCCGACGACACACGCATCATCGTGCGACCGTCGGGCACCGAACCGAAGCTCAAGATCTACCTCGAAGCCATCGGTGACGACGCTGCCGAGACCGCGCAACGACTCGCGGCCGTCCGGGCCGAGATGGAGGGTCTAACCACCGCCTGACCGGGACGGTTCTCGCCTTCCACCGAACCGCACGAGGTCTCGATCGCGGCGCTCGCACCTGCTCGACCAGCCCTCGTCCGAAGCGGCCGACTACAGGCTGAGGAAGCCGATCACGACGGCCAGCAGGCACGCGGCCCAGCCTGCTGCGGCCACCGGCGAGACGGTGCGGTGAATCTCGGGCTTCTGTTCGGCGATCGCACCCTTGGCGACGGCTCGCTCGTAGTCGGCCTTGGCCTCGTCGATGGCCGAGGCGACCGCGCCGGCGGACCCGGACCGGTGCTCCTGTCCCATCGGCACATCGGTGCCGGTGGTCGGGAGCAACTGTCCACCCGGCGTCGGGGTGACACCCCCGGTCATCTTCGGACGCTGCGCCGAGATGGCCCAGGAGGAGTACGCGTCGCCTTCCGGTGAAACCACCTTGAGGTTCCAGCGGGCCTCGGTCATGTCGACCGCCGGCCACGTCATCCGGATGTCACGGACGAGATTCTCCAGACGGACCCCGTCGGCGCTCAACCGCACTGCGGGACGGACGAGAATCAACCAGACCACCCCCGCCGCAGCCAACAGGAACGCGGTCGCACCCACCTCGAGCCCGGACGCGACCGCGAGCGCGACGAGCACGACCAGGAAGACGCCGACCAACACCCAACCGGTCACGTACGCACCCCGCTGGCGGAAAGTGCGGACGGGGTTGCCCGGATTCTTGTCCTGTGACACTGAGGTCAGGCGTCGAAACCGGCGAGCACGGACTCGGTGCCGGACAGACCGAGGCGGTTCGCGCCCGCCTCG
Organism: Yimella lutea; assembly: GCF_006715095.1. Lineage (NCBI taxonomy): Bacteria > Bacillati > Actinomycetota > Actinomycetes > Micrococcales > Dermacoccaceae > Yimella > Yimella lutea. Next base: position 3,170,552 of record NZ_VFMO01000001.1, read on the forward strand.
ATCATCTCGGCAGCGGCTTCAGGGGTGCGGATGCCACCCGACGCCTTGACGCCGAGACGGTCGCCGACGGTCTCGCGCATCAGCCGCACTGCGTGTGCGCTCGCGCCACCTGCCGGGTGGAAACCGGTGGACGTCTTCACGAAGTCCGCACCGGCGCGCTCGGACGCCTGGCAGCACTCCACGATCTGCTCGTCGGTCAGGGCGGCGGACTCGATGATGACCTTCAGGACGACGTCCGGAGCAGCCTGGCGCACCGCGGCGATGTCGGCCTGGACCGCGTCGAAGTCTCCGGCGTGGGCGGCTCCGATGTCGATGACCATGTCGATCTCCGCGGCGCCGAGCTTCGCGGACTCGGCAGCCTCAGCCGCCTTCACCGCGCAGGTGTGCTTCCCGCTCGGGAACCCGCAGACGACTGCGACGGGCAGCGAGGTCTCCAGCGGCAGCATCGACGGCGACACGCACACCGAGTAGACGCCCAGCCGCTCACCGTCGGCGACGAGCGCACTCACGTCGTCCGTGGTGGCTTCGGGCTTGAGCAGGGTGTGGTCGACCATCTGCGCGACCTGGGAACGGTTCGGTTTCGTCACCCGGCCAGGCTACCTGGGGGCTGCCGTATTCTCGTCGCGCCACCAGAACGCCCAAGCGATGCTCGAGGAGCAACCCGATCGATGTCCGAACGACGAGCACGCGTGCTGATCCTGTGCGGCCCCAGCGGATCGGGGAAGTCCCGCCTGGCCGAACGCCTGCACCGCTCCTACGGCTGGCCGATCGTGCGCCTGGACGACTTCTACAAGGACGGCGACGATCCGTCGCTGGCGATGTCGTCACTGGGCATCCCCGACTGGGACGTCGTCGGCTCCTGGAACATCGATGCCGCGTTCGCCGCGTTGCAGGATCTGTGCACGACCGGCCGGACCGTGGTGCCGGACTACGACATCTCCACCTCCCGGGCGGCCGGGCACTCGACCGTCGAACTGGCGAGCGCCGACACTGTCGTGGCCGAGGGGATCTTCGCCGCCGACCTGATCGCCCTGCTGCGAGATGCGGACTTGTTGCGCGATGCGTTCTGCGTCCGGCAGAACCGCTGGGTCACGATGGGACGCCGGTTCGTGCGCGACGTGTCCGAGCGGCGCAAGTCGGTACAGGTGCTCGCGCGTCGAGGTTTGCGGTTGGCGATGGACGAGCCGCGGATCGTCGCCGCGCATGTGCGGCGTGGCGCGCGTGCAGTCACCCCGAAGCAGGCGGAGCGGGAGGTTAGGGTCGGTGCATGACGAACTGGGCCAGTCCTTCGGGAGAACGGCAGCCTGAGCAGCCGGCGCACCACGGCCCGCCGCCACCCACTCCGCAGTACGGCCAGTACGCACCGGGACGCGGCCCGCAACCCGATCACAGCCAGAGCCCTCGATACGGCCAGCAGTATCCGCCGCCGCAAACTGGTCCATACGGCGGTCCACCCTCGCCTCAACCTCAATACGGCCCTGCCCCAGGCTTGTTCGCCCCCAAACCCGGTGTGATCCCGTTGCGGCCGCTCGTGCTCGGCGACATCTTGGAGGGCGCGTTCCGGACGGTCCGCGGCAACCCGATGGCGACCCTCGGCATGTCGCTGGTCATCTCGACGCTGTTCGCGATCCCGACGCTGTTGCTGACGTTGCTCATCACCAACACCGCGTTCGGTGCGGACAACACCGGCGATGCCCTGGTGTCGATCGCCAACTCGGTCGGTCAACTGGTCGGGGTCTTCGCCTCGATCCTGCTGTCGGGCATGTTGATCGTGGTCGTGGCCGAGGCGGTGCTCGGTCACCGCGCCTCGATCGGCGAGGCATGGACTCGGGTGAAACCGCGCATCTGGGCGCTGCTCGGCGCCACCCTGCTGTTGATGCTGGGCGGCATCCTGATCGTTGCGGTCCTGGTCGGCGTGACCCTGCTCGCCTACCTGGCCGGTGGTGAGATTGCTGCCGTGATCGTCGGCATCCTGGCCGTCGTCGCCGGTTTGGCTCTGCTGATCTGGCTCGGCACCCGCACGATGCTCTCCCCCGCTGCGGTCACGCTGGAGGGCGTCGGCCCGGTCCGGTCGCTGAAGCGTTCCTGGGAACTCACCCGCGGCCAGTTCTGGCGGATCTTCGGGATCTCGCTCGTCACGCAATTGCTGGTCGGCATGATCGCCTCGATGATCCTGTTCCCCGCGATGCTCGTCGGGATGGGCGTGCTCCTCGCGGGCGCCGACCCCGACGCGGGAGTTGCGACGCCGTTGTGGTTCGTCGTCTTCATGCAGGTCATGACGATCATCTCCACGGCGATCACCGCACCGTTCAGCTCCAGCGTGACCGGTTTGCTCTACATCGATCAGCGCATCCGGCGTGAGGCGCTCGACCTCGAGCTGATGAAGGCCGCCGGGCAGAAGTGACTCGGATCCTGCACTGACGATGTTCGCCCGCCTCGAGCCGCCCCTGCAACCGTCGTCCGACGACGCGCGTAGGCAACTCGAGCACGAGCTGAGCAAGCCCAAGTACGGCGACCGGCGCACGCTCCTGCAGAAGTTGATGGACTGGCTGAACGAACGACTGGCCGATCTCACCGACGGCGCCGGCTCGCTGCCGCCCCTCTGGCTGGGCCTGGTACTGATCATGCTGGCGGCCCTGATCGGACTCGGCCTCACCAGGATTCGACGTCGTCAAGGACCCGAACGCGGCTCGGACCACGACGTGGACGAGGTCATCTCCAGCGAACTCGACGCGGACGAACTACGCGCGGCGGGCGACCGCGCGCTGGCGGACGGTGACACTGCCCTGGCCCATGTGCAGTACTTCCGAGCGCTCGCCCGGCGGGGTGTCGACCGCACGATCGTCTCCGCACGACCCGGCGCAACAGCGCACGAGGTCGCGAACGAGCTCTCGCACGCCTTTCCCGACCGCCGGGCCGATATCGACGCCGCCGCACGCACGTTCGACGAGGTGCGGTACGGCGGACGTGTGCCGCCACGTCCGGTCGTCGAGGCGATGCGTGACCTCGATGCGTCCCTCGCCCGTAGCCGTCCTGCGCACCCGGCGGTCACGCGATGACCCGCCGCCGTCTGTTCGCTGCCGTTGCAGTCCTCGCACTCGTGCTGGTCGTGGCCGGCGTCATGTCGATGCTCAACCGCAGCAACGAAATTCCGCTCGATCCGCAGAACCCCGGCAAGGGCGGGTCCGAGGCCGTGGCGAGCGTGCTCGGCGCCAACGGTGTCGACGTGCATCGAGTGACCGATGTCGACGAGCTGCAAGACCGACCGCCGGGCAAGGGCACGACCGTGCTGGTGAGCGACCCGACGTCCGTCTCGGCCGACCGGCTGCGCGAGATCGCGTCAGCCCATCGCGACAGCGCACGACTCATCCTGATCGCACCACACCCGCACCTGCTGAAGGACGCGTTCGAGATCAACACCGAAGCCGGCGGGACGTCGAGCGCGACGGCCGCAGGCCGGGAATGCTCGCTGGCATGGGCTCGCTCGCTGACCATGTCGGCCGACTCGGTCAGCTACGCCGTTCCGGCGGGTGCGACTTCCTGTTTCGGTGACGACTCCAAGGGCGTCGTGTTCGAACTTCCGGCCGCCGACGGGCGTCCGGCACTGCTGATCATCGGCAGCACCGACATCCTCACCAACAGCACGATGAAGGCCGGCGACAACGCCGCAATCGGATTGCGAGCACTCGGACAGACCAGCGAACTCCTCTGGTACTCCGGCGGATTCGATCCGAAGTCGTCCAGTGCGCAGCAGGAGACGGTGTTCCCGAGGTGGGTGATGCCGGCGCTCTGGCTGATCTCGGCCTGCGTGCTGCTCCTGATGTTCTGGCGCGGTCGACGCCTCGGACGTCTGGTGACCGAACCGCTGCCGGTGATCGTCCACGCCAACGAGACCACCGGCGCGCGCGGGCAGCTGTACCGCAAGGCTCGCGACACCTCCCGCACGGCGGCGGTGCTGCGTTCGGCGACCCGCGACCGTGTGCGTCGCTACCTCGGCCTTCCGCCCGGCATCGACGACGAACACCTCGTCCACCAGGTGGCGCTGCACAGCGGACGCGAACCGCATGAGGTAGGCGTCCTGCTGGCCGACGACCCACGAACCATCGACGAATCGACGTTGAGCAAACTGGCCGATGAACTCTCGGCACTCGAAAGGCAGGTCCGCCGCTGATGACCGATCTGGACAAGTCCCAGTCCCCCGACCCGGATGCCGCTCACCCCGAAGCGGCCCGCGAGGCGTTGCAGCGGGTGCGCAGCGAGGTCGCGAAGTCGGTGGTCGGTCAGGATGCCGCCGTCACGGCGATCGTGATCGCTCTGCTCGCGCGCGGCCATGTCCTGCTCGAGGGTGTACCCGGTGTGGCCAAGACGCTGCTGATCCGCACCCTTGCGGCAAGCCTGGCGATCGACTCCAAGCGGGTGCAGTTCACGCCCGACCTGATGCCCGGCGACATCACCGGATCGCTCGTGTTCGACTCGCGCAGTTCGGATTTCATCTTCCGGCCCGGTCCGGTGTTCACCAACCTGCTGCTCGCCGACGAGATCAACCGCACTCCCCCGAAGACGCAGTCGTCGCTGCTGGAGGCGATGGAGGAGCGCCAGGTGTCGATCGACGGCACCCCGCGTGCGTTGCCGAACCCGTTCATGGTCGCCGCCACGCAGAACCCGGTCGAGTACGAAGGCACCTATCCGTTGCCGGAGGCACAGCTGGACCGCTTCATGATGAAGATTTCGATCCCGTTGCCCGAGCGCGACGACGAGGTGCAGGTGCTGCGCCGTCATGCCGAAGGATTCGATCCCAAGGACCTGCGCGCCGCGGGCGTCCGCGCCGTCGCGTCGCCTGCCGACCTGACCGCCGGCGCGCAGGCGGTGCGAACCGTCGAGGTGCGCCCGGACGTGCTGGCCTACATCGTCGACCTCGCGCGCGCCACCCGGCACTCCCCGTCGCTGTCGCTCGGGGTGAGCCCGCGCGGGGCGACGGCACTGCTGTCCACAGCCAGAGGTTGGGCGTGGCTGAACGGCCGCAACTTCGTGACTCCGGACGACGTCCAGACAATGGCCGTGCCGACACTGTCGCACCGTCTCGCGCTGCGCCCGGAGGCCGAACTCGAAGGCGTCACCACCGAGAACGTCCTGCGGTCGGCCATCGGCGCCGTCCCGGTGCCGCGCTGACGACCCGCTGACGACCTGCTGACGACCTGCTGAGGACCCACTGATGGCTGTCACCGGACGCACCGTGCTCCTGGCCCTGCTGGGCCTGGTGTTCGTCGTGCTGCGTCCGCAGCAGTCGTCGGTCTGGCTGTGGCTGGCGCTGGTCGGTGTGCTCGTCGCGCTCGACCTGCTGTCGGCGCCGTCGCCGAAGAAGCTCGCCCTGAGCCGGGAACCCGTCGAGTCGGTGCGGCTGGGCGAGAGCACGACGACGAGTCTGCTGGTACGCAACCCGACCGGTCGGACGCTGCACGCACTGATCCGGGACGCCTGGCAGCCGTCCGCCGGGGCCGGCCGCGACCGGCACGATGCCCGGATACCCGGCGGCGAGACCCGCCGATTGACCACCACGTTGTCACCGACCCGGCGTGGCGACCGGCGAGCCGACCGGGTGACGGTGCGGTCGTTCGGCCCGATGGGCCTCGCGGCTCGACAGCGCTCCTTCGAGCTGCCGGGGTTCGTGCGCTGCCTACCCCCGTTCGCCTCCCGCAAGCATCTGCCGAGCAAACTCGCTCAACTGCGTCAGATCGACGGACGCTCGGCGGTGCGCATCCGCGGCCAAGGCACCGAGTTCGACTCGTTGCGTGACTACGTCGACGGTGATGACGTGCGCAGCATCGACTGGCGAGCCACTGCTCGCCGCCAACACCCGGTCGTGCGCACCTGGCAACCCGAACGCGACCGCCGGATCATCCTGGTGCTCGACACCTCACGCACCAGCGCCGGACGCATCGACGACATGCCGCGGCTCGACTCGGCGATGGATGCTGCACTACTGCTGACCGCGGTCGCCTCCCGCGCAGGCGATCGCGTCGATCTCATCGCAGGCGACCGCACAGTGCGCGGACGGGTGATCGGAAAGTCGGACCGCTCGGAGTTGCTGCACTCGATGGTGACCACGATGGCACCGCTGGAAGCCGTTCTGCTGGAAGCGAATTGGAACACGCTCGCCGGTGCGGTCAACAGTCTTACCCGCCGCCGGTCACTCGTCGTGCTGCTGACTCCGCTCGAACCGGCCGCCCTGGAGGAAGGCCTTCTTCCGGTGCTGCCCGGCCTCACCAAGCACCACCGGGTCGTCGTCGCCTCCGTGGCCGACCGCTCGGTCGTGCAGGCTGCAGCCCACCGCGACGGAATCGCGCAGACCTACGAAGCCGCTGCCGCCGAACGCACGATGCAACAACGTGCCCGCACCACGTCCGCGCTCAGCCGCCTGGGTGCGACAGTCATCGACGAGCCCGCCGACAAACTGCCGGTCGCACTCGTCGACCACTACCTGCTGCTCAAACGTCGGGGGTTGCTGTGACCACACTGCGAGTCCGGTGACGATCCTCGGTGCGGGCGTGCAGGCCGACTCCCCGACCGGGTGGCCCAGGCCGCCGAGTCCGCGAACCGCGGTACTCAGCTCTCGATCTGACTCAGCCGCGCGACGGCGCTTCGGCGGTGGCGTCGACCCCGGTGAGGTCGCCGGTGACACCGCGTCGTGCGGCGTCCCTGCCGAGGGTCCACACGTAGACGAAGAACAGCAGTTCGGCGATGACGCCGATGGCAATGCGCGCCCAGGTCGGTAGCCCGGACGGTGTGACGAAGCCTTCGATCAGACCCGTTACGAACAGCACGACGATGAGTCCGAGAGCCAGCGTCATCGTCGAACGCGCCTCGCGGGCGAAGTTGCTCGCCCGGCTGCGGTGCCCTGGCTCGACCCACGACCAGAACATCCGAAGACCGGCGCCCGCGGCGACGAAAACCGCTGTCAGTTCGAGCAATCCGTGCGGAAGAATCATCCCGAAGAACAGGTCGAGGCGGCCGTGATCTGCCATCAGTCCGCCGATGAGCCCGAGGTTGGAGATGTTCTGCCAAAGCATGTAGATGACCGGCAGACCGAGCGCTCCGGCCGCGAGGCAGACGGCGGCCACCCAGGCGTTGTTCGTCCACACACGAGCGGCGAAGTCGGCGTTCGAACTCTCGTGGTAGTAGTTCTCGAAGTCGTGGTTGACCAGTTGGTCGATCTCTTCTGCGGACAACATCGACGACTGGACGCCGGGGTGCGCCATCACCCACCACCCGAGCGCCAGGGCGACCGCGTAGTTGGCGAACATCGTGATCAGCCACCAGCGGCGGGAGCGGTACAACATCGCCGGGAACGTCTCGACGAAGAATCCCGCCACCGCCGTCCACGAACTCGATCGCGTGCCCATCGCCTTGGCCCGCGACTTCGCGAGAATCGTCGAGAGGTACTGGGTCACACCGGGATCGGGCGCGGTGGAGCGGATATGGGACAGATGGGTGGCGGTGCGCTGGTAGAGGTCGAGGAGTTCGTCGGACTCCGACACGTCGAGTCGACGCTTCGTGGTCAGCTCCTGCAGGCGGGCCCACTCGTGTCCGTGCGCCTCCACGTAAGCGTCCAGATCCACACCCGAACTGTACGCTGCGGGTGATGGCGAACTCGACGACTTCCCCCGCCGCACCGAAGCGTGCGCTACGCGGGTCCGACGTCGACTCGATGATCACCGGTGAGGGTGTGCTCATCGATGTGCCCGCGACTTCCGTCGCGTCGTTGGTCATTGCCGCGATCATCGACTACATCGTGATCTTCTCCGGGTTTTTCCTCGCCACAGTTGCACTCTCCTGGCTGGGCGGCAGCGTGACCGAAGCTCAGGCCGCGATCATCGGGATCCTGCTCACCGTCACCGGTTTCCTGGTGGTCCCGGTGGGTGTTGAGCTGCTGACCCGAGGCCGCAGCCTCGGCAAGCTCGTGATGAAGCTGCGCGTGGTCCGTGACGACGGTGGTCCGATCACCTTCCGGCATGCGTTCGTGCGCGGCCTTGTCGGCATCATCGAGATCTGGTTGCTGATGGGCGTGCCCGCAGTCGTCAGCGCGATGTTGTCCACGCGCGCGAAACGGATCGGCGACCTCGCCGCCGGCACCTATGTCGTACGCGAAGAGACCGCGATGCGCTTGCAGCCGGGCCCTTGGATGCCACCTGCGCTGATTCCGTGGGCGTCCGGAGCCGACATGGGCGCGCTACCCGACGGCGTCGCCATGCAGATCCGGCAGTACCTCACCCGCACCGACATGCTGAGCCCGGTCGCACGCGAGCAGGTCGGACGCGCGCTGCTGGCCGAAGTGATGCCGCGGGTGTCTCCTCCCCCGCCCCCGGGCGCCCCGGTGGACGCCGTGCTCGCCGCGGTGCTCGCCGAACGGCGCAAGCGTGACCGTGAACGCCTCCAGCGCGAAGCCGCCCTACGCGCCCGCGTCCTGCGCTGAGTCGCCATCGCTGGTTGAGCCGCGTGACTGAGGAACGAAGTCACGCGCGCCGAAACCAACGCGACCTCCAACGCCCACCCGACAACCCGTAGCCGAGCAGCCGTGAACCTCACCGGGTTTCGGCGCACGCTGATTCCTTCGTCACCAGCGTGGCTCAACCAACGGAAACGTTCGGATCCCGCGGACGGACCTACGCAACCCGGCTCAACCAGCGCCGGCATCCCCCTCCCGCTGGTTGAGCCGCGTGACTGAGGAACGAGGTCACGCGCGCCGAAACCACCGCAACCTCCAACGCCCACCCGACAACCCGTAGCCGAGCAGCCGTGAACCTCACCGGGTTTCGGCGCACGCTGATTCCTTCGTCATCAGCGTGGCTCAACCAGCGGAAACGTTCGGCTCCCGCGGATGGACCTACGCAGCCAGGCTCAACCAGCGGAAACGTCCGGATCCCGCGGACGGACCTACGCAACCCGGACTGAGGAACGAAGTCACGCGCGCCGAAACCACCGCGACCTCCAACGCCCCACCCGACAACACGTGGCCGAGCAGCCGTGAACCTCACCAGGTTTCGGCGCACGCTGATTCCTTCGTCATCAGCGTGGCTCAACCAGCGGAAACGTTCGGATCCCGCGGACGGACCTACGCAGACCGGCTGAACCAGCGAAAACGAACTCAGCTCAAGGCGCCGCGGGCCGCCGCTTCGTAGCCGGGCTTGATCACGTCGTTGATCAGGGCGAGTCGCTGTTCGAACGGCAGGAACGCCGACTTCATCGCGTTCACCGTCACCCAGCGCAGGTCGTCCAGGTCCCAGCCGGCTTCGTCGACCAGTTGCTGCATCTCCCACGACATCGAGGTATCGCTCATCAACCGGTTGTCGGTGTTCAGCGTGACCCTGAAGCGAAGGTCCTTCAGCATCGTGATCGGGTGTGCCGCAATGGATTCGGCGGCACCGGTCTGGATGTTCGATGACGGGCACATCTCCAACGGGATGCGCCGGTCGCGCACGAACGCCGCCAGCCGGCCGAGTTTCGGATCGGTCTCGCAAACATCGATGTCGTCGACGATCCGCACGCCGTGACCGAGGCGCTCGGCACCGCACCACTGGATGGCTTCCCAGATGCTCGGCAGGCCGAACGCCTCCCCGGCGTGGATGGTGAAGTGGGCGTTCTCTCGGCGCAGGTACTCGAACGCGTCCAGGTGACGGGTGGGCGGGTAGCCGGCCTCGGCCCCGGCGATGTCGAACCCAGCGACCTCCTGGTCGCGGTAGCGCACGGCGAGTTCGGCGATGTCGCGGCTCTTGGCAGCGTGGCGCATCGCGGTCAGCAACGCACGAACCCGGATCGGGTGGCCGGCCGAGGCGGCACGCGCCTCACCGTCGCGGAATCCCGCGTTCACCGCCTCGATCACCTGCTCCAGGGTCAGGCCCTGTTCAAGGTGCTGCTCGGGTGCGTAACGCACCTCGGCATAGACGACTGCGTCGTCCGCAAGGTCCTGGGCGCATTCCGACGCCACCCGGAACAACGCGTCCCGGGTCTGCATGACGGCGACCGTCTGGGCGAAGGTCTCCAGGTAACGGACGAGCGAGCCGGAGTCGGCGCTGTCACGGAACCAGTCCGCGAGTCCTTGGACGTCGTCGACCGGCAGACCGTCGTACCCGACTTCCCTGGCCAGTTCGAGGACGGTCTGCGGACGCACCCCACCGTCGAGGTGGTCGTGCAGCAGCACCTTCGGCAGGGCCTTGATCTTCGGACGAACCTCGTGCATCGCTCAGTCCTCCCGGTTCACGGTGTCGGGGCTGAACGCCGGCAGACAGACCGCGATGTACTCCGCACCTTGAGGTCCACAGGAGTACCGAATACGTTCGCCGGCAACGGTTTTCACCGACTCACCAGCGTTGACCTCCAACCGGCCACCGTCGTGGTCGACGATCACGGTGCCCTTGAGCACGATCGTGTACTCGTCGAATTGCGGGGTCTGGAAGGGCTCGTCCCAACCGGCAGGCGCGACCATGTGCGCGACCGAGATCGACGTCTCGCCCGTGCTCGCCGCACCGATGTGCTCGTCGATGATCTTCCCGCCCGGGACGGGGATCCGGATTGCTTGGTTGTAGTGCTCGACCATGTCGTCGTCCTTCTAGGAAATTCGATCGATGATGAGGTCGGGGCGGTCGTCCGCCGACTCCCCGATGGCCCATTTGCCCTCGAGAGCCTCGGCCGCGCGCTCGAACTTCTCGGGGGTGTCGGTGTGCAGGGTCAGCAACGGGTCGCCCTTGCGGACGCGGTCGCCCGGCTTGGCGTGCATCTGGACGCCGGCCGCCGCCTGCACCTTGTCCTCCTTGCGGGCACGTCCGGCGCCGAGCCGCCAGGCGGCCACACCGACCGCAAGCGCGTCGAGTTCGGTGACGACGCCGTCCGCGTCGGCCTCGATGACCTGGGCCTCCTTGGCGGTCGGCAGTTCGGCGTCCGGGTCACCGCCCTGGGCGGCGATCATCGTGCGCCACACGTCCATCGCCCGGCCGTCCTTGAGTGCGTCGGCGGGGTCTACGTCGTCCTTGCCGGCGGCCTTGAGCATCTCGCGGGCGAGTTCGACGGTGAGTTCGACGACGTCGGACGGACCGCCACCGGCGAGGACCTCGACCGACTCCTGCACCTCGAGCCCGTTGCCGGCGGTGAGGCCGAGCGGCGTCGACATGTCGGTGAGCAACGCGACGGTGGTGACACCTGCGTCCTTGCCGAGTTGCACCATGGTCGAGGCGAGCTCGCGGGCGTTCTCGACGTCCTTCATGAACGCACCCGAACCGACCTTCACGTCGAGCACCAAGGCGCCGGTGCCCTCGGCGATCTTCTTGCTCATGATCGAGCTCGCGATCAACGGGATCGCCTCGACCGTGCCGGTCACGTCGCGCAGCGCGTAGAGGCGCTTGTCGGCCGGTGCCAGTCCGCTGCCGGCGGCGCAGATGACCGCGCCAATTTCCTCGAGCTGATCGAGCATCGCCTCGTTGCTGAGCGAGGCCTGCCAGCCGGGGATCGCCTCGAGCTTGTCGAGCGTGCCGCCGGTGTGGCCCAGGCCGCGACCGGACAGCTGCGGTACCGCAACGCCGCACGCGGCCACCAGCGGCGCGAGCGGGAGCGTGATCTTGTCGCCGACGCCACCGGTGGAGTGCTTGTCGGCGGTGGGACGCGACAGCGAGGAGAAGTCCATGCGCTCGCCGGAGGCGATCATCGCGTTCGTCCAGCGGGAGATCTCCTCGCGCGTCATTCCGTTCAGCAGGATGGCCATCGCCAGCGCCGCCATCTGTTCGTCGGCGACCACCTCGCGGGTGTACGCGTCGACGACCCAGTCGATCTGTTCGTCGCTCAGCGCCTGCTTGTCCCGCTTGGTGCGGATGACATCAACGGCATCGAAGCGCTCACTCATGCACCGATCCAACCACGTTCGTCGGGACGCGGTCATCGTGGAACCGTCGGCGTGAGGTCCGCGTCACAGGCCCAGTGCGCCGAGTCATCGGCTACATCCAGAACCGTCACCGCCACTGGCCTGCTTCCCGGAGGAACACCATGTCCCGTACGCGTTCATTGTCCCTGGCTGCCGCCGCCCTGTTGCTCGCCGCCCCTCTCGGGCTCACCGGGTGCGGTCTCGGTGAGGAGTCGGAGAAGGCAGACCCGCCGAAGCCGTCCTCACAGACCGAAGGCGCAGACAAGAACGGGGATGGTTCGAGCGAGTCGGCGTCACCCGAGTCGAGTTCGACCGGTGAATCCAACGGCCAAGCGGCCGGCAAGCCGTCCAAGGACGAGGTCAAGAACGGTCTGAAGCAGTACTACCAGGGTCAGAACATTCCCGGTCCCGCCGCCGACAGACTCGCGGGGTGCATGGTGGACGAGGGCTACGAGAAGTTCTCCGCCAAGACGCTGAACGCGATGAAGGACGGCAAGCCCGGCGAGGTCGACCCGGCCGACTCGCAGACGTTCACCCAGGTCAGCGGTACGTGCGCGTCCAAGAGCTTCAACGGCTCCCTTCCGACCGACCTGCCACTGCCGAGCTGATCAACTCTTCAGCGACCACGTTTCGAGCTTCGCCCGGTTGGAACGTTCGGTTCGAAGGACGGTTTTGTATCGTCTTCCGGCCGTCGGCTTCTCGTGGCGTCCGGTCCTCAAGCGGCTTTGAAGTAGCCGGGCACCTCAGACAGCGTCAGGTGAGGTTGTCGGGACCGAAGGCCTGTGGCAGTACTTCGGACATCGGCTTCACCCCGAGCGGCGTCTGCAGCAGGCACGCCGGCCCCCCGTGTTCCCACAAGAGCTGGCGGCAGCGTCCGCAGGGCATGAGCGCGGACTCGTCACCGCCGACGCAATAGACCGCGGTCAGGCGTCCACCGCCGGTGCGGGCCAGTTCGCTGACCATCCCGCACTCGGCACACAGGCCGACGCCGTAGGACGCGTTCTCGACATTGCATCCCGACACGATGCGTCCGTCGTCGACCAAGCCGGCGACGCCGACCGGGAAATTGCTGTACGGGGCGTACGCGGTGCGCATCGCCTCGATCGCCTTGCGGTGCAACACTTCCCAGTCGATGTCAGACATCAGCCGGCCTGTCCCTTCCGATAGACCTGTCCGTCGGCCGCGGGCATTCGCAATCGCTGCGAGGCGACGGCCATCACCAACAAGGTGGTCACGTACGGGGTCATCGAGGTGAACTGGGTGGGCACCGAGTCACTGGTGAAGTAGTAGTACAGCAGCGCGGCACCGAGCACCAGTCCGAGGACACCGGAGATGATCCGCTTGTTGCGGATCAGCTGCCACAGACCGATCAGGATCAGCGTGACGGACACCGCGAGCAGCAGCGCGTGCAGCGTCGGGCCACCCTGACGCAACTGGATCGCGTCGGTGTAGCCGAACAGCAGTGCTCCGACGGCGAGGCCGATCGGCTGCCAGTTGCCGAAGATCATCGCGGCAAGGCCGATGTAGCCACGTCCACCGGTCTGTCCCTCGACGTAACCGTTGCCGGCGACCATCGCCAGGAACGCACCGCCCAGGCCGGCGAGGCCGCCGGAGATCAGCACGGCGATGAACTTGTACATCAGGACGTTGATACCGAGAGTCTCTGCGGCCCAAGGGTTCTCACCACAGGAACGCAGACGAAGACCGAAGGTGGTGCGCCACAGCACGAAGATCGAGCCGATGACCAGTGCCACCGCGAGCACGGTGAGCATCGACAGGTTGGTGCCGAGGCCGCCGAGGATGCCGGCGACGTCGGAGACGAAGAACCAGTGTTTGGCCTCGATGTCCTTCAGCGCGTCCACCCCCGGGACGCTGAACGACCAGACGTCGTCCAAGGCCGGCGACTGCGTCGGACCGCCGCCCTCCATCGTGGAGAAGACGCGGTCGGCGAGGTATTTGGCAAGACCCAGGCCGATGATGTTGATCGCGACGCCGGAGACGATGTGGTCGACGCCGAACACCACGGTCGCGAGGGCGTGCAGTGCGCCACCGAAGGCGCCACCGAGGATGCCGCAGATGATGCCGACGACCACGCCACCCTTGATCGTGCCGAACGCCGCCGCCCAGGTGCCGAGGATCATCATCCCCTCGAGACCGATGTTGACGATGCCGGCCCGTTCCGCCCACAGACCACCGAGCGCGGCGAGCGCGATCGGGACGGCCAGAGCGAGGGCTGCGGCGATCGCACCGGAGGAGTCCATGTCGTTCGCGCCGGAGATGGTGCGCAGGATCGACAGCAGCAGGACGACCGCGAAGATCGCCAGGCCGGCCCGCGCCCACTTGCTCGCGGGCAGTGCGAAACGCGAAGGCGTACCGGTGTCGCGGCGCTTGCGGGTCAACGTTGCCGAGCTCATGCCGAGGCTCCTTGTGCTGCGACGGGCGACGGGGTGGCGGCCAACTGCTGGGCCACCTTCCTACGCTCGGCTCGAACACCGATGCGACGGACGATCTCGTAGGCGATGATCACGGCGAGCACCATGATGCCCTGGATGATGTTCACCAACGCCGGACTCACTCCGGCGTTGATCTGCAGGCTGTTCGACTGCGCGTTCAGGAACGCCCAAAGGAACGCACCGAAGGCGATACCGACCGGGTGGTTACGACCGATCAGCGCGACCGCGATGCCCGCGAAGCCGAGGCCTGCCTGGCTGTTGGTGCCGTACGCGTAGTCATTGCCGAACAACTGCGGCATGCCGATCAGACCGGCCACCGCGCCGGAGATCACCATCGCGGTCAGCGTCATCTTCTTGACGTTGATGCCGCTGGCGACCGCGGCCGTCTCGGAGGACCCGGTGGTGCGCAGATCGAAGCCGAACCGGGTGCGTCCGAGGACGAACCAGTAGAGAACGCCGACCACTACCGCGAGCAGCGACAGACCGAACACATTGCTGAAGTCGGTGTTCCAGAACGGCAGTGCGGGCACGTGCGAGCTCTCCGGGATCCGCTTGGTGGACGTGGCGTTCGATCCCTCCACCGACGTGGCGGTGCGGGTGAGCAGCCAGGCCACCAGGCCGGTCGCGATGGAGTTCAGCATGATCGTCGAGATGACCTCGGAGACACCGCGCTTGACCTTCAGGATGCCTGCGATCCAGGCCCAGAACGCGGCCGCGATCATCGCGACGACGATCGCGACGATCACGTTGAGGGGACCGGGCAGCCAGGCGTTGCCGGCGAACCACGCGGCCGCGAACATACCGACGCGGTACTGCCCGTCGACGCCGATGTTGAACAGGTTCATCCGGAACCCGATCGCGACCGCGGCACCGGACAGGTAGAGGACGGCGGTGTCGTTGAGGATCGTGGCCGGCATCCCCTCGGCGGGCGTCGACAGGAAGACCTTCCACACCGGCCCGATCGGGTCGCCGGAGATCAACAACACCAGCGAGGTGATGACGACGGCGACGGCGATCGCCAACAACGGCGCGAGGACGGCCAGTCCGATCTTCTGCCAGTCGACGGTCTTCCTTGACACGTTCGCCGGATTGGCCTTCGTGCCGGTCTTTGCGTCGGACGTCGGGCTGTTGCTCACGAGGCCCTCTCTTCGTCGTGCGAGGCGCCGGTCATGGCGGCGCCGAGGTCTTCGGCGGTGACCTTCGAGGGCTCGAACTCACCGGACAGGCGTCCACGCAGGATGACTCGGATGGTGTCGGACAGACCGATCAACTCGTCCAGGTCGGCCGAGATCAGCAGCACCGCCAGGCCTTCGCGGCGCGCGTCGCGGATGTGGTCCCAGATCGCGGCCTGCGCGCCGACGTCGACACCGCGGGTCGGGTGGGCGGCGATGAGCACCTTGGGGTGGTGGCTCATCTCGCGCCCGACGATCAGCTTCTGCTGGTTACCGCCGGACAGCGAGCTCGCCATCACGTTGATCGAAGGTGTGCGGACGTCGTACTGCTCGACGATCCGGACGGTATCGGCCTGAGCTGCCTTGGGAGACAACATCATTCCCTTGGAGTTCGGTTCCTCGGTCTGGTGCCCGAGCATCCGGTTCTCCCACAACGGAGCTTCGAGCACGAGTCCGTGACGGTGACGGTCCTCGGGGATGAAGCCCACGCCCGACTCACGGATGCGGCGGGTGTCCCAGTCGGTGATGTCCTGGCCGAGGTAGGTGATGTGCCCGGCGCTGGGTTCGCGCATGCCCATGATGACCTCGACCAACTCCGCCTGGCCGTTGCCTTCGACACCCGCGATGCCGAGCACCTCTCCGGCGTGGATCGTCAGGTCGATGTCGCTGAGCACCGGCGCGACGCCGAGTTCGCGCAGGCTGAGGCCGCGGACGTCCAGGACGACCTTGTCTGTGACCGTCGACTCGGTGGTCTCGGGTGTCGGGAGCTCGGAGCCAACCATCATCTCGGCGAGTTGCCGCGAGGTGATCTGCTTGGGATCGGCGGTGCCGACGGTGGTGCCGCGACGGATGACAGTGATCTCGTCGGCGACCTTGCGCACCTCGTCCAGCTTGTGCGAGATGAAGATGACCGTCAGGCCTTCGCCCTTGAGCCCGATGAGGTTGTCGAAGAGTTCGTCGACCTCCTGCGGCACGAGCACCGCGGTCGGCTCGTCGAGGATGATGATCTTCGCGCCACGGTAGAGCACCTTGAGAATTTCCACCCGCTGGCGATCGCCGACGCCGAGCTTCTCGACCAGGTCACCGGGACGGATGCCGAGGCCGTAGGTCGCCGAGATCTCCTCGATCTTGGCGCGCGCCTTGCCGCCGATGCCGTGCAGCTTCTCGGCGCCGAGCACGACGTTCTCGAGCACCGTCAGGTTGTCGGCAAGCTTGAAGTGCTGGAACACCATGCCGATGCCGGCGGCGATGGCATCCGAGGGGCTGTTCAGCGGGACGACCTTGCCGTCGATGGCGATCGTGCCCTCGTCCTGTTTCTGCACGCCGTACAGGATCTTCATCAGCGTGGATTTACCGGCGCCGTTCTCACCGACGAGCGCGTGGATCGTGCCGCGACGGACGGTGATGTCGATGTCCTTGTTGGCCACGACGCCCGGGAAGCGCTTGGTGACGCCGCGAACCTCGACGACATTGTCGATCCCGGTGGACGGTGTCGGGGACGGACGGTCCTGCGGAGCGTCCTTGCTCAACTCGGCGATGATGCACTCTCCTGCTCGGTGCCCGAAGGCAGCCCGTGACCGGCCTCACAAAAGCCGAAGCCCGGTGCGCACCATATACGACGCACCGGGCCGCGGCCATTTGCTCATGAACTACTCGGACGACAGCTCGCGGGTCATCGTCCGAACGAGTCGTCTCAGGCGGACGGGACCTTGATGGAGCCGTCCGCGATGCCCTTCTTCAGCTCGTCGAGCTTGCCCTGGATGTCCTTGATGTGGCCACCTGTGGTCGACAGCGAAACGCCACCGTCCTTGAGGCTGTAGACGCTGTTGCCGCCCTTGAACTTGCCCTCGTGCACAGCCTTGAGGAAGTTGTACACACCGACGTCGACACCCTTGACCATCGAGGTCAGGATGATCGGCCGCACTGCTGCCGGGGCGGTCAACGCCTGGTCGGAGTCGACACCGATGGCCCACTTGCCTGCGCCGGCCGCCTTGGTCGCCTCGAAGACGCCGTCACCGGACTTGCCGGCAGCGTGGTAGACGATGTCGGCGCCGTTCTGGAACATGCCCTGCGCGGCGGTCTTGCCCTTGGCCGGGTCGGCGAAGCCGCTGAACTCCGGCGGCTGGGTCAGGTAGGTGCGGTCGATCTTGATGTTCGGGTTGACCTTCTTCGCACCAGCGACGTAGCCGGCCTCGAACTTCTTGATCAGCGGCACCTCGACGCCACCGACGAAACCGATGTGTCCGCTCTTGCTCTTCAGCGCGGCGGCGGCACCGGCGAGGTAGGAGCCCTCCTGCTCGGTGAAGGTGATCTGGTCGACGTTCGCACCCTTGGAGTCGGGCGAAGCGTCGTCGACCATCGCGAAGCTGACCTTCGGGAACTGCTTGGCGACCTTGCCGATGGCCGGCGCATAGGCGAAGCCGACGGCGACGATCGCGTTGTTGCCCGACTGCGCAAGCTGCTGCAGACGCGAGACGCGGGCGGCGTCGTTCTCACCGTGGTTGGCCGAGACGTCGGCGGTGGTGAGGTTGAACTCCTTCTTCGCCTTGTCGACACCTGCGGCGGCGGAGTCGTTGAAGGAGTGGTCACCGCGGCCACCCACGTCGAAGGCGAGGGCAACCTTGAGGGCACCCTGGGAGTTCGAGGCCGAGCCGCTGTTCGAGCCCGCGGGGGCCGAGCTGTTCTCGTCGCTCTTGTTCGAGCCGCAGGCGGTCATGCCGAGCGACAACATCGTGACGGCCGAGGCGACCGCAAGCTTCTTCACCGTGCGCACGGTGTCTCCTTCTGGTTTTCGGGGGTTTCCCGGACGCGACGTGTCATTGCATCCCGGGACCGCCGGCCCGCATGATGTACCGGGCAAGCGGTCCGAACTCTACCCCCGGGTAGAAGCCCGGTCAGCCCGTTCCCGGGGAACCGTTACCGAACGGTCACCGGCCGTCCAACCAGGTCTGCTATCGCCGGTTCAGTGCTCCGTCGGACGCACCAGCGCGGCCCCGGCGAGCAGTCGAGCGCCGATCCCGATGGCCCGTTCGTCGACCACCAGATCACCCTGGTGCAGCTCGAACGTCTTGCCACCGGGAGTACGTGTGCCCAGGCGTGCCATGGCTCCGGGACGGTCGCGCAGCATCCAGCTGAAGTCCTCACCGCCCATCGACTGACGGGTCGGGACGACCGAGTGCGGCCCCACAGCGCGCAGGCTCGCCAGGCTAAGCGCGCTGACCGCGTCCGCGTCGTTGACGACCGGCGGGACGCCGCGGACGTGACGCACCTCGACCTTGACCTTGTAGGGCGCGGCGATCTCGTGGATGGTCGGCTCGATGAGCGCCCCGACCTCGTCCCACGCCTGGGCGTCCAGGATGCGCAGCGTGCCGTGTGCCTCGCCGACCGCAGGGATGACATTGCTGGCGTTACCAGCGTGCACCTCGCCCCAGACCAGGGTGGCCCCGGCGCGGGGGTCGATCCGGCGCGAGATGACGGCGGGCAGTTCGCTGATGATCTTCGCGAGCGCGAACACGACGTCCTGGGTCAGGTGCGGGCGGCTGGTGTGACCGCCCCGTCCGCTGACCATGACGTGGATGCCGTCGCACGCCGCAGTGATCGGGCCGGCGGCCAAGCCGACCGTGCCGACGTCGATGTGCGGGTCGCAGTGCACGGCGAACACGCGGTCGACGCCGTCGAGTGCGCGCTCTTCAAGGACGGTGTGCGCGCCTCCGGGCACGACCTCCTCGGCCGGCTGGAAGATGAACCGGACCGCGGTGCCGAGCTCGGTGAGTTCGTCCTCGTGCTTCTTCATCGCCAGCGCCGCACCCAGCACCGCAGAGGTGTGGACATCATGACCGCACGCGTGGCAGATGTTCGCCGAGCGGGACGCGAACTCCAGACCGGTGCGCTCCGGGATCGGCAGCGCGTCCAGGTCGGCGCGCAGTGCGGAGCGGAAGGACGGCTGGGCCGGGCCGACCTCGGCGACCAGACCGGTGCCGTCGAACTCGCGGACGCAGATGCCCGCGGCGACGAGGGTGTCGCGCACCCGCTGGGTGGTGTGGTGCTCCTGGAACGCGATCTCGGGGTGCTGGTGGAAGTGGCGACGCACTTCGATCAGCTCGGGCTCGAGGGCGGTGACCTGCGCAGCGAGCCGGTCGATCAGGGTCGCGGTGGCAGAAGCAGTGGTGGTCACAACCGATGGAGTCTACGGTTTGTCGGTATCGCGACCGGCAGCGCCCGAGGTCGCGACGACCACGAACGGCTGCGGACCGAGGTCGACCCGCTCGGTGAAGATCTGCCGGACGACCTCCAGATCGTGCTCGGCAAGATGATGCGCACCGTCGAACACCACCAGGGTGCCGGGCTCGTGCTGGATGTCGTCGATGCAGTCGGCGAGGGCGTCCCAGTTGTGCCCGAACCAGTCCGGCAGGTCGAACGCGTCCGCGCACTTGTCGAGGAAGGCGGCCTTGTCGGT
Organism: Yimella lutea; assembly: GCF_006715095.1. NCBI lineage: Bacteria > Bacillati > Actinomycetota > Actinomycetes > Micrococcales > Dermacoccaceae > Yimella > Yimella lutea. The sequence continues at coordinate 3,190,538 of NZ_VFMO01000001.1, forward strand.
CGGTGCCTCCAGAGCAAGGCCGACCACGGTCCAGCCGGCCCGCTCCCCGACAGCCGCGATCTCCCGCACGCTGCGCTGCGAGCGCAGGACGGCGGACTCCTTGCGCGCCAGCGTGACGGTCAGGCTGCTCATCGGATGATCCTCCGGAAGCTGTCGTAGTGGTCGGACGTGTAGTACATCGTGCCGTCCCTGCCGGCCACGATGCGCCGGGCGCCCCGGTCGGACTCACCGGGCGTCCTGACCGTGTACTCCTTGTAGTAGCCGGCCTTCTGCTTGGGCAGGTGCCCTTCCAGATTGCGGTAGGTCTCGCCGTCGTCGCGGGGGTAGGGGAACGGGCCGCCGTCGTCGATGAGTTTGATCGTCGCCTTGGCCTGGGTGGGCAGCTCGGCGTATTCGACCGTGCGCAGGCCGCCTTTCGCGGTGGGGTTCTTGGACGTGCTGGTGGTGCGTTCGTAGGTGCGGGTCAAGGCCGCGTCCTTGCTGTCGCCGCCCTGGCAGTTGGTGAGCAGCGTCGCAGCAAGCACGAGCATCAGCAGACTCAGGCAGATCGCCATGAAGTGACTGCCGAGGAAGGACGCCTTACGTCGGGTGCCGCTGACCAGGTCTCGCATCAGAACTGTTCGCGCGGGACGTACATCCCCCAGACATCGCGCAGCGCGCTGCTGACTTCTCCCCCGGTGGCGCGGGCGGCGAGCGCCTCGCGCATCGGGAAGAGGACGTTGTCGGTGCCTTCGGCAGCCTTGCGCAGAGCGTCCAGACCCTTGGTGACGGCGGCGTTGTCACGCTCCTTGCGCAACTGTTCGAGGCGCGCGGCCTGCTCGGCCTCGATGGCCGGGTTCACACGCAGCGGTTCGTACTTGTCGTCCTTGTCGATGGTGAACCGGTTGAGCCCGACGACCGTGCGCTCCTTGCTGTCGATCTCGAGTGCGATCGCGTAGGCCGAGCGTTCGATCTCCGACTTCTGGAAGCCCTCCTCGATCGCCTTCACCGCACCGCCCTTGTCCTCGACCTGCTGCATGAGCGCGTTGACGGCGTCCTCGATGTCGTCGGTGAGCGCCTCCACGACGTAGCTGCCGGCGAACGGGTCGACGGTCTTGGTCACGTCGGTCTCGTAGGCGATCACCTGCTGGGTGCGCAACGCGAGACGGGCGGCCTTCGCGGTCGGCAGTGCGATGGCTTCGTCGTAGGAGTTGGTGTGAAGCGACTGGGTGCCGCCGAGCACGGCACCCAGGCCCTGCAGGGCGACCCGGACCAGGTTGACCTCGGGCTGCTGGGCGGTGAGCTGGACGCCGGCGGTCTGGGTGTGGAAGCGCAGCATCTGCGACTTGGGATTCTGAGCGCCGAACTCCTCCTTCATGATCCGCGCCCAGATGCGGCGGGCTGCGCGGAACTTCGCGACCTCCTCCAGCAGCGTGGTGCGGGCGACGAAGAAGAAGGACAGGCGGGGTGCGAAGTCGTCGACGGCGAGGCCGGCGGCCATGGCGGCACGGACGTACTCCTTGGCGTTGGCGAGGGTGAACGCCACCTCCTGCACGGGCGTCGCACCGGCCTCTGCCATGTGATAGCCGCTGATCGAGATGGTGTTCCACCTGGGAATCTCGCTGTGGCAGTAGGCAAACACGTCGGACGTCAGGCGCAACGACTCGGCCGGCGGGTAGATGTACGTGCCGCGGGCGATGTACTCCTTGAGCACGTCGTTCTGGATCGTGCCGGTCAGCTTGTCGGCCGCGATGCCCTGTTGCTCAGCGGTCAGCTGGTACATCAGGAGCAGGGTGCTGGCCGGGGCGTTGATGGTCATGCTGGTGCTGACCTCATCGAGCGGCAGCCCGTCGAAGAGCAACTGCATGTCGTCGATGCTGTCGATCGCGACGCCGACCTTGCCGACCTCGCCATGGGCCAGTTCGGCGTCGGAGTCGTAGCCCATCTGGGTCGGCAGGTCGAACGCGACCGAGAGGCCGCCGGTGCCGTTGGCGACGAGTTCCTTGTACCGCTCGTTCGACTCCTTGGCGGTGCCGAAGCCGGCGTACTGGCGCATCGTCCACGGACGGCCGGTGTACATCGACGGGTAGACGCCACGGGTGAACGGGTACCGGCCCGGCTCCCCAAGCTGCGTCGCCGCGTCGAAGTCGGCGAGCGCGGACGCGTCGTAGAGCGCCTCGAACGGCAGATCGGACTCAGTCGTGGCCATGTTCACAGCCTAGTCAGCGGGGTTCTTCGGCTGGATCGAGTCGAGGCGAACGGTCGGGACGGCTCGCCGAACGGCGTCCCCTTCACGTGCACCTGGCCGTCGTCGAAGTTCTCCAGGCCGAAGAATCGCAATGCGGTCAGCCCGTCCAGGGCACAGTCAGGAGAACTGTTAAGCGGAACACCGAGTGTCAGACGATGAACGTCGCCAACGACGCGAAACGCCTGACACTCGGGAAGCGGTCAGCCGAGAGCGCGGTTGAGGTCCCCGACCAACACCGGACCGCCGTAGATGAAGCCGCTGTACACCTGGATCAACGACGCACCCGCATCGATCAGGGCCTTCCCGTCGTCTGCGGTCATCACCCCGCCGACGCCGATGACCGGCAGAGACGATCGGGACGCGACCCGCTCGACGACGTAGCGGGCGCGGCGAGTGAGGGGAGCGCCGGAGAGGCCGCCGGCCTCACTAGCGAGGGGCAGATCGGCGTCCGCCAGTCCGTCCCGCGAAAGCGTGGTGTTGGTGGCGATGAGCGCGCTGACGTCGGCCCGCTGGGCGACCTCGAGGACGTCGTCGATCGCTTCGTCCGTGAGATCCGGGGCGATCTTGAGGAAGATCGGCGTCGGCTTGGCGCGCTTACGAGTCCCTGCCAATCGCGTTGTCTCAGTGACGAGTTCGGCAAGCAGCTCCGCGAGCGGTTCCTTGTCCTGCAGCGTGCGCAGCCCAGGAGTGTTCGGACTGGAAACATTGACGGCGATGTAGTCGGCGTACTCGTCGACCGCGCGCAGCGAGGTCAGGTAGTCCTTGACCGCCTCTTCCACCGGGGTGACCTTCGTCTTGCCGATGCTCACGCCCACCGGGATCGGAAGCTTGCCGGCGAGCGCCAGGGCGTCGGCGAGGTGCTGTGCGCCGAGGTTGTTGAACCCCATCCGGTTGATGATCGCTTGGCTCTCGGGCAGCCGGAACAGGCGCGGCTTGTCGTTGCCGGGCTGCGGCTGCGCGGTCACGGTGCCGAGTTCGGCGTGCCCGAAACCGAGTGCACCCCAGGCCCTCGCGCCCACACCGTCCTTGTCGACGCCGGCTGCCAGACCGACCCTATTGGGGAACCGGATACCGGCGATCGTCACGGGCGCCGTCTGCACCGCCGTCGCCCGGGACAGTGCCTTGAGCGCCGAGGGACGGCCGCTCAAAGCCTGGATCTGCTTCAGCGTCGCATGGTGGGCAGTCTCGGCGTCGCCGTCACCCATCCGGAACAGCACCGGACGCATCAGCTTGCGATAGCCCAGATCGAACACTCGCGCGCGTGTGTCAGCCATGGTCACCGAGCGTACGACGCGTGCCGGAGGGATCGGGAAGTGGTGGCTACTGCAACCACTTCCCTCGACTACGGGTGTAGCTCAGGTGAGGTCTTCGCGGCCGGACAGTTTGAGCTTCTCGACGATCTTCTTGACGTCCTGGGCCCGGTCACGGGTGGTCACCAGGACGGCGTCCGGGGTGTCGACCACGACGATGTCGTCCACACCGAGGGCCACAACCGTGCGCCCCGATCGGGGGGCGACGACACCGGTGGAGTCCTGCATGAACACGAGTTCGCTCTCGCCGAGCACCTTCACGCCGGGCGCATCGGCCGATTCCACCAAGACCGAAGCGAGAGAGGCGAAATCGCCCACGTCGTCCCACCCGAAGGCACCGGGCACCACCGCGACCTTGCCATCGACAGCGGCCGGCTCGGCGATGGCCGGGTCGATCGCGATCTTGGTCAGGCGCGGCCAGAGCTCGTTGAGGCGCATCGGGTTGTTCGCGATTGAACGCAGATGGTGGGCCATGACCGGCTGGTACTGACCGAGCATGTCGAGCAACACGGACGCCTTGACCACGAACATCCCTGCGTTCCAGCGGTATTCGCCGCTGTCTACGTACTGTTCCGCAGTTTCTCCGTCGGGCTTCTCCACGAACGCCTTCACACTCAGCGCAGACGGCGCCCCCTCGATTCCGAGTGCCTCACCGGTCTGGATGTAACCGAATCCCGTTGCCGCATGGGTGGGCTCGATCCCGATCGTCACCAGCTTGCCGGTGCGGGCGACCTCGACCGCCTCACGAACGCACTGGTGGAACTCCTCGTCGTCGGTGATGACATGGTCGGCCGCGAACGAACCGATCACCGCTTCCGGATCCACCTGCTCCAGCAACGCCGCGGCCAGCCCGATCGCAGGCATCGACTCACGCGCAGACGGCTCGACCAGTAGGTCGTCCGGCCCGAGTTCGGGCACCTGCTCACGCACCGCCTCGGCGTGCCGCGCCCCGGTCACGACCATCATCCGCGGACCGCACAACGGCGTCAGCCGGTCGACCGTCGACCTGATCAGCGACTTGCCCGATCCGGTCAGGTCGTGCAGGAACTTCGGCGACCCGGCACGCGACAGCGGCCACAGGCGCGTCCCGGACCCCCCGGCCGGAACAACAGCGAAAAAGCCCGGGATCTCGCCGGGGCTCAGGTCAGTCATGCCCGAACGCTAACCCATCCCGTTCACCTGACTCTCACCTAGCCGTCGACCCGTCTGCGTTGTGCGTCCACTCACGTCCAGCACTGTGTAAGTCGTGCGAGTTGCGATCGTGACCGAGTCGTTCCTGCCCAGTCTCAATGGCGTGACCACAAGTGTCTGTCGGGTGCTGGATCACCTGGCCGACCGTGGCCACGAGGCCGTCGTCATCTGTCCAGGTCCGGCTCCGGAGTCGTACCGCGGTTTCCCCGTACGCACTGTCCAGGGCCTTACCCTTCGCCAGTTCCGCGTCGGCCTACCGACGACCGATCTGGAGCGCATCCTGCACGAGGTCCGGCCGGACGTCGTCCATGCGGCATCCCCGTTCGGCCTCGGCTGGCGAGGGCTTGCTGCCGGACGCAACCTCGGAATTCCCACGGTGGCGATCTACCAGACCGACATGCCGAGCTATCTCGCCCAGCACGCAGGCCCGTTGCGTGGCAGGATCTCCAACGTCTCCTGGCGCTGGATCCGCCACCTGCACTCACTCGCCGACATCACCCTGGCGCCTTCGTCGGCGACCCTCGCCGAGTTGGTCAAGCACGGCGTTCCCCGCGCCGCGTTGTGGAGTCGCGGTGTCGATACCGCGCTCTACTCCCCCGAACTCAAGACGTCGGACGAGGTACGCGCGTTGCGCGCTTGCGTCGCAGCGAACGGAGAGACGATCGTCGGCTACGTGGGACGGTTGGCGCAGGAGAAGCAGGTACACCGCCTCGCTGAAGTCGCCGACCTACCGAACACGTCGCTTGTCGTCGTCGGCGACGGTCCGTCACGGGAGAAGCTCGAGCAACTGCTGCCGAAGGCGCACTTCCTCGGTTTCCGCCAGGGACTGCCTCTGGCACAGGCGTACGCCGCGCTCGACGTCTTCGTCCACACCGGCGTGAACGAGACCTTCGGGCAGACGCTGCAAGAAGCGATGGCTGCCGGGCTCCCGGTCGTTGCTCCTGCAGCGGGCGGTCCGCTCGACATCGTGAAACCGGGCGTCACGGGGTACCTGTTCGACCCTGACGCAGCAGGAGCACTACGCGCGAGCGTGAACAGCCTGGTGATCGACCCTGCCCTACGCGAGCGGATGGGTGACAGCGCACACCGCAAGATGGAAGCCCGATCCTGGTCCGGAGTGGTCGATGAACTGATCGGTTACTACGGAGCGGTCGTGACGCCGTCCTACTCTCGTCCGGCTGCCTGACACGAAAAGCAACCGGCCGGCAGATCGATCTGCCGGCCGGTCAAATGCGCAATCGTCAGGCGTGCTTCTTGGCCTTGCGGAAGTCCGCGTTCAGCTGGCTGATGACGTCCAGCGGGATCTCCTTCGGGCACGCAGCGGCGCATTCACCGATGTTGGTGCAACCACCGAAACCGTCATGGTCGTGCTGATTGAGCATCGACACCACGCGCGAGTCGCGCTCGGCCTGGCCCTGCGGCAGCTCACCGAGGTGGGTGACCTTCGCACCGAGGAACAACATGCCGGACGCGTTCGGGCAGGCCGCCACGCACGCGCCACAGCCGATGCAGGTCGCGGCGTCGAACGCACGGTCGGCGGCGACCTTCGGCACCTGCATGTTGTTGGCTTCGACGGCAGCACCGGTTTTGACCGAGATGTAGCCGCCGGCCTGGATGATGCGGTCGAACGCGGAACGGTCGACCACCAGGTCACGCACCATCGGGAACGCGGACGCGCGCCACGGCTCGATCGTGATGGTCTCGCCGTCGCGGAACGAGCGCATGTGCAACTGGCAGGTCGTCGTGACCTCCGGCCCGTGCGCTTCGCCGTTGATCATCAACGAGCACGCGCCGCAGATGCCCTCGCGGCAGTCGCTGTCGAAAGCGATCGGCTCCTCGCCCTTGGCGATCAGTTCCTCGTTGAGCACGTCGAGCATCTCCAGGAACGACATGTCCTCGGAGATGTTCGTGACCGGGTAGGTGACGAGTTCGCCCGCGGTGTCGGGGCCGTCCTGGCGCCAGATCTTGAGAGTCAGATTCATTACTTGTAGCTCCGCTGCTTCAGCTCGATCGAGTTGTAGACAAGGTCTTCCTTGTGCAGGATCGGCGCGTTCGGGCCGCCGGAGGGCTCGCCCTCGAACTCCCAGGCCGCGACGTACAGGAACTCGTCGTCGTGACGCAGCGCCTCACCGTCCTCGGTCTGGCTCTCCGCTCGGAAGTGGCCTCCACACGACTCGCGTCGGTGCAGGGCGTCGATGCACATGAGCTCACCCAGCTCGAGGAAGTCGGCGACACGGCCGGCCTTCTCCAGCGACTGGTTGAGCGTGTTGGCCGAACCGAGCACCCGCACATTGCGCCAGAACTCCTCGCGCAGACCGCGGATGAGGTCGATCGCCTTGCGCAGACCTTCCTCGGAGCGCTCCATGCCGCAGTACTCCCACATGATGTTGCCGAGTTCCTTGTGGAAGGAGTCGACGGTGCGCTCGCCGTTGATCGACAGCAACTTCTGGATTCGACCTTCGACCGACTGACGCGCCTCGACGACTGCGGGGTGGTCTTCGGTGACCGGCTCGAAGGGTCCTTCCGCGAGGTAGTCGCGGATCGTGTTGGGCAGCACGAAGTAGCCGTCCCCCAGGCACTGCATCAGCGACGAGGCACCCAGCCGGTTTGCACCGTGGTCGGAGAAGTTGGCCTCGCCGACCGCGTACAGACCCGGGATCGAGGTCTCGAGGTCGTAGTCGACCCAGAGGCCACCCATCGTGTAATGCACAGCCGGGTAGATACGCATCGGCACCTTGTACGGGTCCTCGCCGGTGATGCGGGCGTACATGTCGAACAGGTTGCCGTACTTCGCCTTCACCGCAGCCTCACCCATCCGCGAGACGGCATCGGCGAAGTCGAGGTAGACGCCGCGACGGAAGTCGCCGACCATCGGGCCGACGCCGCGTCCCTCGTCGCACACGTACTTCGCCTGGCGGGAGGCGATGTCACGCGGGACGAGGTTTCCGAACGCCGGGTAGATGCGCTCGAGGTAGTAGTCGCGGTCTTCCTCGGGGATGTCGCGCGGGTCCTTGTCGCAGTCTTCCTTGCGCTTGGGCACCCAGATGCGCCCGTCATTGCGCAGCGACTCCGACATCAGCGTCAGCTTCGACTGGTGGTCGCCGGAGACCGGGATGCAGGTCGGGTGGATCTGCGTGTAACACGGGTTGGCGAAGTAGGCACCCTTGCGGTGCGCGCGCCAGGTGGCCGTGACGTTGCAGCCCATCGCGTTGGTCGACAGGAAGAACACGTTGCCGTATCCGCCGGTGGCGAGCACGACCACGTCGGCCAGGTGGGTCTCGATCTCACCGGTGACCATGTCGCGCGCGATGATGCCGCGAGCCTTGCCGTCGACAACGATCAGCTCGAGCATCTCGTGGCGCACGTACTCCTTGACCGTGCCGGCCGCGACCTGACGCTCCATCGCCTGGTAGGCACCGATCAGCAACTGCTGGCCGGTCTGACCACGGGCGTAGAACGTGCGGGCCACCTGCACACCACCGAACGAACGGTTGTCGAGCAGGCCGCCGTAATCACGCGCGAACGGAACACCCTGCGCCACGCACTGGTCGATGATGTTCGTCGACACCTCGGCCAGGCGGTAGACGTTGTTCTCGCGGCTGCGGTAGTCGCCGCCCTTCACGGTGTCGTAGAAGAGTCGGTAGACCGAGTCGCCGTCGTCGTTGTAGTTCTTGGCCGCGTTGATGCCACCCTGGGCGGCGATCGAGTGGGCACGACGCGGGCTGTCCTGGTAGCAGAACGCCTTCACGTTGTAACCGGCCTCGCCCATGGTGGCGGCGGCGGAGGCTCCGGCCAGGCCGGTGCCGACGATGATCACCGACAGCTTGCGTCGGTTGGAGGGGTTGACGAGCTTGTTCTCGAACTTCGCCTTCGTCCACCGCTCCCCGATCGGAACGTCGGTGGGCGCCTTGGTGTCGGCGATGTTGTCGCCGAGGCGGTACATGTCGTCGATGAGCGTGTCAGTCATATGAATTCGAAGTCCCTTAGTCGATCACGCCGAAGAGGATGAACAGCGGCGGCAGCGCGAACCCGACGGCGACGATCAGCGCGATCGCGGTGGCCGCGGTCTTCGCGATCTTGCGGGCCTGCGGGGTGCCAGTGAAGCCGAGCGTCTGGCAGGCGCTCCAGATGCCGTGGTGCAGGTGCATGCCGAGCGCGACCATCGCGAGGATGTAGATCAGCACCATCCACCAGGCGCCGAAGCTGTGCACGACGAGCTGGTAGGGGTTCTGGGTGATCGCAGCGGCCTGGCCGCCCTCGCCCACATTGATCTTGCCGATCGTGAAGTGCAGCAGGTGCCAGATCACGAACAGCAGCAGCGCAACGCCGCCCCAACGCATCCATTTGGAGGAGAAGGAGGCGGCGACGGTCTTCTTGACCGCGTACTTCTGCGGACGCGCCTGGTTGGCGAGCTTCCACAGCTTCACGGCGCTGTAGACGTGCGCGAACAGTGCCAGGAGCAGGACGACGCGGAAGATCCACAACAGGCCGCCGTACGGGAGCATCGGCTCACCGAAGGTACGCAGGTGGTGGGCGTAGGTGTTGAAGGCCTCTTCGCCCGAGAACACCTTGAGGTTGCCGTACATGTGCAGCACGACGTAACCGACGAAAATCAGCCCACTGACGGCCATCAAGGTCTTCAGGAAGATGGTGCTGCCGGCCTTGCCTGTGCGCTTCGCAGGAAGGGTTTGAGTTGCCACGATGGCAGGGTATCGCCAGGCTGAACGTGTCGTCGGATAAGGGGCACCTTTCATCGCGGCACTGCGCCGGGCGGCAATGCTGCAACGCCGAGTGGCCCGCGACGAAAGACTGATTGGGGCTCAACCTGGCGTCCGAACAAAGCGGACCGAGCCGGCCCACCCTCACCGCGTGCGTGGGCGGCTCCCACCATCGCGTTGACCGGGGCCGCTCCTGCTTTGTGGCGTCGGCGTACCCCGCAGGTCAGACTGCAGTCGTCTCAGCCACCCTGCGGTGCCGAGCCGAACTCGAAGCGGTCGACCGAGCGCCAGACACCGTCCGGGCCGTGCTCGTACAGGTCGAAACCGACGACGTCGAAGGTCGCCTTGAAATCGGCCAGTTCGTCGAAGGCCTCGTCCAGGGCGACGTCGTCCAGGTGGTGCGCGATGGTCACGTGTGGGTGGTACGGAAACTCCAGCTCGCGCTCGACGGGTCCTTGACGCACTCGCGATTCGAGTTGCTCGCACTCGCCGATTCCGCGCGCCACCTGCACGAAGACGACCGGTGAGATCGGGCGAAAGGTGCCGGTGCCGCGCAGGATCATGCGGAACGGTTTCGAGGTCGCAGCCACCGTGCGCAGGTGCTCACCGAACGCCGGCAAATCGATCAGGCGCACGTCGGTCGGCGGCATCAGTGTGATGTGCGGGGGGACGGCGTCCGCGAGTGGATCACCCACTGCCTGGCGGACGGTGCGCAGCTGGCTCGCGTACGGAGTGGGAATCGGGATGGAGACGCCGATGGTCTTCATGTCTGCGGCTCGAATCATCGGGTTTGGATGAATCCCACCGCGTCGTAGACACGTGAGAGGGTCGGAGCAGCGATCTCACGGGCCCGCTGTGCGCCACGCGCAAGGATCTCGTCGAGTTGAGCCGGATCAGCCATGTAGGTGTCGACCTTGTCCTTGAACGGCTCCTGCACCGAGCGGAAGAGGTCGACGACGTCGGTCTTCAGCGCCCCGTACTTGTTCTCGCCTGCGTAGCGCTCTACGAGCGCGTCGATCGACTCGCCGGAAAAGGCATGGTGGATGCGCAGCAGGTTGGCGATACCGGGCTTGTTCTCCGGATCCCAGCGCACCGCGTTGTCGAGGTCGGTCACGGCCGACTTGATCTTCTTGCTGTTCGCCTTCGGCTCGTCGAGCATCATCAGGTTGCCGCGCTGGTCGTCGGCCGACTTGCTCATCTTCGCGGTCGGTTCCTGCAGGGACATGATCTTCGCCGAGTCGGCCGGGATGTGCGGCTCGGGCACGACGAACAGGTCTCCGTAGCGCGCGTTCATCCGCTGCGCGAGGTCGCGGGTCAGCTCCAGGTGCTGGCGCTGGTCCTCCCCCACCGGCACCTTCTGCGCGTCGTACAGCAGGATGTCCGCCGCCATCAGTATCGGGTACGTGAACAGACCGACGTTCGTACCTTCGGCTCCGCGCTTGCCCGACTTGTCCTTGAACTGTGTCATGCGGCTGGCTTCACCGAAGCCGGTGAAGCAGTTGAGAACCCACGCGAGTTGCGCGTGCTCCGGCACTTGCGACTGCACGAAGACGGTGGAGCGCTCGGGGTCGATCCCACCCGCGAAGTACTGAGCAGCGGTGAGCCGGGTGCGAATACGGAGCTGTTCCGGATCGGGTACGACGGTGAGTGCGTGCAGATCGACGACGCAGAACAGTGCATCGAACTCTTCCTGCATCTTCACCCAGTTCACTTGCGCGCCAAGGTAATTACCGAGGTGAAGTGAGTCGTGGGTGGGCTGCATGCCCGAGAGGATGCGGGGTCGAGCGGAGTTCATGCCGAGCATTGTGTCAGGCATTTCGAGTGCGTTACTCCGACGGTCGATCCTCGGCGGGGGCGAGTTCGTCGACCAGCGGAACGACGTCGGCGATCGAGTCACAGATGAGCGTCGGCACGAAGGGATACCGGTCGACCTTCTCCGGACGTGTCGAACCGGTGAGCACCAGGATCGTGCGCAGGCCCGCTTCCAGTCCACTGCGAATGTCGGTGTCGAGGCGGTCGCCGATCATCACGGTCGTCTCGGAGTGCGCTTCGATCTGGTTCAGCGCACTGCGCATCATCAACGGGTTCGGCTTGCCGACGTAATAGGGATCGACGCCAGTTGCCTTTGCGATGAGGGCTGCCACGGCACCCGTCGCCGGAAGCTTGCCCTCGGTCGACGGTCCGCTGGCGTCCGGGTTGGTGCAGATGAACCGAGCACCGTTCTCGATCAACCGAATTGCCCGGGTGATCGACTCGAAGGAGTAGGTGCGGGTCTCCCCCAGCACCACGTAGTCCGGGTCGCGGCTCGACATCACGTAGCCGATGTCGTGGATCGCAGTGGTCAACCCCGCCTCACCCACGACGTACGCGGATCCACCCGGACGCTGGTCGTCCAGGAACTGTGCGGTCGCGAGGGCCGATGTCCAGAGCGCGTCCTCTGGCACCTCGATCCCACTGGCGCGCAAGCGTGCCCGGAGGTCGCGCGGGGTGTAGATCGAGTTGTTGGTGAGGACGAGAAAGCGGCGTCCGCTGTCCTGGAGCGCCTTGATGAACTCGGCCGCGCCAGGAATCGCGTGTTCTTCGTGCACGAGCACGCCGTCCATGTCGGTGAGCCACGTCGCCACAGGCTTGTCGTTCGTCATGAGTTCAGTATCCCGGCGCTTGTGCTGGCGGGACTACTTGCGATGTGGTGAGTCAGTTCACGAGTTCGCCGACGGCTCGCCGGATCGCTGAGATGAACGCTTCCTCACTGAAGGTCGCGGCATGCGCGGTCACGTGGGCACGGTCGAGCGGCAACGAGGCGTGTCGACGGACCGCATCGACGATCTGGTCAGCTTCGGCCACTGGGAAGAAGTAGCCGCTCACCCCAGGCTTCACCGTGTCGAGATAGCCACCCGATTGCAGCGCGAGGGTAGGCGTGCCGAACGCCGCCGCCTCGATCACCGTCAAGCCGAAGTCCTCGTGGCTGGGCGCGACCAAGGCCCTCGCGTGAGCGTAGAGCCACCTCAGCTGGGCGTCCGGAATTCCCTCCAGCAGAACGCAATTCGCACCCATCGACGAACGGAGTCGATCGGCGATCGGTCCGCGCCCCACAATGACCAGCCGTTCGTCCGGCATCGAATTGAAGGCGTCGATGGCCTTGTCCACGTTCTTGTACGGAAGTAGCCGCGACACGAGCAGATGGAAGTCGGGCCATCCACGCTGGACCACTTCAGCGGCGGGCTCCTGCAGACCGTCGGTTTCGACGCGATGCGGTGGAAACACCACGTCGGCGCTGATCCCGTACACCTGCTTGATGCGCTCCTGCACAACATGTGAATTGGCCAGGTAGCGATCAGCGGTCTTCGCGGCCAGCGCGTCCCAACGTTTGAGGGCCGGTGTCATGGCCGAGAGCGCAGGCTTGATCACCCCGGCCTTCGTACCTAGGTATTCCTCCGGCAGATAGAGCCACCGAGCCGGCGAGTGACAGTAGACGAGCTTCTTTCCGGTGGTCGGGAATCCATGGGCCCACCCGCTGGACGATGCGACGACGACATCAGCGTCGATCATCACCTGAGAGGCGGCAGGGGCGAGAAACGGAAGCGCAATGCGGTGGTTGGTTCGCAGTGCCCCCACCTTGTTGAGTGGAGACACGCGCACATCGGCATCTCGGAACTCAGGGAAGGTGGTGTCGGGGTCGTAGAGCGTGGTGTGCACCGGCGCTCCCGGGAAGGCCTTCATCAGTGAAAGGACGACGCGTTCGGCTCCGCCGAGCTGGGTCAGGTAGTCGTGTGCGATGGCAATTCTCATCGCCGTTCAGTATGCCCGGACTGTCGCAGTACTGGTGCGTCCGGTTCGAGGTTGCCGACGCCTGAACCCGATCCCGTAGGCTCACGCCGGGTCAGACCATCAAGGGGGTTGGCGAATAAGTATGCGCATCGGGGTCAATACCGCGCTCCTGTCTTCGGCAGGCGATTTCCGTCAGGCCGGAGTGAGCAGGTACATCCGCGAGTTGTTGGCCGCCATGGGACCGCTCACCCGCGACGACGAGGACATCGTGTCGATCAGTCCCGGCGGATCCGGTCCGCTTCGGCACCCTGTGGGCCGCATCGCTTGGGAACAGACCGCGCTCGCCGCACGGGCGCGAATGATGGATGTTGATCTGCTCCATGGGCCGGTGATGGTGGCTCCCCTGCTCGGGCCGCCGAGCGTCGTTACCGTGCACGACCTCGCATTCGTCCGATACCCAGAACACGCGCCCAAGTCCCGCACGGCCTATCTGGCGGCGGCGACCCGGCAATCCGTGCACCGAGCGCGCCGCGTGATCACGGTCTCGCATGCCACTGCTTCGGACCTCATGGACTGGACGGGCCTTCCCGCCGACCGAATCGAGGCAATCCCGCTTGCGGCCACGCCGACGATTCAGCGCCCACCAGCCGATCGCCTCCAAGCCTTCCGACGCGACACCATGGCTTCGCCGTACATCCTTGCCGTCGGGACGATCGAACCGCGCAAGAACCTTCTCACCCTCCTTAACGCCTTCGCGTCCATCGCCGACCGCATCCCGCACACCTTGGTCATCGTCGGCGGCGAAGGATGGAAGAACGCAGCGTTCGAAACCGCTGTCGGCGAACTCGGGCTCGCGTCCCGTATCCGTTTCACCGGACATGTTCCTGACGCAGAACTCAGTTGCTGGTACAGCGCCTGCGACTGTTTCGTCCTCCCGTCCGTGTTCGAAGGATTCGGCCTTCCTCCGCTCGAGGCGATGAAATGCGGCGCGCCGGTGGTCGTCAGCAACACCTCATCCATCCCGGAAGTCGTGGGCGATGCGGGCCTCACTGTGGCGCCACTGGATGTCGTGGGCTTCGCGAACGCGCTGCTCCGGGTGATCGAAGACCGCGGTCTGCGAGCCGAGCTATGTGCGCGAGGTGTCGAGCGGGCCGCGGAGTTCAGTTGGACGCGCACCGCGGAGGCGACGCTGGAGGTCTACCGGGACGCGGAAGGGCGTTGAGCGTCACCACGAAACGCGCTGGCGAAACGGCGGTCCTTCAGACGCAGAAACGGCAATTCGACGAATCGGTAGGAGAAGGCGACGACGGCCAGCGTGACCGCCAGGCCGGCGCAAGAGCGCAGCCAGTCGGGTCCGACCCGGAGTTGATGGGCGAACATGCTCAGAATCGGGAAGTGGTAGAGGTACAGGCCGTACGACCGACGTCCGAGCCAGACGAGAACGCGGTTCGCCCACACCTCGCCCGCGCCGCCCGGCGACACCGCTATTCCCAGCACGATCACCACAGTGAGGAGCCCTGCGACGCCGAACGCTCCGGTGACCCAACCGAATTCCCACGGCACTACAAGCAGGCCAAGCAGGAGGAGCGATGCGACAATTTGGAGCCACCGCAGCGGGCGACCTACCCGTCCGAAGTCCCAGCGGCGCATGGCGACGGCCATTAGGCTCCCCCAAATGATCGGCACCCCACGTACGTATGACGCGCGTACAGCAGCTATCGAGCTAGGCCAGGAAACCATCACCGCGACGACTGCAGCTATTGCGATCCCGATGCCGAGCACGCGGAACAACCCGCGCCGCGACCAAACGAGCACCAACGTGATCGGCCAAAGCAGATAGAAGTGCTCTTCGATCGACAATGTCCACGTGTGTTCGAGTAACGGGGCCGCGTGGCCGAGGTAGATCCACCAGTTGGCGACGTAGGCCAGCGCGGCGAGAGATGCTCCGGCCACCTCACCGGACTCGCCGGTGAGTGTTCCGAGCAGCAGCACTCCGGCACAGGTTAGGACGAGTGCCGGGTATAGGCGGAGGAGTCGCCGCAGGTAGAACCGGCCGAGTGCCACGGAACCCGTGGCGGCGTGCTCCCGCACCAGCAGCGAAGTGATGAGGAACCCGCTGAGCACGAAGAACACGTCGACGCCCGCGAATCCGTTCGCCGCCGGACCGAGCGACATGTGGAAAATGACAACGGCCATCGCGGCAACGCCCCGAAGGCCGTCGAGGCCCGGAAGATGCCCCGGACGTGCGGCCCTGACATCTTCATGCATGACACCCTCCAAGCCGAACCGATGTCGTTCCACCCGCAGGCTGCGTTTGTGCAACATCCTCAGGCGATTAGATCGGAATACACGCGCAGGTAAATGTCCGCCACGTGCTCCCACGACAACGACTCCGCGTGGGATCGTGCAGCCATGGGGTCGACTGGCTCGCGATGCGCCGCGACGAGTGCATCTGCGAGGGCGCGGGTGTCATTCGGGTCGACGCCCCAACCCAAGCCGCCGGTCGCGTCGGCGAGTCCACCGTTGGTGCTCCAGACTACGCCCCGCCCAGCAGCCATCGCCTCGACGGCGACGATCCCGAAGGGTTCGAGCCGGCTCGGCACCACGGCGACCCGGCTGCGCGCGAGCAGGTCCTGGACGCCGGAGCGGTCGAGCGACCCGACGAATTCGACTCCGGAACCGGCCAATTCGCGCAATGCCGGGGTCTGTTCGCCGTCGCCACCGATGCGCAGCACAGCGTCCGGCAACTCCGTGCGGACCAACGCGAACGCCCGGATGAGCAGGTCGAGACCCTTCTGCGGCACGTGGCGACCCCACGCAGCGAAGGTCGGTTGGGTGGGCAGTTCGGTCACTTCCCACTGGGCGGGGTCGACGCCGTTCGGCACCACAAGGCAGTCGGCGAAGCGTGCGGCCACGGCGGCTGCGTCGTCGCCGGCCCTGCGTGAGCACGCGGTGAGCAGCGCTGCCCGCCGTGACCCGGTGCGCAGCGCCAGACGCATCTGGGCGCTGTGCTGGTAGATCTGTCCCGCGTCCATCGTCACCTCGCCCTGCGTGGTGATCACGAACGGCACGCGGTGCCGCGCGGCATAGGCCGTGAGGGCCGGCACCTGGTTGGCCGGGCACTGCACGTGCAACACATCGGGGGGCGCTCCGATCGCTGCCAACGCTCGCAACTGACGGGCGACGGTCGCCGGGTAACCGGCGAGCGCCCGCGGGTCGCAACCGGGCAAGTCGAAGAGGATCCGGCGCACCGGAACCCCCTCCACCTCGTCGACCTCGGGGAGCTCGGACGGGTGACGATGGACAACGACGGTCACCTCGTGACCGCGTCGCTGATACTGCCGCGCCAACTGGAGTGTGAGTTCTTCGACGCCCCCCTTGGCAGGAAAGAAGGCACTGGGTGCCAGCCATATCCGCACAAGCTCAACTAAACAACATGGGGCATGGTTCGATGTGTGTCGGTCCGACTTCCGGACCAGGGGGTTTCACGCGGAATAGGGCGGCAATGGTCGAACGTCGGGTGTTAGTTACTGGCGGCGCGGGATTCATCGGGTCACACCTGGTGGAGCGCCTGCTCGAGCGGGGAGACGAGGTGCTCGTCGTCGACAACTTCTACTCGGGCCTGCGGTCGAACGTGCACCACCTGATCGGCCACCCGTCGTTCGAGCTGATTCGGCACGACGTCACGTTCCCGCTGTACGTGGAGGTCGACGAGATCTACCACCTGGCCTGCCCGGCAAGCCCGGTCTACTACCAGCGCGACCCTGTGCAGACCACCAAGACCAGCGTGCACGGCTCGATCAACATGCTGGGCCTGGCAAAGCGCACCGGGGCGAAGATCTTGCTCGCCTCGACCTCCGAGGTCTACGGCGACCCGGAGGTGCACCCCCAGCAGGAGGGCTACTGGGGCCACGTGAACCCGATCGGCATCCGCTCTTGCTACGACGAGGGCAAGCGGTGCGCTGAGACGCTCTTCTTCGACTACTGGCGCCAGCACGACCTACCGATCAAGGTGGCTCGAATCTTCAACACCTACGGGCCACGGATGCGTCCCGACGATGGGCGCGTGGTGTCGAACTTCATCGTTCAGGCGCTCGCCGGCGAACCGATCACCATCTACGGCGACGGCCAGCAGACTCGCTCGTTCTGCTTCGTCGACGACCTGGTCTCGGGGCTGATCTCGCTGATGGATTCGCCCCCCTCGTTCACCGGCCCGGTGAACATCGGCAACCCCGGCGAGTTCACCATGCTCGAACTCGCCCAGAAGGTGATCGCGCTGACCGGCAGCGACTCGCAGATCGAGCATCGTCCACTCCCCCAGGACGACCCGGTGCGACGCCGCCCGGACATCTCGCTCGCCCAGTCGGAGCTCGGATGGGCCCCGCAGGTCGTACTGGACGACGGTCTCGCGAAGACCGTCGACCACTTCCGGTCGCTGCAAGATGCCTGACCTCACCGCCGATCCGCTGCGGATCGCGATGATCTCGCACTACCTGCCCAGCGCCAGCAAGATCGGGGTCGGTTACCAGGCGCACGCATTGGCCAACGCTCTTGCTGATCGAGGCCACCACGTCACAATGTTCAGCGACTCCCCGCCCGTCGAGGATGCGCGGTATGCGCACCGGCTCGTCGCGGTCGAAGGACCGCTGCGGACCTTCCGCTTCGCGACCCACTTGAGGCGCATCGACTTCTCCGGCTTCGACGTCGTGCACGCACACGGGGACGACTACTGGCTGTGGAAACGTCGTGCGCCTGTTCACGTACGCACCATGCACGGGTCGTGTTTCGAGGAGGCGAAGCACATTCCCGGCGCGAAGGAGAAGCTGCGGATGGGCGCGCTCGGGGTGACCGAACTGCTCGCCTCGGTCGTTGCGGACCGGACCGTCTTGGTCTCCCCCGACACCCGCAAGTGGATGCCGTGGGTGCTCGATGTCGTGCCCAACGGCGTTGACACCGCACGCTTCACGCCTGCGGCGGCGCCGAAGTCAGACCACCCCACGGTCCTTTTTGTCGGCACGTGGCGCAACCGCAAACGAGGCGCCGAACTCGCCCGGATCTTCACCGCCGAGGTGCGCCCCCAGGTGCCCGACGCCGAGCTGTTGATGGTGACGCACGATGCCCCCGCGACGCTGCCCCACGGTGTGCGGGCGCTAGGTCGCCTCTCCGACGAGGAGTTGGCGCGTGCGTATGCGAGCGCATGGGTGTTCTGCCTGCCGTCGGACTATGAGGGGTTCGGCATTCCCTATGCCGAGGCCATGGCCTCGGGCACACCGGTGGTCGCAACGCCCAACATCGGTGCGCGGTATGTGTTGCAGAGCGGGCAGACCGGCGGGGTGCTCGCCGAACTCGACGGGCTCGGCGCTGCGCTCGTGAAGGTATTGACCAGCAGCCCCTATCGAGAGTCGTTGCGGCGCAAAGCGATCGAGCGCAGCGAGGACTTCTCCCTCGATCGAGTGATCGACCGCTACGAGGCGTACTATCGTAATCGAGTACTACACCGCTGAGCACATCGCCTGTCGGCTCTGCCAGACGGCGACAAGTGCGGGCCCGAGGATGCTGCGATGCAGAAACCACCTGCGATGCTGCGCCCAACAACTTCGACACTGCCTCAACGCTTTGAGATGCCTGCACGCGAAGTGACCGCCGGAACGAGGGTGCAAGTATAGCGCCCCGCGTAAGCCCGACTGCCACCGAGAGATGCGTCGCTGTGCCTCGCTTATCACCTCGCCGATAGCACCCCCTCGCCGCGTCCAATGCCTGGAACCCGTAAAGTTCACGAGTACGACTCAGGCCAGAATCGCACGCCCGAACAGAGTCGAAATCACCCTTACCGGCCGCCTGATCTCTCTGCGCAGCGATGATGCGCGAGCGCTCGCGCAACCCGGCCCGATAGTTCGCTGAGGAATTCGCGCCATGCTAATGATAACGCGCGAGGGATTCCATAATTCCCACATAGACCCCTCCAAGGCGTGCGGGGGACTGACCGTGGCGGTTGGCGGGGAAGGTCCGTAATGACCGAGACACTGGCGGTCGTGCCGCCTGAAGATGCTCCTGTCCCTGACCTCGATGCGTCTGCCTCGGTTGCTGAGCCGAGCGCCGTGCCTGACAAGGCGCTGGATACGGGTCCGTTTACCGCGACAGTGCGTCCTCGTAGGCCGCGGCCAATAGTGGAGCGACGGCCGCCACGGAGTAACGCTCGACTGCCCGAGACCGGCCACGCAGACCAAGCTCTGCCGCCACGTCGGGGCTGGTGAGCGTCTCCGCGATGGCGCGAGTCAGTCCGTCAATGTCGTAATCATCGACCACCCACGCTGCGTCCCCGACGACATGCGGGATCGAACCCGTCCTGGTCGTTATGAGGGGCCTCCCCGACGCCATGGCCTCGGCCAGGACGTATCCGAACTGTTCTTGCCAATACGGCGTGGAAAGGCTCGGGATGACAACGACATCGGCGGACCGGAACACCCGGGGTATGTCCGCGTACGACTGACCTTCCAGCAGATGAACGCGCTCGGCAACACCGAGTGCCTCCGCGGCCACTTTCACCCTTGTCGTTTGCGGGCCATTGCCGACAAGCACCAAGTGGGGAGCCGCCGCAGCACCGACGACCTTTGAGAAGGCGTGGACGAGTTCGATGACGCCCTTCTCCCTGATCATCCGACCCACGAAGAGCACGATCGGCGCGTCGGCAGGGATGCCGGCCCGCGCCGCAAGGAACGAGCGGTCGTGACCGGACTCGAATCGATCCGTGTTCAGGGCCGCAGGAACGACTCGGATCCGGTCTTCTTCCACTCCCTCGGCAATCAGCGTGTCCCGCGCCGGTTCCGTCACCGCTACGAAGACGGCGGCTGCGTCGCGGACACGCTGTTTGCGCTGCGTCATGACCGGGTCATCGTCGTACAGGAACGGAATGTTCTCCCAACAGGTCAACACAAGCCGAGCGCCGATGCTGCGGGCAATTTCGACGCACTGGTCAGTGAACGGGATGAACGTCTCCGCAGCGTGGACGATGTCGGCCGACCCGATTGCTTCGCGCAGTCCGCGCAGCATGCCGGCCTTCTTCAGGGGTGGGGGCAGGGGCAACCCGGCGCGGCGCGCAACTCGCACCGCTCGCCCGTTCACGTGCGGCGCCAGCAGTGTGACTGGCACGGGAACCAGGTCGACCTCATAGTTTGCGGGCGACTCTCCGATGGCTCGGACCTCGAAGCCGTCCAGGCCGGCGAATACCTGCGTCTCGAACGGGTTCAGCGCGCTACCTCGCACAAACGCCACCGACGGCCCCGCACCTGTCATGCCAATCCCCCATTGCTCATTAATCGCCGAACTCGATCACGTCTCCATCCTGCCCTGTCGCTCAATCACCCTCGCAGTCGGATCCAACGGCGCGGAGGTCGCTTTCCGCACTGCCGCCCGCTGCATACGACTGTGGGTCCTGCTCGGCCCAGTGCTTTGCGGCTCGTTGGAGCCGAGCAGGCGCCGCACCGAACCGGCCGGTGACCGCGTCGCGGAGGGCGTAGCCCAGCACAAGCCCGTTTCGTACGACGGCCCGGGTGCCCCGGCCTGGGCGCGGCTTGAGGTGCGGAAGCAGTTGTCTTCGTAGGAAGCGGGTCTCGCCGAGCACTCCCGCATTCGTGCGCTCATGCACAAACGTCAGACCGTTGCGCGCGTAGAAGTACAATCCGAGGTAGCTGAATTCTCCTGCGAATGAAGCGGAAACGGTGTGGTGGATAACCGCACGTGTGTCGACCAGCAGCGGAACTCCAAGCCGCGCAGCCCGAACACTCCAGTCGGAGTCCTCGAAGTTGAGGAAGAACCGCTCGTCGAACAGCCCGACGCGCCGCCACACCGCCGCCGTGGCCGTGATGCAGCAGCCGGTGAGCACCTCGGACTCACGAACGCCGTCGTCGGTCGGCGACAATTCGCCCTCGCCCAGATGGCGCGCAAGCCCTGTGGACGGGTCGACGACGCCACCACCGAACCACACGCGGCCGGGCTTGCTGAGATACCGGACCTCCGGCGCAACCGCGGCCCCTCCTGCAGCTGTCAGTTCCAGTTGCTCAAGGGCGCCGGGCAGAACCATGGTGTCGTTGTTGAGCACAGTCACCGTCCGGGCACTCCGCTCCAGCGCCCAACGGAGCCCCGCGTTCATGCCTCCCGTGAAGCCCCCGTTCG